>JBAVKA010000587.1:0-1820 GCA_049688075.1 Gammaproteobacteria bacterium
CACGAACTGGGCTACCGCGCCAATGCGATGGTGGTGTGGGACATACCCGATGATCGGGTGGACCGGATCGGACGGCAACTCGGCGATATCGACTGCGTGACGCTCTGCTACCAGCGTCCGCGACGCCTCCCGGACTGGCCCTACAATCTCTTCTGTATGGTACATGGCCAGGACCGCGATGATGTATGCGCCTGCATCGCCCGTCTGGTCGAAGCGCTCGGGCTCGGCGATATCCGGCACGCGGTACTGTTCAGCGGGCGGCGCTTCAAGCAGCGCGGCGCACACTACCGGCCGGGACGCTGATGGACGCGCTCGACCGCCGCATCATCAATGAGTTGCAGGGCGATTTCCCGGTGTGCGAGTACCCGTTCCGCGAAATGGCGGTGCGCCTCGGCAGCACCGAAAGCGAGCTGATCACGCGCCTGGGCTGCATGCTGGAGGATGGCCTGCTGACACGCTTCGGCCCGATGTTTCACGCCGAACATCTGGGCGGCGCCCTGAGCCTGTGCGCCATGCGGGTACCGCCGGAACGTTTCGAGACGATTGCTGCGCAGGTCAACGCCTTGCCCGAGGTCGCGCACAATTACCAGCGCAACCATGCCATGAACATGTGGTTCGTGCTGGCGACCGAGTCGCCGCAGGCGCTGGAAACGACCCTGCAACGCATCGAGTCGGATACCGGACTGAAGGTATACAACCTGCCGAAAATGGAAGAATTCTATGTCGGGCTGCATTTCCACGTCTGAGGACGCACACAACACGGTCCCGACCCAGCGACGCGAGTCCCTGGACGAACTGGATCGGCGCATCGTGCTCGCCACCCAGGCGGGCCTGCCGCTGGTGTCACGGCCCTACCACTGGCTGGCGAGTGAACTGGGGGAAACGCCCGAACGGATCATGGAACGTATCACCGCCATGCTGGCCGACGGGCGCATCCGCCGCATCGGCGTGGTGCCTAATCATTATCGCCTGGGCTACGTCGCCAACGGCATGTCGGTATGGGACGTACCGGATGATCTCATGCCCGCAGTCGGCCGGGAGGTCGGCGAGCTCGATATCGTCAGCCACTGCTATCATCGACCGCGGCAGTTGCCGGACTGGCCGTACAACCTGTTCGCGATGGTGCACGGTCACAGTCAGGACGAGGTCCGGCAGAAAATCGGGCGGATCGCGGAACAACTGGGCGAGCGTGTGCGCGGTTTCGACATCCTGTTCAGCACGCGCATCCTGAAAAAAACCGGGCTGCGCCTGGGAGGCTGACATGTTTCGCATCTCGCACTATCTGCACGCACTGGCGCAGCCGCCGGAGACTTCTCCAGCGGCATCGCGCAAGCCGAGCGGCCCCGTGGTCATCTGGAACCTGATCCGCCGCTGCAATCTCACCTGCAAGCACTGCTATTCGATCTCGGCCGATATCGACTTTCCCGGCGAGCTGGGCACTGCCGAGGTCTACACCGTCATGGACGATCTGCGCGACTTCGGGGTGCCGGTGCTGATCCTCTCCGGCGGCGAACCGCTGCTGCGCCCGGACATCTACGACATCTCCCGGCGTGCGAAAGCGCTGGGCTTCTTTGTCGGACTGTCCACCAACGGCACGCTCATCGATGAGAGCCGCATCGGGGGCATCTCTGCGGTCGGCTATGACTACGTTGGCATCAGCATCGACGGACTCCGCGACACCCATGACCGCTTCCGCCGGAAAGCGGGCGCCTTCGACGCTTCGCTGCACGCCATCCGCCTCTGTCACCAGGCCGGCATCAAGGTCGGCATGCGCTTCACCCCGACCCGGGACAACGCCCATGAACTGCCGCAGATCCTCA
>JBAVKA010000588.1:0-2061 GCA_049688075.1 Gammaproteobacteria bacterium
CGGTATAGAGAATACGGTTTTTGTCATCAGCACTGGATTGATTGGGTTTTTGCTGTTACATAAGGCAAATAAGGGTTGATACCGCACTTTGCTCTATATCCACATTGCAGCCTTACTTTATTTAAGAACTTTGGTCTTCTGTGATAAAGCGTGAACGGAAAAGTAGTCGTCTTTTAAGTCAGCCTGTTGAAGTTCAACCTATGAGATATCAACAGCAAGTAAAGCCAATCTACACGGACCACAAACACCGAGGGACGTTTGTTAACATTCCCCGGATTGGTAATTCGACTCCGTCCTTGATTTACCGATCGCAATATACCTCCGGCTTGAAACGTGGTGTGCATATGGTGTAGAAGACAAAATCTTTGTGGCCATTAGTATTATCGACCCACTGTATTACATTCGGTGGGATAACAAAAACGTCGCCAGGCTTTGCCTTTATCTCCTCAAGCCCCTCTATATGCACTATCGCTTCGCCCTCGATGATCAGATACCGCTCAACTGTGTCACGAAGAGAGTGTGCGCGTGTCTTCTGGCCTTTCTCGAGACGGGCCCGCGCGATCGATACTGCGTCGTCATCCTGTCGGTTCCACGATTCGAGTATCCTGCAGTTTTCCAGCGTGTAGAACTCGTCATTTTCTTTTGGACGTACATACTCAGCTTTCATGTCGATTGCTCAATAACAAATGTGCTATCTGTTGTTTGCAGCGAAACCTGCCCCGGGCTTGCATTGAACCTTGAAGCGTCCGGGTATTGATTGAGCTCAATGTGCTGGATAGAATTATTTGCGAGTTTTACAATCTGGATCCCGCTGCGGTATCCATGCTTCTAGTGTGAACACACCCGCCTGATGCACGAACGTATTTTTTATTGCCTAAGTCACTTTTTCGTCTTTAACCGGGCAGTCGAAGAGTATTGAATCATATGACAGCGTAGGGGGTTGCGAAAGCCAACCTCGGCGTGGCCGCAATGAACTGATTCGCGCGTCCGGTCCACTCTAACAAACGAAGTTATCGCACAGCCTCATTCTAAACATGACATCTGGCCGATTTCCATTTGTTAATTCTTGTTTATGGAGAACATATCAAAATATCAATTGTATTGATATTGTGGAAAATACATATTCTGTACATCATCATCAATATAATCATGCTGTAATAACTTCCATGCTTCGGTGGGCAGTCCACCTCTGACCACATCAAGTATTCCGTTGCGGAGCGCAAGGCGAGGATGCATGAAAGGGGGATGTGTCATGGAGCAGCTCGCAGAGCAAGAACGTTTTCGAGCACGTTTAGCATACGCTGATTTGTCTCTGCATCCTTCACAGCAATCCGGATAGCTCGACTTCCAATTGTTGAACCCATCCCGGCTGCGTCGCGAAGATAGAGTCCATGTGCTCTGCACTTTTGTACGATGGAACGAGCGCTATCACATTCCATGGGCAAGTGAAACATCACGAAGTTGGCACACCCTGGTATGATTTCGGAAATGCCGAGATGACGCAGACCACCAATCAATTCCGTACGTAGTTTATGTGTTTCCCGATACCGCATTCTGTAATAGCCATGTGACTTCAAAGCATGCGTTGCAGCAATTTGCGCTGGAAGGCTAACCGACCAGGGCGGGGTTATAACTCTAAGGCTTTCGAGCTGGTGAGGTGATGCACAAAGATAGGCAACACGCAAACCACTCAGTGCATAGACCTTGGACAGCGACTTGCAAACTAATACGTTTTCACTTTTCGCTGCAAATGCCTCAAGGGAGTGTTCAATCCCTATATAATCAACATAGGTCTCGTCAATCCATACGCGCCCGCATCCAGATGATTCTTTTAACACGGCTTCTACGTCAGATTTCGGCACGTGTACGCCCGTCGGACTGTTCGGATTAACCCACACAAAAAGGTCAAAGCCTTCCGAGAGTTTCTTTCTTAGCAATTCCAGGTCTACGCGGTAACCATTACTTCGATGTAGCAAGAAGCGCTCAACTTTGCATTGGATTATCTTATCAAGCACATGCGTATACTCGCCATACGTGGGATCCAGGATCAGGACTCTGGAC
>JBAVKA010000589.1:0-1681 GCA_049688075.1 Gammaproteobacteria bacterium
GTACCGGTCCAAGATCATGGTCGGCGGCAAACAGGTGGACGGTTATGGCACGGCCTGTCTGCAGCCGGATGGCTCCTGGCGCTACGGCCAGGCCCAGGCGGAGACCTATTGAGTTCACCCTCTTGTCTGTCGGCTGCAGTTGGCACTGCGCGCATGGAAGGCATATCGGCGGATACCATCCCCGATTGCCGATGTCCGGTAACGCAACGGTCGCGGATTCACTACGGTTAACCGCGCATCACCCTGTTGATCAGGTGGCCCGCGCGATCCTGTCGGCAGGCCGCTGCACGCCATGATGACCTCGATGACCGATCCAGGACCCGAGGTCTTGTGCCGATGCGGCTATACTACTCCGTCGCCGTTAAAGCGGGCACCGGGTAAGTGCCATGGCGGGATGCTCCCGCTTTATCAGTGACCGTTACATGAGATTCTCTTCGATGGCGGCGACGCCGGCCCTGGCACAGGCGTCGTCCTGTTCCCCGCTGGGGGCGCCGGATACCCCCACTGCGCCCACCGTCGAACCGGCGGCTTCCACCAGCACGCCGCCGCCGAGCATGAGCGCGTTGTCAACGAAGCGCACTCCGGACTGTGGCTTGTCCGCCCGGGTTTCCTCTGCGAGCGAAAGGGTATTGGCGCGGAAGCTGGTCGCGGTCCACGCCTTGCGGGTGGCCGTCCCCGGGGTGTGAGCACCGGCGTAGCGGTCGCGCAGCATTACCTGCGGTGTGCCTGCGCGATCGACGACGGCTACCGCGACCTGGTAGCCCTTATCGCGGCACGCCTTGAGGGTGGCCTGGGCCAGTTGCAGTGCGGTCTCGGGGGTGAGCGCCTTGAAACTGACCAGCGCCTCCTCGGCCGCGGCGGGCGACAGGTTGCACAGCATGCCCAGCATGACGGTCAATCTCAGAATACTCATTCTCATCATGGTTTCCTCCTGCGTCAAAGCGCTGTTAAGGCAATTGTAGTTCGAAAGCAACAGCCGGGGCCTCCTGTTTCGTTCAATTTTCAGCAGAACCGCCGAAAACAACACAAGGGCGCAGAATTCAGCGCCGGGACAGGGCATATCAGGATGCAAAGCAGCGGTACGATCCATCGGGCAGGCCTGCTTTACAGCGACAGATCGCTGACGTTTCTGCTGATCACCAATCTGGCAACCATCGTATTGGCCGTGCTGCAGCAATGGAATATCACCGATCTGCTGTGGATCTACTGGGGCCAGAGTGTGGTTATCGGTTACTACAATGTGCACCGCATTGTCGATCTTGACCGCTTCTCCACAGACGGTTTCATACGCAGCATCCGGCCGGTTGAGCCCACATGTGAAACGCAGCGCTGCACCGCTGTGTGTTTTGCCCTGCACTACGGGCTGTTCCACCTGGTCTATGGGGTATTTCTTCTGACCACTTTCCGCATCCACCCTGGCTTCCCGGTGACCGGCGTGTTGCTCTGCATACTCGCGTTCTGGTTCACTCACCGCTTTTCCTACCGATTCAACCGGGAACGCGACCGCGCGGTTCCGAACATCAGCTCCCTCATGTTCTTTCCCTATGCGCGCATCATCCCCATGAACCTCGTGATCGTGCTGGGTGGACCCATTGCCGGTGATGATCCGGTCGCGCTGGTCCTGCTGCTGATGCTCAAGACCGGAGCGGATCTCGCCATGCATGTCATCGAGCATGCCATA
>JBAVKA010000590.1:0-1740 GCA_049688075.1 Gammaproteobacteria bacterium
CGCGAAGACAACGCGATGGAATCAATCGGTTCGCGGGCAAGCCCGCTCCTACGCCGGGTTGATTTCGAATGTATTGCGGTAACCATTCTTTTCTCTGCGTTCTTTGCGTCTCTGCGGTGAAAAAGTCGTCGATTCATGCCACGCTCAGCCGGTGATGCGCAGCGGCGTGAACTCGTGACGTTCGGCGCCCCCGGCGCGTTCCTTCCAGGGGTCGACCTGGGCGAAGCGCTGGGAGTACTCGAAGCGCGCAGCGAGTTCCTTGCGTCCATTTTCATCATCCACAACGCGATGCTTGATGTAGCTCAGGCTAACCCGTTCCACCCACGGGGCGGTGCGCTCCAGGTAATGTGCCTCCTCGCGGTAAAGCTGGATGAAGGCGGCGCAGTACTCCATTACCTCCGCCTCGGTGTCGACCTTGACGAGCAGGTCGGTCACGCGCACCTTGATGCCGCCGTTGCCGCCGACGTGCAGCTCGTAGCCGGAGTCCACGCACACTACGCCGAAATCCTTGATGGTGGCCTCGGCGCAGTTGCGCGGGCAGCCGGAGACGGCCATTTTGAACTTGTGCGGCATCCACGAGCCCCAGGTCATCATCTCCAGCGCGACGCCCAGCCCGGTCGAGTCCTGCGTGCCGAAGCGGCACCAGTTCTTGCCGGCGCAGGTTTTCACCGTGCGCAGCGCCTTGCCGTAGGCGTGTCCCGACACCAGCCCGGCCTGCGAGAGATCGGACCACATCCGCGGCAGGTCCTCCTTCTTCACGCCGAACATGTCGATGCGCTGCCCGCCGGTGACCTTGACCTCGGGCACCTGGTACTTGTCGCAGGCATCAGCGATGGCGCGCAGCTCGTCCGGCTTGCACAGCCCGCCGAAGAAGCGCGGCACCACCGAGTAGCTGCCGTCCTTCTGGATGTTGCCGTGGGCGCGTTCGTTGATGAAGCGCGACTGGGCGTCGTCACGGTATTCGCCCGGCCAGCGGGCGAGCAGGTAGTAGTTGAGCGCCGGGCGGCAGGCGTGGCAGCCGTCGGGCGTCTTCCATTCGAGGAAGCCGCGCACCGCGTCCATGTTCTTCAGTTCGTTGGTCCGGATCGCGGCGATCACCTCGTCGTGGCTGTAGTCGGTGCACTTGCACAGCGGCTGCTTGCTGGGCGCGGCGTCGTAGCCTTCCCCGACGGTGCCGGAGAGCAGCGCCTCCACGAGGCCGGTGCAGGAGCCGCAGGAACTCGAAGCCTTGGTGTGGGCGCGCACATCCTCCAGCGTGAACAGTCCGAATTTGGTGATGGCCTTGACGATGTTGCCCTTGCACACGCCGTTGCAGCCGCAGATCTCGGCGGATTCCGGCAGGGCCATGACGCGGGTTTCGTCGCCGTGCCCTGCATCACCCAGGTCGTGCTGGCCGAACAGGATGCTTTTGCGGAAGTCGGCGATGCTGGTGCCTTCGCGCATCAACTGGAAGTACCAGCTGCCGTCGATGGTGTCGCCGTAGAGCACGGCGCCCCGGATGCGGTTGTCGCGCACCACCAGCTTCTTGTAGCTGCCGGCGGCCGAGTCCTGCATGATCAGGACCTCGTCGCCGTCGGTTTCGTTGAATTCACCGGCGGAAAACAGGTCGATACCGGTGACCTTGAGTTTGGTGGAGGTCACCGAGCCCTCGTAGCGGGCATAGCCCAGGCTGGCGAGATGATTGGCGGCGACCCTGCCCTGGTCGAACAGCGGCGCGACCAGGCCGTAGGCGATGCCGCG
>JBAVKA010000591.1:0-1681 GCA_049688075.1 Gammaproteobacteria bacterium
CCCCGGTGAGCGCAGCCGTGGACTCGCCATCCACGCTGACCAGCAGGCGCCGCCCCGACTGCAGGGCGTCCAGTCGCGAATCCAGCACCAGCCTGCCGGCGCGCAGGATCAGCACCCGCTCGCAGACCGCCTGGACTTCCTGGAGGATGTGGGTGGAGACGATCACGGTGGACTCCTGCGCCAGCTCGCGGATCAGTTCGCGCATGTGCAGGATCTGGGTGGGATCCAGGCCGTTGGTCGGCTCGTCCAGGATCACGATGGCGGGCTCATGCAGGATCGCCTGGGCTACCCCGACGCGCTGGCGGTAGCCGCGCGACAGGGTCTGGATGGTGTCAGCCGCCTTTTCCCGCAGCGCCGTGCGCCGGATCGCCCGGGCCACGGCGTGCGCACGCTTGTAGTCCGTTACGCCATGCAGTCCGGCCTGGTAATCCAGGTAGTCGATCACGGTCATCTCCGGATAGAGCGGACAGTTCTCCGGCAGGTAGCCGATGCGGTTCTGTATGGCGCGGATGTCCTCGCCGATGCGCAGGTTGTCGACCCGGATGGCGCCCGCGGTCGGTTCGAGAAAGCCCGTCAGCATCTTCATGATGGTGGTCTTGCCGGCGCCGTTGTGGCCCAGCAGCCCCACGACCTCGCCCTGGCCGATGTAAAAACTCACATCGTCGACGGCGGTCAACTCGCCGTAGCATCGCGTCAGGTGTTCGATCTGGATCATATTCAACTCCTTTGAAAAAAACCGAATACGTTGGGCCGTCGGGGTCGAATCCCCCGGCGGCCGATCGTTGCCTGCTGCGGTCAACGCAGAGGCCGGGCACGGCGCTCAGGGAAAGCCGCTGTGTAAGTACAGGCGATGCAGGGAATGGGAGAAAACAATGCGATACGATTGCTGCGTGGACTTTTCGTTCATGGGTCACTGGCACATATCGGAAAGGGATCAAGACCTCGGGTTCATCGAATTCCGACCGTTAGAGCATGGCCCGATGCGATAGTTCCCGGGTGAATTGCACGGATGTGACACGATGTATTTTTGGCGAGTACCCGGCGGCACGTTCGACGGTTACGACACTAACGGCGTGTCTAGACTTCCTGCAAAAATCGGGGAAACCCCCGGATTATGTAGCTTGATCTCGGGTATGAAGCCCGACACGCATCCACCGCCCGTTGTCATCACGCGGCTCGGCACCAACCTGAACGGGCTGCGAGCGGGACGAAGCGCGCCGTCAGGGGGGTTACTACTGTTGCGGGTTTTTGACCGCCGGTTTGACCGGCGTGATGTCGACCGGGATGCCGGTGTTCAACATCCGGTTTTCGATCTGCTGCTGGCGATTGACATGGAAACAGCGTTTGCCGCTGAACATGGCGGATACCAGGGCGCCTTCCCCCTTCCAGTCATGCAGGGCGGCGGCGATGACATGAAAGAGGCTGAAAAGCGCAAGCACCTCGCCCAGGCCGGCATGCAGGGTGTCGGGCTGCAGACCGGACAGCCGGTAGGAGGCCGCGTGCAGAAAACCGCTCACCACGCACGCGGCCAGCAGCATCAGCACCAGCAGGTAGACGGGCGCCCACAGTGGATTGTGCGCATACCAGGCGGGCAGCGGCGCGCGCGTCAGGCTCAGGTAGAATTTCAGCATCTGCAGCATGGTCCGCCACTGCCCGCGCTTTGGCAGCAGCGCGCGCCAGT
>JBAVKA010000592.1:0-15633 GCA_049688075.1 Gammaproteobacteria bacterium
GAGATTGCTACGCTGCTGGGGTTTCCCGGCAAGATGGGCATGAGCGGAGCCAGGGTGTGGGACAGCTACCTACGGCAAAGACACCTGTCATGGATTGAAGCATCCAATCCTAGACTGTTTTCATTTCTAATTTCTGCGTCATCAGAACACGCTTGAAGCTTAACAGCAGCCAAATCAAAAAAGGCGATAGCCCGCTGATTGCGTGATAGGGGCACTATGCCGCACTCCTCACCGTGGAAAACATGATGGGGCGACTCTGGGCCGGCACCCCCCAGTGGATCACACCCGGGGACTCGAATCTCTTGCTCTCGACGCCATAAGACTATGATTTACAATGGTGATGGTGGCCCAGCCAGGACTCGAGCCTGGGACCAAGGTAATTGTGTAATGGCTATATTTCAACCATTGACTGGTCCAGACGGTGCATTAAGTACGTAGAAATACATATACATCGCCGATTCAAAAGTAACACATGATGCAAGGGGTGAGGATATCCATCACCTGCTCACGTCCGCACAACCGATCATTGTCACAACGTCGAAACCTGCCATGTGGCTGGTACCGACATAGTCAACACGCAGAAACGGTTCTCTGTTGCATCAGACTGTCCATTCTTGCTGGCTCCGAATATTATTGCAGTGGCTTGATGGGCGGTTTTTTTTAAAAGGAGATTACCAGATGATATACAGAAGATCATTGGTACCATCGATGATCATTGCATGCGCCTTGTTCGGGCAAGCTGCAATCACCTCCGCGGCAGAACGACCCTGCCGTGCCGATATCGAGAAGTTCTGTGCAGACGTCAGCCGCGGGAGCGGGCGCGTGGCCGAGTGTCTGCGCCAGCACCAATCGGAGCTCTCGCCGGAATGCAAAACGCGCGGTCAGGAAATGCATGAGCGCGTCCAGGAAGCTCATAAGGCTTGCCAGAGCGACATCTCGAAGTACTGCGGAGATGTGCGGCCGGGAGAGGGGCATATCGTTTCTTGCCTCAGGAGTCATGACAAGGATCTTTCCGCCGACTGCAAGACCGCGATGAAGCCGGCTCGCTAGGGGACAGAATAGGAAGACATGTTCGACACACCGTTCACGAACATCAACGATCAGGGCGTGCTTGGGGTGTTCGGCGAGAAGGAAAGCAGGAAGATCATCGAGACACTGAAGCAGATCAACAAGAATGCGGATGTGGCTTGATCAGGCCTGCGGATAAACAATTAGGCAGGCCGAAGGGATCATATTGAGTGTCAAAGCTGGATCAGCATTGGGATGAGATACGGAAACTGCTATCGTATGGTGTGGCCAAGGCTGCGATAGTCAGGATGTATGGCAGCAGTTGGCAGACGGTACACTCTTGGGTTAGGAGGAAGGGGGTTGGATATAGATCGTAAGCTGGTTTTGTACTATTCGCTAACATGTCGGTTGATTATGTGAGATTCACACTAACCGAGACAAGGTTCATGACTTCTGCATTATCCACTCAGGTTTCAGACGATAAAGCACCCGAATGCCACCTTTTTTAGTGAGTTCCTCAGCTATATCAAAAATATCTGTCGCCTGAATCAACTCCTGTAACGTTTTCTTACCGTATCTTTCTTTCAGTGCTGCTATTTCCTCAGGAGCGTGTTGTCGAATTAATTGATCGGCATGACTCAGCAGCATCCACCCATCCTGCCTTGCTGCTTGAGAAGCGATATCGCCGAGCAATACAACAAGACGGCTTTGTCTGAGTCGTGTTAATTCGATCTCTCTCTTGTATTCATCAGAACGAACATATTCTGCAAGCTCCCTTCTGCCTTCTTGCAGCGCATCAACCATGCTTTTGAGATGATTAATTTCGGGGAGCAGTTTTTCGCGTTGAAGATCGAGTAGCTTTTCTGTTTCAAGCCACCGCTCAATGGACTCGGGATATAAGCGAGGAAGTAAGTGATGTATCAATTCGTTGCGTTCAGCGACGAGAGACGCCAAGGCATCCTTTCGCTTCTCGTAATAAACAGCATCTATGTCCAGTTTGAAGGTGAATGAAAAATGGGCTTCTTTCAGATCAACGGGATCGCTGTTGATTTGTCCATTTACTGTGTGATTGTCTTCTAGGTATTGGCCAACCGTCGCGCCCAAAGTCTGTTTGGAAATGGTTTCAACTCTTCGCTTGTGATTGGCCTTTAACTCGCTCGCATATCCTTCAATCCGGCCATTGGCTACGAGGTATTTGAACATATGCTCCACTTGCTGATACAGGAGCATATTTCTTCCGATCTTTCGCAGCACTTCGTTTCTTACGTTCTCAAGTTCCACAGCTGATACCATTGTGCGGCGAGTCTTTCCGGAGTCATGAATTGGCATAAGTATGCCATCCAGTGGCGGGTGATGCTCAACGTGCTGATGGATATGCTTCGAGCGGCATAAAGCGTGAGGACTCGCTGGTGCCTAGCGATCTGGAATGAATGAACCTCCCGACCCACCCGCGCCGTAGCCCCGGCTATGAGTTACACCCGGGGACTCCGATCCCTTGGTCCGAATGCGATAATGCTATGATTTCAGAGGGAGATGATGAGCCCGCCAGGACTCGAACCTGGGACCAGGGGATTATGAGTACCCGTGCCTCATTGTTTTTAGCGTCAGAAAACCGAAGAAGCCGAAACACTTTTTTCGGTGTCCATCCTGACCGACGGTCTCGACCGAACTGATTCCGAACGCCCGGCCGAAATCCGTGGGTGTGTCTTACTGAAAATTTGATCGGGCACATCGAGTTACGGGTCCGAACCGACCGAACTGGACCGAGCTGTCGACGCAGGCGACGTGAGCAGAGACAACGCTGATTTTCTTTCATAGAAAAGCTGGTTAACATCTTCGCCTCAGAAAATCAGAGAATAAATCTTTCCCCTTTTCACTATGGCCGTTTTTCCAACGCAGGATGACTTTGCCTATTGGGGTGTTTCACTTTCCGACGGCCGTCGAAACATGGTGACGACTTCATAAAGCAGTCCGGAAAATGCATTGAATCGCGTGACGCGAAACACCAGCTGGCGTGGTGACATCTGCCGACGCGGCATTTTCACCTCCTGCATCCTCGGCAGGAATGTCAGGGCAACCAGCCCGCGCAGCAGCGCCGAAATTGCGAACACCGCGAGCAGAATGCTGTCCCAGTGCCACGTCCTGCCGTACAGCGTGATGTCTTGCGGCAAGATACGGGTGAGTAGTGCACCGAGCATGCCGCCCGCGAATACCGCCATGGCGGTGAATACGTTGTGAAACGCCATGTAGGCGGTCCGCCGTTTGCCGGAGACCAGCTCGTAGAGGAAATTACCGCTGCTGAGACTGAATCCGGCCCAGTTCAGACCGGAGATCACCTGCACAGCCAATAGGTACCAGAAGTTGTCCGAGAGCAGCCACAGGGCCGGTAACAGCGGAATCATGCTGCCGGTGGTCACCAGTATGAGCCGGTTGCCGAAGATGTCGCTGATGCGACCCCAGGTGTTTAGGGTGAGGAATTGCACCAGTACTGCCATGCCCGTGTTGGCCATGAATTGCAGGTAGGAGAAATGCAGATCGCGCAGCATATAGACGGCGAAGAAGGGGGCGGCCACGGCCACTGCTCCCTGCATACAGACGATGTAGAGGGTGAAACGCCAGGCATGTGATTCTCGTAGACGCCCCAGCCAGCCTGCAGGCAACGGTTCCGGTAACGTGCCCATGGATGGCTCATGCATGCAACTCAGGTGATAGACCGAGATGACGCGGCCGATGCCGGCACTGAGAAACAGTGCAAGAAAGCCGAACACCGTCTCGCCGTTAGTGTCGAACACTTGCAGCACAATGCCGCCGATGACCAGCGCCAGGAACGCTGTCATGGTTGCCAAACGTGTTCGGCGTCCGAAATAGCGTCCGCGTTTGCGTTCCGGTACCAGATCCCCCATCAAACTGATCCATAGCGGCACCGCAAAATTACCCGAGGCGTGATACAGCGTCGCACACACGACCAGCAGCAGGATCGCCTGTTCCGGATAGATCAGCGGCAATAGCAGCAGTGGAAGCCAAACCAGCGCCTGCAGCGACGCGCCAGCAAGGATCAATCGCTTGCGCTGCCGCAGTCGTCGCACCAGCCAGGCGGAGAGCAGCTGTGCCAGTGAACCCAACAGCGGCGGTAATGTGGCGATCAACGCAACCTGTGGGGCGCTCGCCTTCAAAAACAGAGCAAAGGCAGAGAGGTAAGTCTCACCGCTACCCGACATGACGGAATAAGCCACACCGTCTCGAACGGAATGTCGCAAAGTGCGATCGACCTGAGGATCTTTGGAGTAGCGTACGGACATCTTTGATTTGGTGGCACTGGCCGCAATGATGTGCGCGGCACAGTATACGCCATGCCACTGTACAGTCCCGCAGTTCTGCTGCTGTCACTGCTCAGCCGACACCCTAGGAGGCTGATTTTCCTATCCGGTATTCGTGGCAGTAATTTTGCCATGCAGGTTGATGCGGTGAATCTGGCATGGCAGTTAGGAAGGAATCAGTCAGGCAAGTCTGGTATCGAGATAAGAAAATTCTAAAGGATCGGAGACCATCCTGTTCTGGTCATGCAGCTACTGGTTATATCAGCGACGGCTTAATGAGAAGGAGCGACCCGTTTCAGTCCTTAGCGCCAAGTGCCTGAACGGCCAAAATGCGGGGGAGAATGCGGTCATTGCTGGGCACCGTGTCGGTTGGAAGGCTAATTCCTCGGATCTTGCCCAATAAAGCGCCTGACATCCTTGTATTCATTGCTTATCCCCATGTTATCCTTTGAGTCCCAATGTAGCGAAGAGTTTCGGTTAGTGCCAAATACGCTTGTTCATCTGGGTATCCAGGGCATGGGCAACCGATTGATCTCGACCAGGATCGATCTAAAGTGGGTGTTTCTTGGGTGCATTATTCCAGACCTTCCCTGGATCTTCCGCCGTGCGTTAATCGCCTTGGTGCCCGGCATAGACCATTACGATGTCACGCTGTACGCAGCGGTTCAAGCGTCGCTGCTGTTCTGCGTCTTGTTGTCCCTGGTCTTTGCCCTGCTGAGTGAGAGGCCGCGCCTGGTGTTCGGGATACTGGCGGTTAATGCGCTAATCCACCTCTTGCTTGATACGATAGAAATCAAATGGGGTAACGGCGTATTCCTGCTGGCACCACTGACCTGGCAATTCTTGAGCTTTGGTTGGGTATGGCCTGATAGTGTGTTTATCGCGATACTCAGTCTGGCTGGATTGGTATTCGGCATCTGGGTTCTTGTGCATCCGGCGTCGAGCTCTATTGACCTCCGATTCAAACCGCCTGGCCGTATTGTCGCTGCGATTTTCCTGCTATCGCTATACATGCTTACCCCCCTTGCTCTTTCATATGGACCTCTTTCGGCCAACATTATGTCGATTGCAACTCTACAGGAAAAGGAAAGACGAGTTGGTAAAGAAGTTCGCATTGACCGCAGGCCCTACCAGCATCGTGCCGAGGGTGATGTAGTGATCACCCTCGCAGATGAGCCCCTTCGAGTAGCTGGCGATACGCGTGCGACGAGTTCGCAGGTCTCATTGATCGGTGAGTTTGTCGCTTTTGATACTATCCGCATTGACCAGCTCCATGAATACCATTTTTCGTGGCGAGATCTCGCATCATATGCCGGTCTTGGACTCATTGCGCTTGTTTGGTGTGCAGCGTTGATCCGTGAACGGCGGTATCGGCAATAACAACTGGACACCAGGTCTGTTCAATGTGATGTGCTGTTGTTTCCTTTCCCGGACGTCAGCCATGCTTGCCCGCTTTCTGATACTCCGTATTTTTTCGAACTATTACAGGATGGCAAGTGATGGAGATTAACCTGCCGTTCATTGGCTAACAGGCAGTGACCGGAGTTCGACAGCCGAAATACCATTGCAGGATGTGAACGTCAGGACATGGCTGGCTTTCCTGTCATTCGCAGGTAGTGCGGAATACCAGGTGCTGAGCACGAAGTGCTCGGTGCGCAGGGAGCAGAGGGGTTCTGCGGAAGCCCCCGGCAACTTAAAGGTGGCGGGCAAGCTTCGTGCGGTTCCCAACGGGAGTTCGATGTAAACAGCCGCTTAGTCCTTGACATTAGATGCCTTCGGGCTTATAACGCACCGAGATGTATCTGTTTCTGTTGGTTTTATTCCACATCAAACTCGGGAGGATGATTAATGTTGAACAAAAAGCTCACGGTTATTGCTTTGCTAGGGATGATCCCGGTTGGTGCGATGGCTGCCAACAATAATATTGGCAGCTGCGGCTGGGGAAGCAAAGTGATGGATGGCCAGAGCGGCATCGCTCCACAGGTTCTGGGTGCCACCACCAATGGAACTTCCGGTAACCAGACTTTCGGCATTACCTCCGGCACCTCGGGCTGCACACAGGATGGTGTGGTGAATTCCAGCTGGAAGACGGCAATGTTCATTGATGGCAACAAGAGCAAGCTGGCCCGCGACATGTCCACCGGCAGCGGCGAAACTCTTGAGTCCCTCGCCAACCTGATCGGTGTACAGGAACAGGACAAGGCCGCTTTCTTCCGTACCACCAAAGATAACTTTGCTCTCATCTTCCCTACGGAAAACCCGACCACCGACCAGGTCGTCGCCTCCCTGAAGCAGGTAATCTCGTCGAACGAGCAACTGGCACAATACGCTCAGGCTATCTAGGCAAGAGTTTCAGCTTGTAGTCTTATCACGGCACCCGACCGACACAGGACGGGTGCCGTTTTTTTCTGTGCCGAGACGATACGGTTGTTCCATGCGAGGGCATCGGATCCTGTTTCTGTTGCTGATGTCACTGCTACCAGTGGCTGCCGCAGCCGGAACTGCCTACATGGATGAACTAATCGATCAGGCACGTGCAAACCACCTGGCACAACGGCAGGAATGGCTTGACCTGCTGCACTTCAAACCCTATTCCTACCGGCCGGGCCAGCACAGCCTGGCGGATGACCCGGATTTTTTCAATGCGTCCGACGGCAATACGGACGCAGAGGCGGAGCTTGAGGCGACGCTCGCCGCGTTTTTCTCAGACATACAGGAGACCGATACTGTCCAGAATCCGCAATGCCGGTTCATAGCCCGCTACCACTGGCTGAAAGGCGAACTGCATTTCGACCCGGTACGCTTGCCAGAGCAGCCGTGCAGGCGATTCAATCAATGGCGCGAGAGTCTCGATCCGAACGAGATCACGCTGGTTTTTCCCGCTGCCTATCTCAACAACCCGGCTTCGATGTACGGGCATACCCTGATGCGCATCGACACCAGGAACCAGGACGAGCACACACGCCTGCTGTCCTATACCATCAGTTATGCAGCGGACACCGGGGAAACCAGCGGTCTTGTATTCGCGGTGAATGGCCTGACCGGTGGTTATCCCGGCGTATTCTCAATTACACCCTATTACATCAAGGTTCGCAAATACAGCGATATCGAAAACCGCGACATCTGGGAATACCGTCTGTCGCTCACACCGCAGGAGATCGACCGGCTCCTGATGCATGCCTGGGAACTCGGTCCGACCCGCTTCGATTATTACTTTTTCGATGAAAACTGCTCCTATCACTTGCTGTCCCTGCTGGATGTGGCGCGCCCTGGCCTTGATTTGACGGACCAGTTCCGCTGGTGGGCCATTCCCTCCGATACTGTGCGCGCGGTGGCCGAAAAACCCGGTCTGGTCAGCCATGTGATTTATCGCCCCGCGACGACCACCGTAATACACCAGCGCATCCGCCAGCTCGATCCAGCCTTGCGTCAGCTGGCAATGGACCTCTCGAAAAAGAAAGTGTTGCCGAACGATGCACGCGTTAAGGCCCTGTCCGCGACGGATCAGGCCATGGTGCTGGAACTGGGATATGATTACACCTCCTACGAGAAGACCACCGGCAAGGATCAGGCGATTGATCCGCGATACCTGCGTGACCTGCTGCTCGCCCGCAGCCGGCTGGACGTGGCGGGCCAGCGCCCCGCTGTACCCGTGCCTGCGGTGCGCCCTGATCAGGGTCACAAGACCGCGCGGCTGAGTGTGGGCCTCGGCAGCCAGGACGGGCGCGAATTTGGCGAGATCCGTGTGCGCCCGTCCTATCACGACCTGATGGACGATGACGGCGGATACACGCGCGGCGCGCAGATACAGTTCTTCGACACGGCGTTTCGTCACTATCAGGGCAGTGACAGCATACGGCTTGAGCACTTCATCCCGCTCGATATCGTTTCACTCTCGCCGCGTGATGATTTTTTCCGCCCTGTGTCCTGGAAGTTCAATATCGGCCTGACACGCGATCATTTCGCCAAAAACGACGAGGAGCTGGTATTCCAGGCCAATGGTGGCCCGGGGCTTGCGTACAACGTCCCGGGCTCGAACGACGGGCAGTCGGTGTATTACGGTTTTCTCGAGGCATCGATGGACGCAGGCGAGCGTTACAAGGGGAATTATGCGCTTGGCGCCGGCCCCACTATAGGCTGGCTGGTGGACCTCTCTGATCGCTGGCGGGTTAATCTCCAGGGGAGGGCGTTGCGCTATGGCCTCGGTGACACGCATGAGGCGCGCGAGCTGGTGCTGAAACAGCGCTATACACTGACACGGCAGATCGCACTGCGGTTCGATCTGTTTCGCAGACAGGAGTTCCACGATGTCTGGAACGGCGGCCAGCTTTCCATGCTCCTGTATTTCTGATGCAACGTCACATGTTCTTCATCGCCGGGATGATGCTGGTACTGGCGGGCTGCAATGGCATGTTCTTCTTTCCCTACCGCACCCAGGTGCTATCGCCGGACCAGCTCGGGCTGAAGTATGAAGACGTGTATTTCCCGGCGCGCGACGGTACGCTACTGCACGCCTGGTTCCTGCCGGGCACATCCCGGGTGCAGGGTACGATCCTGTTTCTGCACGGCAATGCCGAAAACATCAGCACCCACATCATGTCGGTTCGCTGGTTGCCGGCGCAGGGATTCAATGTATTCCTTCTCGACTATCGCGGCTACGGAGAATCCGCCGGCGAGCCCTCGGTGGAAGGGCTACAGGACGACGTCGACAGTGCGTTGCGCACCCTGATCGCACGGCCCGACGTAAGTCCGGATCGCCTCGTGGTATTCGGCCAGAGTCTCGGTGGCGCCATCGCGATATATAATGTCGCACATTCGCCCTATCGCCGACATATCCGCGGGCTGGCGGTCGAAAGCGCGTTTTCAAGTTACCGCGGGATAGCGCGCGAGAAGCTTTCGGATTTCTGGTTGACATGGCCGCTGCAGTATCCGCTTTCGTGGCTGGTATCGGATCAGTACAGCGCAGCCAGGGCGGTAGCCGACATCAGTCCAATACCGCTGCTCATCATCCACGGTGACAGTGACCCCATCGTGCCGGTCGAGTACGGAAGGCGGCTGTTCGAACTGGCGCGGGAGCCGAAAGAGCTCTGGGTTGTGCCGGGTAGCGGGCATATTCAGGCATTTCAGCGTCAAACATACCGCGATCGTTTCGTGGTCTGGCTGAAACAGGTCCTGTTTGCGGCGCCCAGGGTACAGATTGACGCATGCCTGGACTGCACACGGTGCGTATCTGTAACGCCGATCGCACTCCGCTATTCTCGTGCCTTCACTGCAGCACAGCCTCTTGCCGATGACCCGGAGTATCCTTTGCACAGCGATCGCCACCAACACGCGCCCGGTAGCACCCACCGATAACGCAACCCGCACACCCGTCCACCTCCATGGACCTTGCCCTGCAAAGTGCCATTGGAGTCTTCGTGCTGCACGCGCTTGCCTGGACCATAAGCGAGAGCCACGCACGTGTGCAAAGGCGCATACTGCTGGTCGGCATCATCCTGTAGCTTGCCCTCGCCGCTGCTCTGCTGGAAGAAACGTCCGTCCAGGGCATCTTTATCGCCCTCAACAAGCTGCTGCGCTCACTCGAGGCGGCGACCTGCGCAGTCATCACGTTTGTCACAGGCTTCCTGGGCGGTTGTGAGCCGCCCTGTACCGGGAACGGCCTCTGTTCTTGCCATGTCACTTTCTCGCGACAGTCCCCCTTGCCCGGACAGGTTCCTGCTCGTGCGCCTTTGCGGCGAGTGAGATTATTTGAGGATGAATACTATTTACTTTTCACATCGTTGCCGGAATTGTCGTTCGCATGCTCCGCTTCCTTATTTTTGTCCTGTTCAGCTGCAGTGCTCTCCGACTTGTGGTCCGATCCGATGACGTTCTTCAGTTCCTGGCCCATGCCCTTGAGCAAATCACCGAAATTGTTGCTGACATCTTTTGCGCTCTCATTCAGTCTGGTGTCGCTGCTATCTTCGGCCAGTGCAGGCTCGCTGCCACACACGACTACGAGGAAGATCGCGATGCCCAGCGCGCACAGGCCGCGCATGGTGTTGAACCATCTAGTGTTTGTCATGGAGTATACCGATCTGGCCGTTCAAGGTTCCTATTATAACGCGTGCCGGGGTTGGGTGAATAGTTTCCACCCGTTGCCTGGCGATGAGTTTCAGGGCAGGAGGGTTGTCCGGCACACCCGGGTGGATCTCGTAATCGCGAGATACACCTCCTCTTTTCGCATCGTCATGAAGCTCTCGACGAAGGTATTGTGGTAATGTGTCCGGGCAGTGCTCGTGCGTGCTTGCAAGGTCCAACCGCAGAGACGCCTGATTCCTCGCTCGAAGCAAGGCCCAACGGCTTGCGCCGAGCCCGCCTCAGCTCTCACGTTAATGCTGTTTGCAGGTCTGCTTGCAGTTTCCGGACCTCCCGTGTGTTCTCAGCCAAGTTTGAAAAGCCCATTCGGCCATGTAACATGACAATAAGTTATTGATGCTAATGGATGTGGTTTTTAAACATGACCTAAAAGTCACCAGATAATACTGACTTTCAGGCCACCTGAGTGTAGTCCTTTTAGAGGAGAATCTATTTTGAAAAGATTAAATATTACGATTGTTTTATTTTCCATCTTATTTCCTGTTGTTGCCTGGGCTGCTGATCTAAAAATCAGTGAACTGACCGGTGCATGGGAATTCATGCATTGGGCAGAGTCAGATGACTTGGACAATAAGCACAAGGTGGGAATTATTATGGACTTTCAATCGAACGGCACAGTTATTAGTAGAATGCCTGGTGGAGATGACACTGAGCACTACAAACTTGAAGGAAATACGATAATCTACTCAGGGAAACACGGGGATGAAGTGTGGAAAATTGTCTCATTTTCTCCTGGCAAAAGTCTTGTGGTTAATCATGCGGGTGCAATAATGTCATTTGAGAGAAGATAGCCTGGCAAGTTATTGCAGCAAGATTATTGCCTGATCACACGCCCCCACACGACCGTTGCACATTGGACCACCAGCCAGGTGAAACCGGGTGTGACCGACGGCCGCATCGGTAAGACGGAAAAGTCAGATGTCCTGTGGACATCTCACCTGCCAAACGGGTTCACATGATGTTCGCGAACCCGGGTACGGCGCAGCAGGCATCCCCGGAACTTACAGGGATGTATTCACTGCGATTGGCTCCCCCCTTATATCCGCAGCTGACAGTCCTACCCGGGAAAGATACCGAACCCGGCCCGGCGGACATTGCGTCTACCGGGCCGGCCGTTTTGGATTCTTCCTGAATCCTCCTCTATAAGCAGCCATGCCGTTGACCGTTCCCGGCAAACCTGTCACCCCCGGCATGGGAACAAGCTTGCGGTTGCCGACCAGCCTGAACGCCGCGATCGTCCCGTCGGCCGCGTTCAACGAGAACAGGTAATTGCCCCGGCTCGACAAAGCCAGATCGATCGGCGCGCTACCCGCGCCTGTGTTTGCGGCGACGCCGTCCCTGGTCGTTAGCATAAGGCTTCCATCGTGACCGCTCCTGAATGCGGAAATGCTCGACGAACCCGCATTGGTTGTGAAGGCATACCGCCCGTTACGCGACATCTCCACCCGGCAGGCCGCACGAGAGGTCGTCTGAAATGATCAATCTCCCGCATTCCAGCATGCTCGTGTTTAGGGGTACGGTCAGGGAGACCGGCGGCCGCGGGCCGCGGTGATGGAACCGGGGCTGACTTCAGCCGCTCAGCCGAGCGGCGACACCCCGATCAGCAAGGTGTGCAGCCACAGCGTGAAGGCGACATAAATACCCAGTCCGCCGACTACCGCGATGACGTCGTTTGCGGCGCTGTGCGGCAGTCGTGGCACCCACGGCTCGGCGCGATGCTTCAGTGAAATGCGGTCGGCGACGGCCCACGCCAGGAATGCACCGAACAGCAGTACATCGGCGAGCGTACCGTTGACCAGCAGATGGGCGAACGCCCAGAATTTGGTGGCGGCCAGCATGGGGTGTCGGGTCGCAGCCTGGATGCGGCCCGGGAGGTAGGTCGAGAGCAGCAGCGGGAAGACCGGAACCATCAGGATCAGCGCCACGTAGCGCAGCCACTGCGGTGGTACATACAGCACGACCGGCGTCTGTCGTGCAAGCGCGTATCCCCAGATAATGAGCGCCAACCCGACGGTGGCGATTACCGAATACAGACCCTTCCAGGGCCACTCACCGATTTTCAGGATCATACGCTGGCGCCAGTCGTCGGCGACGATGGCGATCGAATGCACGGCGAAAAAAATGATGAGTCCGGCGATCAATAGCGTCATGTTGTATCCTCCAGGTTGCGAGCAGGGGGCGATGTTGTCACGGAAGGTTCAACCCGAGAAGTGCTAGCCGTCCAGTTCGGGATAATGCCGAAAGATGCCGTTTTCGTTGAACGGCAGGCGTCGCGCCGAGCCGAGATAGACTGCGATGCTCGATTGCCGTGCCACCCGCGCGTGGAGTTCCGCCAGTCGTGGAATCCGCGCTTCCAGACGGGTCATCATGCTCGGGAAGGCATAGCGCAGTCCGTCGACGATCTGGAACATGGACAGGTCTACGCAGGACAGGCGCCGACCCACCATGTGGCCACGTCCGTTGCGATTGCACTCGAGCACCTGCTCGAAGTAGCCGAGCAGCTCCGGGGCGCGTTCTTCCCTGAAATACTGCGCACGCCGGCGCGCCTCTTTGCGCTGGTCGTGATAATAGAGGCTGGACGAGACCGGGTGATGGGTGTCGTGGATATCCACGACCAGATCCTCGACCGTTAGCTGCAGCTGGTGCGCCCACAGCCGGCTCGCCTCGGACGGGAGGACCAATCCCAGCCGTGGTCCCAGGTAATCCAGTATGTTGGCCGTTTGCGCGACAACCAGCCGGCCGGCGCGCAGAAAGGGCGGTGCGAACGGCAGACGTTCGGAAGTTCGGTCTTCCATGAGCCGCATCATGGCCGCCATTCCAAGGCCTCGCCCGCGCCGCCGCGCGACGTCGACGTAGTCGGCGCCCGCCGCCTCCAGCGCAAGGCGAACGAACTCGCCGCGCCCCTGAATCGAAGGCCAATAGAACAACTCGTAGCGCATGGCATACTGACCGTCGTGTTTTCCGCGTACCACCCCGCACCGCTTCGGCGCCGCAACGGTTGCTGCGCCGCAACCACCTGGTATCCAGTGTAGCAGAGCCGGGACGAAACGATGTTCCTGGCCCAATGCCTGATTCCGCGAACACAGGACGCACACACCCGCACGCCAGCATGGATTACCGACACGGCAACGCCATATACTGTAGCCGCCATCCTGGATGAGACACTGTCGGCGGAGGTGCCGCTGTTCGACCTGGCGGCGGGGATGCCGCTGTTGCGGGAAGAGCAGCGGGGGAGGTTGGAGGGCGATCGATGATGCGCATTGACCAATTTACAGGAACCTCAAAGACCTGTCTCAATCAGTCGTATATGCGACAACTACGTATGTATCCGCCCGATGAGCGCGGCCGCACTGAAGGTGTCTTTGGTACCGATCAGGCGGCGTGCGGCATCGATCTGACCCCAGGTATTCCACAGTAAAACGCCACGCACACGCCCGACCTTGAGGTAATACACGACACCCTGGCGGAACGGTTCCTGCCAGTCTTCGACGATCTCAAGACCTGCGCCGAATTCACCGACTGCTTCGTAACCCAGATCGAACAGGTCAGAATAAAAGTAGGGCAGGTGTTGGTATCGTTCCGACGCGCCGGCCATGTTGCGTCCGGCCATCGCACCCATGGTATTGGCATTGTCCTCGTGTTCGACGCGACGACGCATGTCAAGAGGCGCGCTGTAGAAGTTGGCGACATCACCGGCGGCGAAAATATCGGGTGGCGAAGCGCGCAGTTGTTCGTCGACCACGATGCCGTTGTCTACCTTCAGTTCAAGTAACTTGGCCAGTCCGACCTCGGGTTCGATGCCGATTCCGGCGATGACCGCGTCCGCGGATACGGTCTTTCCCCTCTCGGTGTCAACTGCGAAGCGCGTGCCTGTTTGTTTCAAGGCACGTATCTTCTCGCCGGACAGTATGTCGACGCCCTTGTCGCGGAAGTAGTCGTTGAGGAAGCCGGAGAGCGTGGGCGGATAAATGCGCGCACCGATGCCGCTCTCGGGAAACACCATGGTCACCTTGCAGCCGTTGACGACCAGTGCGGAGGCGATTTCCGAGCCAATGAATCCGCCGCCGATGACGATGAATTCGGATTTTTCATCGGCCAGCGCGCGCAGGCGCTGGTAATCCTCGAACGTGCGGAAGTAGATGACGCCTTCGGCCGCGAATGGCAAACGTCGCGGAACACCACCCGTCGCCAGCAACAACTTCTCGTAGCGGTAGACTTCGCCGCGGCTGTCCGTAATGGTTCTCTCAGCCACGTTACCGTCCACCGCACGCGTATCCAGATAAAGATCCGCATCGGCCTGCCCGGTCTTGCGCCAGATGGTATCGAGCAGTTTGCCGGTCCACAATTTCTTCGACAGCGGTGGACGGTCGTACGGCGGGTATTTGTCAGCGCTCAGAACGGCGATAGTTCCAGTGGTGTCGCGTTCGCGGATACCGCGGACAGCCGCATCCGCGGTCATACCACCACCGACAATGAGATATTTGTAGTTCTTCATCGCGGTGCCAATTTCTCCTCTTCGATGCCGGGCCAGGATATGAATTCAGCATCCTAAATAAAACAACGTCGATACTCGAGGGTGGCTGCGTAATAGCGATTTTAGTATAGCACTCCGGTCATTTGTGCCGTGGCTGTACAGGCGCATCGGCAGGAACAACAAGCGCATCCGACACACCGTCAAGCCATTCGCAGGTGTGCGGCGTAGCCGCCATCGAGCGTGCGATGGTGTGGCGAAGCGGCACGCACGCAGGGTGGCCAGGGCACAATAGGCTGTCGTGACATGCGAGGGCGAAACGGGGACTTGGATGTCCCGTTTTGCATCCCGAGCGTCACGACACACCTGCTAATGTACCCTTGAGGGATCGCCGGGGACGCCACGCGGTAGCGCGCGGATAACACTTTAAGGCATGTCTACCCCTGTGACGGACACATCAACCTTCCGCAATATAATCGTCCGAGTCGTCTCCCTCCAGCACAATCCTGTGGTCCTGACCGAGCGTACGGTAGATTTCCAGATCAATCTCGTTCTCGAAGTGGATTTCGATCCCATTTTCCCCGTCGCCTTCATACAAGCAGGGTGCACCATCCAGGTTTGTGACTTCGTTCCAGCTGATGGGGTCCATTGTGCATAGAATGTTCATGTTGCTTACCTCCATAATGTATGAAAGTCGCC
>JBAVKA010000593.1:0-5978 GCA_049688075.1 Gammaproteobacteria bacterium
GAGGAGGACTGGGAAGGGTGTCTGAGTGTGCCGGGGATGCGCGGGCTGGTACCGCGCTACACGCGGATTCACTACCGTGGTTTAGATCCGTCCGGCAACGCCATCGACCGGGACGTCGAGGGATTCCATGCGCGTGTGGTGCAGCACGAGTGTGACCACCTCGACGGTATCCTGTACCCGGAGCGGATCGCGGACCTGCGCAAGTTCGGATTCATCGAGGAACTCCAGCAGGCCGGTCTGTTCGCAGACCGTATCAGCGAGGTTAAACCCACGGTGGGGCTGTGATTCCGTGGGATCATATTCGGAATTTTCCATTCAGGCTTACCAAGATCATTCCTCGGTAGGGCAGCGTAGCCATGCTCCGCCAGGGCTTGCAGAAGGAATATATCGTTGGCACCGTATCGATGTCGAGGTGGAACACCCATCGTGAGGTATAGCGCCCGACTGATATGAGAAGTTGAATGTTCGACCGATTAAAGCAAGTCGTTGGGGTCCCTGTAAATGGACCATGACGCGTTGTCAACCCGCTTCAGGTTTCTTCCTCTGCTCCTCCCTCACCAGCGCCGTCCCCACCGCCAGCTCAAACAGCGTCACCTCGGGCGGCAGTGTCTCGTTGAGGATGGCGGCGACGATGTCGGGTGCCAGCGGTCAGGCTGACCATGCGGCTTACGCACCTCCTTTTTACTTCCCGCGCCTGAAAGGCACCACCTTCGCTGTCAGACCTGCCTGCATACGGATGCCGATCGCCGCGTCCCTGCTCAGCTGGTCTAACAGCCATTGATTTGGGTTGGCATCCTCGAGCTGGCGGCGGTACAGCTCCAGCAACACCACGTTATGCTCTTCATCCTTCATGGTGTTCTCCCGGGCCGCAGTGCCATCTCACTTTCACTGGCGACGGTCAGGTCATCTCCTGCGGGACTGTCACTCGCCAACTCAATCACCTCGTTCTTCAGCCTGCGCAGAGCCCGGGCGCACCTATACCAGTTCGCGATGGCCGCCTCGCGCGTCCGTCCACCGACCCGCAGGCGGACGACGGGTTGACCGAAGTAAGGAGGGTTCCATTGTCCCCGCCCGGAAAAGGCCTGGTAGAGGTTGACCAGCGACCGGTCCGTCTCGAAGTCCCAGGGTGCCGCGCCCTGAGCCAGCTGACGCTTGACGGGCACCTCCCTGCCGCGCCTCGAGAGCGGCCAGTCCATATCCCAACGGAGCAGCGGCACCACTTGGCGTACGTTGAGCGTGTAGGCAATCAGGATCCCGTCCTCCCGCGGGCCGCAGAGAACGCGCAGGGCCTCATCCACGGAGTTGCGCGCGTAGTAGGTAAATACACCGCCGTAGACGCAGGCGCCGTCCGACAGGGCTACGTCGACCGTCATTTCGGCAGGCAGGTCAAGCCACTCTCGTGGTGCTTCCGGGAAGTAGTCCCGCACCTGGGGTATCTCGTTCATGCCGCCACCTCCAAGCCGTCGTTAACGATGCCCTCGATGATTGGGTCGACGTAGCGCCACTCGATCACCAGACCCTTGCCGAACCACTGCGCTTCGTCACTGATGTGCTCGTCGATCCAGCCCCTGGCTTCATCGGTCATCGGGTAGAGCAGACTAATAGAGCTCTCGTGCTGGTAGAGAAAATCCGCGTGTAGGGTTTGTAGTGCTTGCATGGTGATCTCCTTGTTTCCCCGTATACATGGATCAGCTGGCGCTGACCCCGGGGGAGGAGATCATGCCCGCTTTACCAGAGTTGTTTAACGTGCCGCTGGAAGTTGGAAATTAAACCCAGCACGATATTGCGAAATAAATTATGGATTCATTGTAATCATGGTGTCAACACAGGAACGAGAACCTGTACGTCAGAGATCGGCCGAGGCTGTGTGAAAACTCGAAATAATCGAAAAACAGGGGGTTCCAAAACCATTCCTCATATGCCGATCGTGGCTCTACGCGCTTCTGGTGAAGTCGAATTTTTGAGAGGTGTTCCGTAGCGCGAGTTTTCACACAGCCTGGGCCAGATGCTGACATTCACCGCACACAAAAACGGCGACCGAAGCCGCCGACTCTGGTAAATCCACCATTAATCGTTATGCTGCTTTCTTATGCTTCGCCACACCGATCATGCCGATCAGGCCACTGCCAATTAACCACACCACTGGGGGCTCAGGCACCGCGGCGACATCGCCCGCGCGCACAGCCCAACCGTTGAAGTTGATTAGGCCCTTGATGTCGAAGTCCTGCATGCCGTCGAGGGGGAACCCCCAGGCGTTGCCGGAATCGTACTCCGTACCGGACCAGTAGACGCCCTGGATATTCATCAGGTCCACACCATCCACGGTTTGGTTACCGCGGAGGAAGTCTCCAAACGTTCCGCCGAGGTTGTGATAGAACATATAACCCAGCTCGTTGTCCCGGCATTGTGCTTCGGTCGCTGACCTGCAATCAAACACGGAGGTCGTTGTACCTATAGGCAGGCCCGCCGCCACCGACATCGACGCCAGGCGCCAGTCATCAAAACCGAGATAGTCCAGGCCATCCGCCCAGGCGACCTGCGTATCCCAGGTACCTTCACCACTGAGCGCGGCATTGGTGACCCAGGTGATGTCCAGGACATCATCATAGGCCGCGGCTCCTCCCAGACGGGTCAGCATGGTCGCCTCGGCGGGCACCACCACACACAGACACAATACACTGGCCAATACCAGTCCTCGCATAACGTGGGAAAACATAGCGCGCTCCTTTGTTGGAATTAGATGTTATTCCTCTGTGTCAAATTACATGACAAGAATCATGCCACTTAATCAGCTGATCGGGGGTACATTACTACATCCCACCAGGCTGTCTTTTGATGTTAGTCAGGGAGGAGTTTGTTTGCTATTCGGGGAAATACGTACACGGCCATGCAGACTTGCACGACAGATGCCCGGTCACCCGCATGCCACACTTGCTGGCAAGGATGCCATCAAGCGAATGCCCCAGGAGGTGCTGGCTCAATTGAAATGTGAAGAAAGCGTGAAGATTATGCGGAAGCGAAGAAATGGTCCATGCCAATCCGCAACTGGAAGGCGGCATTGAACCGTTTTATGATCGAGTTCCCCGAGCGTATGCCGGAGACTCTGTAACCGGGCAGTTACACAGAATTATTTACAGGCTCTTGCGCGACGGAACGTCCGAGTCACAACAGCGCCCTCGTCTCGGCCCGAACATGCCGCTCCGATCGCCTTGTCCAAGGCCAATCTCACCCCCTCAAGCAGCCTTCATGCGCCTCGGGCGACACCTGTCCTCCTCGATTAATACTTCCCCACGCTACAGCCCACTACGACATCGACGCCGCCGTGAGGCACTCTTTCCACCCTTTGTTAAGGGCAAAACAAGGTACTGTACTCCCGTTGTGAGGGCATATAACCATCCGTGGGAGCTGGGCGCTAGTAGCGTGCAACTATTCCCGAGGACGAGCAGTCTGCGTCAGACTCTTGGGTAGGGTCGGAAATCTGAGGACGAATCGGATGCGGCATACAGGTTGCCTGGTTCTCGGTGTGCTCTCGGCAATGCTGCTGATCACGGGCTGTGGAGAAGGCGGTTCCCCATCCTCCACGGCTACCCCGGAAGTGTCGCACACCTACCAGGTTCGCGGCGTGGTGGTGGAGATCCTGCCAGACGCGCTCGTGATCCATCACCAAGCGATCGACGACTACATCGCGCCGCACGGCCAGGTTGTCGGCATGGACCCCATGGCGATGCACTTCCAACTGGCACCGGACCTCCACACGGACGACTTCCACGTAAAAGACGTCCTGGATTTCAGTTATGAGGACCGTCCGCAAGGGCAAGGATTCGTGATCGTGGAAGCGCACAGGGTTCCCCCAGGGACAGCGCTTGACTTTCGGGCGGCGCGTCCCCGGGAGCCCCGATAAGGAATATAACAGATGGGGGGAGCGCCACACGAGGTCAGATGCCGCGGGGATCCGTCGCTAGCGTTGCGCTGGATGTTGCTGGTGTCCCTGCTGGTCGGGACCGCCAGCATGGGTTTGGCCGGGTGTCAGACGAAGCCGCCTCCGCTGTCTAGGGGCGACCCGGCCCCCAGCTTCCGCCTCCAGGCACGCGGCGGCGACACTTTGTCGTTTCCCGAGGACGTGGGCAGCCGCCCGGCACTACTGCTGTTCTGGACGGACTCCTGCCCGTATTGCGTGGAGGAAATGCGCGATATCGAAGCGCTTTTGCCCGACCTCGAGAAACGCGGTTTGTCTGTTCTGGCCATCAACGTCGGCGAGAGTCATGATGCCGCAGACGCGATGGAGGAAGACACACTCGTGACGTATCCGGTCCTCTTCGACAATGATTCGCGGGTGGCGCTACGCTACGGCGTTACTGTCTATCCCGCGGCGCTTGTCATCGACCGGGAAGGAAACGTATACAGAAAGATCGTTGGCCGAATGAGCCCGGAGGTCCTTCTGGCTATGGTGGAGGACGTGTTGTGAAGTATCGGGGCGGCTCGCCGGTGCGGCGCATGGACCTGCACGAATTTCCCCAGCTCACGGTGAATAGAGTGCCATGAGCGCCGGGCGACAAGACCAGGGACGCCAGCCGCGTGGGAGAGCGCGCAAGATGATGCTGACAAGAGTGGCGATCGGCAACGTGCTGCGCAAGCCGTTCCGCAGCATTACTGCCGCGCTCGCCGCGTGCCTTGCCTGTGGTCTGGTTTTTGCCGCGACGGCAATGCTGCATAGCGTCGACCGGACACTTGATGAAGCTGCACGCCGATTGGGAGCGGACATCATGGTGGTCCCCGAGGGTCACCGGGCCGAGGCAAGCAAGCTCCTGATCGCCGGACAACCTTCCAACTTCTACATGAACGAGTCTGTCATGCCGCTTATCCGGGGAGTGGATGGCGTCCAGATCGCCTCACCGCAACTGTTCCTGACCTCGGCGGAGCTCGTTTGCTGCAGCACCCCTCGGGTACTCCTCGTCGGCTACGATCCCGCAACAGATTTCACGGTCACCCCGTGGGTGCGCTACACGCACGCGTCGGTGGTGGAGGACGCCGCGTCGGTGATCGTCGGATCCACCACCTTGTACGCCGTCGAAGGCACCTACATGACCTTCTACGGCAAACTTTTCCATATGGTGAGTTCCATACAGCCCACCGGTATGGGTTTCCTCGACGACTCCATTTTCATGACACTGGAAGATGCCCGGGATATGCTGCGCATTTCACAGGAGCGCTCCTCCAGCCCGCTGTCTGTTGCGCCCGACCAGATTTCTTCCGTGCTGGTGAAGGTGCGCAAGAGGGCCGACGTCGCCGCAGTGGCGGACGCCATCGCCTCCATCGTACCCGGGGTTCAGGTCATTCAGATCCCTGACTTGACGGTCGCGGTGCGGCGGGATATCGGCGCAAGCGACTGGGGCATTGTCGCCGCCGGGGTGGCGAGTTGGCTCATGACGCTTCTGGTCGTGGGTGTGACCTTCTCTCTAGCGGTCAACGAGCGACAGCGGGAAATTGGCCTGCTGCGGGCGATGGGCGCGACCAAGGGACATGTGATTCGCTTGTTCGTCCTGGAAGCCATGATCGTGACGTTGCCGGGAGCGTTGTTCGGGGTGTTGGGCGGCTGGCTCGTCCTCGGCGGTTACCGGCAGGTCGCGAGCGCGGACATGGGCGTGCTTACCTTCCTCCCGCCGTCGCCCTATGTACTGGTGGGTTTCGCTGCGGCTTGCGTCGCGGCAATCGTGGCATCTGGCACTCTGGCTGCCTTGGCGCCCGCCGTACGGAGCGCACGCATGGATCCCTACGACGCCATCCGGGAGGGCCATTGACGTGGGAGGACTGCAGCCTCACGGAGTACGGGACAAAGCGGTCGCGTGCCTCAGCAGCACAGCCATCGCCATGCGCAACGTACGCCGCTGCCCCTTTCGAAGTCTCGGTATCGCTGCGGCAATGTGCATCATGTCCGCCAGTCTGGTCGCTATCGCAGTAGCAGTCGAGTCCGTCAGCAC
>JBAVKA010000594.1:0-2035 GCA_049688075.1 Gammaproteobacteria bacterium
TCGGTCGGATTCTCGCGTTTGGAGAGCGCGACCAGCGCGACGGCGTTGTGAAACATGTAATGGCGGCCCACCATGTCCGATCCGTTGGCCAGGCCGCGCGGATGCTGGTCATTGGCCGACATCAGCAACAGTCGCGCGGAATTGGCTGCGCCGCAGGACACGACGATGATGCTGCCCTGGTATTCCTCACGTCGGCCGTCGCGCTCGGCGATTACCCTGGTGACGGCACGTCCGCCGGCCTCGGTTTCAAGCCGCTGGACATGGGCATGCCTCACCAGTGTCACGTTGGGGTACTGCAGCGCGGGACGAACGGCGATGACTTCGGCGTCCGCTTTGGCGTGTACGAGGCAGGGATAGCCGTCACAGGAATTGCAGCGGATACATCGGCTCCGGGGACGGTCCGCCTCGTCGAGCATGATGCCGGTGGGCGCGTACGCCGGCCGATAACCGGCGCGCTGCAAGCCATCGGCGATTTCCTGGACACGCGGCTCGTGGCTCACCGGGGGGAACGCATAGGGCGCACTGGCCGGCGGATCGGTGGGATCGTCGCCGCGCCGGCCGTGGACCTGGTAGAGCTGCTCCGCCTGCGTGTAATAGGGTTCGAGGTCCTCATAGCGGATTGGCCAATCCGGCGTCACGCCGTCAGCGGTGCGGTGGGCGGTAAAATCGTGCTGCCGCAGGCGGAACATCGCGGCGCCGAACATCTTGGTCGCGCCGCCAACGAAATAGTGGACACCCGGCTGGAACGGTTTGCCGTTCGAGTCATACCACGTGTCCTTCGACACGTAACGATTGTTCACAAAGACTTCGGTCGGATCCCAGTTCTGTTTCTCGCGCGGCAGGTAGTCGCCGCGCTCGAGAATGAGGATGCGTTTGCCGGACGGCGCAAGCTTGTGGGCCAGTGTGCCGCCACCGGCCCCGCTGCCGATGATGATGAAATCGTAGCGATTGTTGCTGTTCATGAGTTTTTCACCGTCACGGTGGGTGAATAGGCAATGTCCACGGGGGTCGGCAACGCGTCGGCGGCGGCCGCGTCGCTGCCATGCTGGAGCAGTTTGGCCACCACGCCGGTCCAGCCCGTCTGGTGCGAGGCGCCAACGCCACGACCGGTATCACCGTGGAAATACTCGTGAAACAACACGTAGTCACGGAAATGCGGGTCGGCCGCGAGCTTGGGATGGTACTTCAGGACCGGTCGCTGCCCGTCCGGACCTTTCAGGAACAGCCGATTGAGCCGGCGAATGAGTTCGTTGGCCACGTCGTTGAGGGTGACGAACTTCCCGGAACCGGTCGGGCATTCCACTTTGAAATCGTCGCCGTAGTAGTAGTGAAACTTTTGCAGCGACTCGACGAGCAGGTAGTTGAGCGGCATCCAGATCGGGCCGCGCCAGTTGGAGTTGCCGCCGAACAGCCCGCTGCGCGACTCCCCCGGCCAGTAGTCAACTTCATAGGTCGCACCGCCCGCTTCGAAACGAAAGGGCTCGCGCTCGAGGGCCTTCGACACCGAGCGCACGCCGAACTCGGAGAGAAACCGGGTTTCGTCAAGCATTCGCCGCAGCAGCGCCTTGATGCGGTGGCCGCGCAACAGGGATAGCAGACGCCGGTCCCCAAAGCCGGTGACGGCCCAGTGGGAAACGAGCGCCGCCAACTCCGGTCGGTGCTTCAAATACCATTCCAGCCGGGCGGAGAATTCCGGCAATCGGTCGAGCATCCCGGGTTCCAGCGGTTGCACGGCGAACAGCGGTATCAGCCCCACGATGGAATGTATCTTCAAGGGCAGATTCCGGCCACCCGGCAGACTGAGATCGTCGTAGTAAAACTGGTCGGTCTCATCCCAGAGACCCAGCGCGTCCTCGCCCACACCGTTGATTGCGGCGGCGATGGAGAGGAAGTGTTCGAAGAACTTCGTCGCGATGTCCTCGTAGACGTGATCGTTCTGGGCCAGTTCGATGGCAATGCGCAGCAGGTTCAGGCAATACATCGCCATCCAGCTCGTGCCATCGGCCTGGTTGATGTAGCCGCCCGTCGGCAGCGG
>JBAVKA010000595.1:0-9643 GCA_049688075.1 Gammaproteobacteria bacterium
CGCCTGCCAGTACCCGCCAGCTGCGGTCGCGCAGCGCGCACGCGATGCCAAGGCCGAAACCTGACGAACAACCGGTTACCAGCACAGTTCTTTGCATCGACTCATTTTCCACGATTCGCAACCCGCAACCGCGGCAGGTCCGGAGGGGCAGGCTCCGGCTCATTCCAGCCGGCATGCGGCTGCTGCTCGAGATGCGCGATAAATGCCAGTACCGCATGGTCGGCGGCGATCGGATTTGCAAGCCGGAAGCGTATGGTGTTGAACACCCGGGTATCGCCGAGCGCGAAATAGCGCGCTGCCAGTGCCGTGATTCTCAACAGGATGCGGTTAAACAGCCAGCCGAGTGGTCCGCGCCGCCGCCTTGCAAAGGTAACCGCCTGACCGATCGCACGGCCATCATCGCTCCTGCGCAGCGCAAACATCAGATGCAGGTGCAGAAAATCGGGGCCGAAGGTAACAAAACCCATACTTCCGTACCAGTAGCTCAGGGCGTAAGTGAGCGGGCCTGCGTAGAAGCGGCCAATCAAGCGTCCAAACCAGTGCCGTGCCGGGACGCGGCCGGTATTACGGAATTCGATGTTCGCTTCGCTCTGTACCTGCGGCTCCATGCGTAGAATTTCGCCCGGCAGCCGATGCACGCTGCGGAAGTGCTGCTCATCAATGGCGTTGATCAGTACCACGTTCGGGTGGCAGCCTTTCTCGAAGCGGTTGGCCACGTAGCATTCGTATTCGCTGCCTGTGAGCTCGGGCGGCTCCGGCACGCCTTGAGATGCCTGCTCGCCGGTCCAGACCCAGATCAGGCCGTGCTTTTCAGCGGTGGGCCAGGCGCGCACACAGGCACGCTCCGGCGGTTTGCCGTCCAGGCACGGAATGTCGCTACAATGGCCATCGGCCTCGTAGCGCCAGCGATGGAAAAAGCAGCGCAGGGCGTTGCCTTCCACGCGCCCCTCGGCCAGGTGTGCCCCCATGTGGGCGCAATAGGCGTCGAGTGCCACTACCTTTCCGTCAGCACCACGGTAAACGGCGAGCTCGCGCCCGAGCAGATGCAGCGCCATGACGCGTCCGCGCCGCAATTGCGTGGCACGGCATAGCCAGTACCAGCCGGTGACCACTGCGGTCGGATGATTGAACAGTTGCGCACTCATGTCGATCGGACAGCCTCGGCGCAGAAAATACGTCGCCCCAGTGGGCGCAGTTTATCCGCCGCTAACTCGCACAGGCACACCAGCTCGTCACCGCGCGCATAGCCAGGATTGCGCTGCAGGAAAAACTCTACTTCCGGCAGCCACCGGTGCGCTTCGTTCACCGTTGCGAATGGAGCGCGTAGATGACCGCGCGATTTGGCAAAGCGAATCACACCAGCCGCCGTGTCGTAATCGTCACCAAAGCGCTCGCGGGCCAGATCATCCATCAGTGCCTGCATCCGCGGCGGCGTGGGCCGGTCAAACGCCGGCCAGAACTCGTGCGCAAAGGCGCTGAGGAAGCGATAGGTGCGGTGTCCTTTGGAGATCAGAAACCAGTACAGCGGTCGTTCCGGGTTGCGTGCCTTCAGTCGGCCGGCCAGGCGCAACCATGAAAATGCCAGGGCCTGCTGCCCCCAGTGCTGCGCATCCACTACGGTATCTCCGGAAAAGAGTACGCCGATAGCTCTGCCGTCGAATTCACGCTGGTACTCGGCCAGTGTCGAAAAGCCCTGCAAGGTGCCGGCCTGGTCATGCAGCAGTACCGCATAACATTTATCGGCAAGGTCGGCGAAGAACCGCTCGCGACTAACCGAATCGTAATAGCGCTCATACAGCGCGTACATCGACTCGCGCTGGGTCGCGTCGAGCGTGCTGACTTCAACGGCCTGTGGCGCGATCAGTGAGGAGCGTGCGGTCATAGGTAACGAGTCTCGGGATGAGTATCCAGGCCAGTGCGGCGATTAGCAGACCGCCTGCGATGTCCCAGCTGACATGCTGACGGGTGGTCAGCGTCGATGCGGCGATACAGGCGGGCCAGGCCACGGCTAGCAGGTATCGCTCGCGCTGCCACAGAAGCGCGCCCGCAAGTGCGGCCAGGGAAACGTGCAGCGAGGGACAGGCGTTGTTCGGCGTATCGGCCAGGTGCAGGGCCTGCCACGTGAGCCCCAGCAGACCTTCGGTCGGAGCCGGGGGGCGCGGCACACAGGTAGGAAACAGTACGAACACCAGTGCGGACAACGCGGTGGCGAGCAGCATCGCATAGAAAGCGCGGCTGCGTGCCGCATCGTCATGCGCCGAGAACAGCGCCCAGGGAAGCAGCAGGAACTGTGACAGGTAGATCCAGATCGAGACGGCGACAAACGGCACGGCGAGATCAATCGCGGTGGGCATGATCACCCGGGGTGTGCGAAATGCCATGGCTGCGCTGCCCAGGTACAAGAGGCAGAAGACGAGGTAGCCGACGACCAGGCAAGGCACCAGATTGGCGCGGGTGACGGTCGGAAGTTTCAGAAACGATGATGTCTGCATGACACTCATGCATGACCTTTAGCGAAACGGCGGTAGAGGTCCTGCACGGCATCCACATCGCGCCAGTACCTGCCAGTCAGCACGCGCGAGAACATCCGGGACAGGCAACGGGACGCGCGCCAGGTAAACAGGAAGTCGCGGGTATCCACATGTGAGCGTTCGAACAGCAGGTGGCCTGCGAGACCGGTCAGTTGCGAGGCAGGGACCAGCAGTAACCACCACCAGTTCAGCAGCAACGCCAGCGGCAGCGCGCTGTACATCATCAGTACCGCGAGGCAATGCAGTAGCACGTTGGCGCGGTCCTGATGCTTGAATACGAATATCTGCCAATAGTCCGTGAACGGATGGTCGTAGTTGGAGTTGTCGAGCCGGTTGCGGTATCTCGACAGCACCGCGGCGCGGCCCTGTGCCGTGACGACCGGTGTCAGAACGCGGCCTGTGCCACGGGTACCAAGTGCCGTGGTCGGTTCGCCAGCACGTATGACTTCGGCCCCGTTGACGTATACGGCAACGATTGCTGCCTCGGAGCCCCGCTTGACCAGGCGTGGGGCATGGTCAAGCAGTGGGTCGTGAATCTCGACCGGTGCGGGCGATGGCGTTCGCAGCGCGGCGGGGTCGAGCACCACTAGATCGGCGCTGGCTCCTGCGCGCAGCACGCCGGCATCGAGGTTGAACCAGCGTGCCGGCTCACCGGTGACGCGCTCGACAGCACGCTCGGGCGACATGAAACCGCTTTGTACCGCCTGCCGCAGCAGTGCCAGTGCGCCGTCGAAAAAGGCCACGTTGTGCGCATGTGCGCCTGCATCAGTGAAGCCGGGCAGGATATGCGGATGTGCCATCAGCCGCTCACGCACGGCAGGGCGTTCGTTGGCGCCGGCGGTGACCCAGCGCAGGTCAGTGTCGTAGTTTGCGAGCAGATCGATCAGGGCATCGACGCCGGCTTGTTGTCGCATGCGGGCGATCTCTTCAACTGTGCGTCCGGGGTAGGTTGCATCCGGCGCAGCCAGGATATGCATCCGCGCGGGGTCGCGATGGAAGGTGCGGACTTCGCGCCGCAGCCAGTCAGTACGAAAGCGGTGACGAAATTGTGGGTCAGTCCACAAGGCCTGGCGTTGTTCGCGTGTGGTGCAGTTGTTGAGTTCAACACCGCTGTCGAACTCTTCGAACAGGGGGGTGATCGGGCCATCGCCGTAAATCGCAAACGGTTCGGTCAGTGTCTGGAAGCGCAGGTTGCTGCCGAGCAGACGGTTAATCACGAAGCTTACTGCTGGAAAGAGCCGCCATAGTTGCGGGTAATCGCTCATATCGAGCGCCGACAGTACCGTGGCGCGCAAGGGCGGGCGAAAGAGGCCGATGGCCAGTGACAGAATCAGCAGAAATGTCAGTGGATTGCGCGGATTGGGGGTGGCCTGGAAAACCGCGTCGCGATCACGGCAGACATCAGCCAGCATGCGCACCTCGCGTGCGTCCGCGTAGTGGGACGGCACCGAGCGCCCGGCGTATATGCCGGCCACCTTATGCCAATGTACAAGATCGACCGAGATGCCGATGCAGCCGGCATCCAGCGCCTGTTCGGCAAGCTCGCGCATACGCACCAGCTCGTCGTCGGTTGCATGTTCGTGCAGGCTGCGCCGCAGTCCCATCACTGCCAGTCGCAGTGCACTGTGACCTAGCAGCGCGGCGACATTGGGGCCGAGTGGTAGCGAGCGCAGATGGACCAGGTACTCGGCAGGCGTCTGCCAGGTATGTGCATGCTGCAGCCAGCGACGCACCAATGGCGCCGGCATGGTCTCCACCCGCAGAAACACGTCGGCCAGTTTGTCCGCGGGACCAGCGGCCAGCGACAGGCTGCAATTGCCGATTACTACCGACGTCACTCCATGCCGCACCGATTCGGATAGACCGGGAGCGACTTCCAGCTCGACGTCGTAGTGGGTGTGGATGTCGACAAAGCCTGGTGTAATCCAGCGGTCACGGGCATCAACCTCGCGCTTCCCTGAGTCGGCGAGTCCAGGGTCAATCGCGGCGATGCGGCCGTCGCGCACAGCAACGTCAGCGTGTACGGGTGGCGAGCCACGCCCATCGAACACCAGACCACCGCGCAGGACGAGGTCGTACACATCGTGCTGCATGACGATCCCTGATGCCGTGTCAGCTCGATCGACGTCGAAGCACGAAACCAATCACCAGTCCTGCCAGGAGCCCAGCGATACCGGCTATGATTGTCATGCGCCGGGCGGCATTTTTCGCGGCATCGATCACCGGGTTGTCGAGCAGGTTAGAAGAGAAGTGCACCGACACCAGCTTCCAGGTGTCGTCGTCCTTCTGCACTACCGCGGTCCAGCGTGTGCTCATTTCGCGCACGTCCCCATCCGAGAATGTGTAGTGATCATTCGACGTGCCGTAGACAACCCCAGAGTCTTCATCGAGGAAGGTCGTTAAATCATCTGCCTCAGGTCGTACTTCCATTGACTTGAATATCGGTGTCTCACCGTCGAAAAGCTCGTTCAGGTAAGTCTTCAGTTCGGCAATGCCTTTGAGCTTATGGTTGTCGATCGTCACCAGGGTAAACTCGGGATGCAGGTAAGGTGCCATCGAATCGAACTGTCGGGTGTTCAGCGCTTCGGCACCACGCTTGAGCAGCGCGCGCAGCTGATCGTGATCCTGGCTGTGTTCTTCCTGGGCGGGCACCGGCGCCGCCAGCCCTAATGACGTTAATAACACAAGCGCCGCCAACGTCACTTTGCCTAGAGATATGGTCATGCTATGCTCCTTTTGACCTGATAGTCCATGATTCACGCGCCCGGGTGTAGGGCAGAGAAGTGCTACGATAGCTGACGATAGATACGTGAGCAACACGTCGATCGAACGTGTGTGATGCCAGGCGCGGCAATACTTGAAAATTCTCAGCCTGGTATTGCATCCGATGCCTGGTCAGGTGCGTATGCTTTACCGGGTTTTGGGCAGCAATAACTCCTCATGTCGATCCTGCCGGCACCTGATTCGGGGACTCGGAGCATGGCGCTGATACGCTCGATACTACGGCCGGATCTTTGGTGACGCGGGCCTGGGAAACCACCGGCACCGATCCGTGCGATGCGGTACTGGACGTCGGCTGCGGTTTCGCCGAGCATAATCTGCTCAGGCCTCGCGTTGTGCGCCTCAACACCTTGATTGGAGTCAACATTAGCTCTGAGCAATTTGCCATGGATGTGCACCTTGACCCACGCCGAAAGCGCGCTCGCGCCTGTTTGCTCGGGGTCGATTCGGTGCCAGGCGTCGAGTATGCCAGGCAACCGCAGAGGGCTGGATTCGCCTACATCCCGGTAAAGTCGATCCGGCACCGGGTGTATCCGTGCCTTGCCGACCATGGATACCACCGATTACATGTGCCGGATGCGGCAGCACGACTGTCGCTGGTATTCCGGCGCATGCGACTTGCCGGTCCAGGTGCACGTCACAAACTCGCTCCCGGTGAGGTGAACTATGTGCTGGCTGGCGCGCACAGGACGATCAAGGTGGTGAACCTGTCATGCTGATCGAACCCCTGGCCGTGCTGATTGTGGCGCTGCCGTTGCTGACGTTTCTGGCCTTGTCGCTCGGCGAATGTCTACTGCGGACCGTTCCTACGCGGGGACAAGAAACGGGTGCGGATATGTTGATCAACCTCAGTGGCTTCGCCATGCAAGGCGCGGTGATTCCAGCCATCGGCTACCTGGTCAGCCATAGCCTGCTGCCGCGACTGGCGCCGGGTGCAGAGAGCGTGATGGGTTTCGGCTTCTGGGGGGCGTTCCTGTTGTGTCTGGTCGGCGTTGACTTCCTGTACTACTGGCAGCACCGGCTCTTTCATCGCATCGGCTTCCTCTGGCGGCTGCATCGCTGCCATCACGCCGCGCCGACTCTTTCCGTTTGGGTCACCGCACGCAACTCGCTGCTTGCGCACTTTCTTTTCGTCTATTTGCTGGTCAATCCATGGCTGGCGTACCTGTCCGGATCGGTGGAGGGTTTTCTGCTCGCCGCATCGGTGACTGCCAGCCTCGATCTCTGGCGCCACACCAGGCTTGCGCCGGCGTCCTACTGGTCCGCGCTCGAGTGGTTGCTGATCACGCCACGGCTGCACCACCGGCATCACGACGCGGCGGATCCTTGTAACAACTTTGGCGCCAATCTGTCGGTCTGGGACCGGCTGTTCGGCACCCTGCGGTCCGTTAGTGTCTATCCCGCGGCATATGCGGTTTCCGATGCGCCGGACCCATGGTCCCAGCTGCTGCACCCGCTGTCGGTCGGTCACGCGCCTGACACCCCGCGTCTCGCCTGAGGTTGCAGGAGGTTCACGATGCACCCTGATCTCGCCCAACGCCAGTCACGCTCGTTGCTGGACGATGTCTCAACCTGCCGCAAGCTGTCGATGAACCTGCGCCGCAACATCGAGCAGGACCACACGGCACAGATCGACGCCTGCGCTGCGGGATTCCGCTACGAGGACTGCCGGGATACGTACTGGAATCCTGAGCCTTTCTCATTGCTGTGGGGTACGGAAGTTTGGCAGCAGGCGAGCGCGGCGCAACGCGTCATCCTCAACCAGCTCTATTGGGTGGCGTACTACGCGCAAATCGTGTCAGCGGAGATCGCCACGATCCTGCTCAACCAGATCGCGGCCGCCGGCATGTTCAGCCTGGAAGACTTTCGCCTGGTGTGCGATAACCTCGATGTCGAGAGCAAGCAGGAACGGGCTCATATCAACGCATTCAAGAAGGTTGGTGAAGAGGTTGAGCACCAGATCTTCGGGGAGCGCCTGTTTACCTATCCAATGCGCAGCCTGTACGCGCATACGATGGTGTTCGCCGATACCAATGCGGCGCGCCTGTTTTGGCGCAGACTTCAGCTGCAGGCATTCATGCTGATGTCGACCAGTAATGCGTTTCTCGGCAGTCAATACTTGCTGATCCGGGGTCTGCGAACACTCAACGGCAAGCTGATCCAGCACCGGCTCGGTGAGTTCTATCGCAACCATCCGGACCAGGCTCATGCTCCCGTCCCCTCGGCCATCAGCCGGTACCATTTCCTCGACGAATCGTTCCACTTCCATACCTCGCGGGTGGTGGGGCTCGAAGTTCCTCGCTCGCTGGCGCAACCGACGGCATTCGAGAAATGGTTGGTCAATAGAGGTGTGGCGGGCTGCCAACGTGACCATTTACACTTCTCGGTCGCGGTCAACGGCATCTTCTGGTATGAGCCGGCCACCTTTCCGGTGATCTATAAGCTGTTCCGATCAAGGGTGTTCGGTATGGATCATGGCCAGGCGATGCTGATGCTGGCCGCCTGCTTCACGAAGGAATCTGAAGGTTTGCATGCAGCCGAGGAAACGCATCGCCTTGCTGCCGATTCCTACTGCGCCTTCGTGGAAGGCGTCGCGCACCTCAATCCGCAGAACAGGGAGATGCGCCTGATGCGAGCCAACAGCATCGAGCATCATCTCAGGCATAACTGCCGCGCGCTGGCGCGTTTTCGACCCCCGACGCTGCGATGAAGCTGCACCGCGTCGAGTTTCCCGGCACGACCTTCGCGCCGCTCGAGTTGCCCGATCTGGCGAGCCTGCCGCTGCATCTGACCGTGCAGAACTCGCCTTTGCTGTTTGGTTGCCGCAGCGGCCTGTGCGGGACGTGTCTGATCGAGATCGAGGCGGATGAGCCATTGCCTGCACCCGACCGCGCCGAGGTTGAGGCACTGGAAATCTACGCGCCCGGGAATCCGCACGCAAGGCTTGCCTGCCAGCTGCCGGTATCAACCGGTCTGCGCATCCGCAAGCTCGAAAGTGCGTGAATGCCAGAGCCGGTCGCGGCACCTGGTGCCTGGAATGGGGTTCGGTATTCGATAAAGCAGATGCCTGTCGTTCTGTGTACCAAAGGACTAGCAGGCAACCCGGAATAAACACTGGTGCTGGAATCCTGTGGTGGCACCTGCCGCGCGGTTCCAGCCTGGGGTGTGCCTTGACTGCCGGAGACTAAATGAATACCGCATTTGCGCGTCTTGCAAACTGGATTCTGAGTCACCGGATAGTTGTCTTCTGCGTGATACTGCTGACGCTGGGCATCTCCTTCGTAGGTATGGGACGACTGGAGATCGCCTTGAGTCCACGTGCGTTCGTGGCGAGCGATAGCCCGGAGGGTCGGGGGCTGGATCGGTTCTTCACTGTTTGGGGCGCTGATGAGGATGTCGTGATTGCGGTGGCGGACGGCGGCGAGTCGACTCTGCTTACACCGCAGCGGATGGCTGCGATGCATAACACCGCATCAGCGGTCAGCCGGGTGCCTGGAGTGTCCGATAGCCGTTCGTTGCCTGAGCTTGCCAACATGCTGTCGGGCGCTGACGAAACAAGGGCACCGTCAACCGACTCCGGATCTCTACGCGATGGTAGTGCTCATCGGCAAGCGTTGAAGATACAACAACTGAACAAACCACTTTTGGTGCCTTCGGTGTTATCAGCAGATGGCCGCCTTGCGCTGCTACTTGTCGGGCTGTCTGTCGATACTGACGACGTGATGAAAGTACGGGAGGTTGTAAAACCCGGCTACAGCAGGTTTTCGATCAGGATGAGGCAGAATCCGGTATCGACTGGGAACTGACCGGGGGGCCAGTAATACGCAGCAGCATGCTGGGTATCGTGATCGACAACCAGCGTGTGATGATTCCCGCGTCTGTGCTGGGGGTCACCTTGTTGCTGGCGTTTCTCTTTCGGCGACTGCATATGGTTGTCTTGCCGCTGCTCGCGGGAGTCCTCCCGCTCCTGTTGCTGCTCGGAATAATGGGTTGGTTCGGTGAGCCGATCGGGATACTCAACCAGTTCTATTTCACCCTCATACCGGTCATCGCTATCGCCAACGGTGTTCATCTGCTGGTCCGCCTGCAGAGTGAGGCGGGCCGGCGGCTCGGAGAGGCTGACAGGAATGCTGCCATCTCGCGGGGCCTGGCCGGGGTTGGAGTTGCCTGCACCCTCGCTGCTCTAACCACTATGGCTGGCTTTGCTTCCCTTGGTGTGGCGAGTTTGCCCACATTGAGACATTTTGGGCTCTACGCCGCGGTGGGGATGGGGCTGATGCTTGTCACTTCGGTTGTTTTTCTGCCGTGGGGCTTTTCATTTGCACGCTCGC
>JBAVKA010000596.1:0-3365 GCA_049688075.1 Gammaproteobacteria bacterium
GAATTCCCGCACAAGGGAAGTGTTGCCGCCATGATTAACGCTAATTGTTTCAGCCATTTCATCGTATTTTTCCCTTTGTTCAACCGTTGTCTGGAGGGTTCTCTCGTGCCATGACGCCGTCATGGCGAGCATATTGTTAATTAGCCCGTTAAGTCAGCCTGAAAAGGGTGGCCAGCGGTTTGCCGTCGTGAGACGCAAACGTCACCGTGTGTAGTAGAAACCCTCTCTGACAAGGTGTCTATCCGGTCTACTACGTAGTCTACGTACGTAACTGCAGGCATATTAAACGGTCGCATTGGCCTCCAGCACCTTCAGGATCTGCTCCAGCAGATCCCTGTCCCGGTAGGGTTTCTGCACGACATCCCTGATGCCTGCCTTCAACGCCTGAACGGCCACGGGAACGTTACCCCGCTCGGTAATCAGTATGCCGGGCCGCCAGGCACACACGGCGGCGAGTCGTGCCTGCTGCGCCGGGTCGCCCAACGTGTTGTTTTGTGGATGAAACACCAGGCAGCCGCGGGATCCCGGCTCATCCGCGTCGAGCAACGCCTGCAACGTGGGGAAGGTTGCGGCGTGCAGGCCCGCGGATTCGACCAGCGCCTTGACCGACTGGCGAACCGGCGCATCCTTGCTGACGATGAGTACGATGGATCCTGTCATTAGCGTCCCAGGTAGCGGAAACCCCTTACCCCTGCAACTCAACTTACGGAACAGGCCGCCCTAACCGGGGCAGTCAAGCCTGCAGGGACGTACTTACTACGTATCGTGCGGGCCCGGCCCGGCGACGCCCCACTCCGCCGTGGCGGAGCTTCCGCAGGAATCAGGAAATAGAGGAATCCTAGTATGAAACGGACCGAAAAAAACATCCGGTCGACTACCTAGATTACGTACGTAGGGATTTCGGCAAGGTCTCGGTCGAGACCGCCCGCCTTCAGTGCATCGGCATCGCGTCCAGCCTATTCACCCTTCTCCCAGGCGATCGGATGGAGCATCAGCTCTTTTACGGAACCGACGCCCAGTTTGCGCAACAGACTCTGGCGGTGTGCCTCCACGGTTCGATGGCTGATTCCCAGTTCCTTTGCGATCTGCTTGCTGATACTGCCGGCCAACAGTTTGTCGAGCACCTCCTGCTCGCGATTGGTCAGGGTGGCGAGTTGCCGGTCGTGGTTCTGCGACTCGTCGAGCGAACGTCGGGCGATGGTCTCCATCGTCAAGGCGTTGTTGATGCTGTCGAGTAATAATTGATTACGGTAGGGTTTCTGTACGAAATCGACAGCCCCTGCCTTGAGCGCGTACACGGCCATGGGGACATCGGCGTGGCCGGTGATGATGATCACGGGAATGCTGGCACCCAGCGCATTGAGTTTTTCCTGCAGCAGGAGACCGCTCATTTCGGCCATGCGCACGTCGAGGACCAGACAACCGGAATGTTCCGGCTGATAGTGGTCCAGAAACATCTGCCCGGAGGCAAAGCTCTCGGCGCGCAGTCCCACGGATTCGACCAACTCCTTAATCGAATCACACACCGCCGCATCGTCATCAACGATAAATACCGTTTGTTCCCGCATGTTACTCATTTACCGGCTATCCGCAGCGTGAATCGAAAAATGGCGCCTCCGGCAGGGTTCGGCTCATACCAGATACGCCCCCCCTGGGCGTCCATGATATCCCGGCAGATCGCGAGTCCCATCCCCATGCCGCTGCTGGTGCCCGAATACAGGGGTTCGAATATGTTTTCGACCCGTTCCGGCGGAACCCCGCCACCCCCATCCGTCACGCTGACCTGTACCTCCCGGTCGCCGAGTGCCTGCGCATCGACGGTGATCAGTCTGCTGCCCTTTTCGTGCGCACAAACACTGCGCAGGGCATTGCTCAGCAGATTAACCAGGACGAGCTGTACCTGCAGGTCGTCGGCCAGAACCTGTGGGAGATCGACGGCAGGCTCGCAGGCGATGCGACACCCCCGGGCCTCGCTCTCCGGCTCCATCATCTGGATGACTTCTTCAATCATGGGCCAAAGCGGCATTGGCAACATCTGTGGATCGTTCGTGCTGACCAGCGATCGGACGTGCTGGGTGATGCGACCTGCGCGTTCGGCCTGTCCCTCGATCTTCGCGAACAGCTCGATGAGCTTGGGTTTGTCGTCGACATCGTTCTGGAGGCGCCGTTTGACCGCCTGCGCATAATTCTGTATCGCGATCAGGGGTTGATTGATCTCGTGCGCTATGGTGGTGGCCATGGTGCCCAGGCTGCGTTCCTTGCTGAAGCGCGCAAGCCTTTTCCGCAGTCCGGTCGCGACCGTCTCCGCATCCCTGCGCCGGGCATACGCATCCCGAAGCGCGCCCTGGGCCTGCCTGAGTCTCCGGCGGTTCAGCATGAGAACGACAATCAATGCGCCCTGCGCCAGGATTACGGCCAGCGCAGCGAGAATCTGCCAGTGATAGCGATCCAAGTTCGTGACTTCCCTGAATCGAACCTCGCAGTCCGCGGGTAACAGGCGCTCACTGATTCCCCAGTGACGTAGTTGCCGCCAGTCGGCGATGCAGCCGGACACGACCGGCTCCTGGACGCCGATTTCAGCGGGATCCTCTCCGTTCAGCACCCTGTTGACCAGCTCACCCGTGCGCCGCCCCTGCACCCCAAAGCTCGTGACCGAACCGGCGGCAATACCGTGACCGAGATAGGTCTCGAACACGCCGAACACGGGAGCGTGCGAGACCGCCGTGATCCGCGTCAGCACGTCGCGTGGCACATGGGACGCGCCGCTGCCGTCGCGAAATACCGTCAGGTAGAGCACCACCGCGTCCGATGGAAGCATTTGCACTGCCGCGAGCGTTTCGGCGAACGTGAGACCGACGAGGTACTGGACGTCGAGCTTGCCCGCGTAGTGCTCCAGCGATGCCTGCGCGAGCGACAGGTACCTGCGATCCGGGTCGGTGGTACCGGCGATGACGGCGATCCGTCGTGTCGCGGGCCGCAACTTCAACGCGAGATCGAGCGTTTGTCCGAATTCGAGCCGGACCGGAACGCCGATCGTGCGTGGTTCGAGGCTGCGCTTGTGCAATAGGGTGGTCGGCACGCTGTTAAAAACGATCACCGCGCCCGGCCAGATTTCCGCGCGGTGGCGCTGGGCGAAATCGAGCGCGATCTGCGTGTCCGCGACGACGACGTCCACCTTCAGGTCCCGATATTTTTTGCGCAGCAGCGTAACCAATTCACTGTCGAACTGCGTCCGCGGAAAGCGGTGCATATCGAGCGTCTCGGCGAAGAGCTCGGTCGGCACGCTGCGCCCCGCGCGGATGGTCTCGCGCAGGGCGCTGTCCAGGGCAAGAAACGCCGGCAGATACGGGTCGGTCGCATTAAGG
>JBAVKA010000597.1:0-1791 GCA_049688075.1 Gammaproteobacteria bacterium
GCTGGCAGTATGGTGTGGGCTAGCCAGATTATAGACCCTGTTTCTGGTCCCTGCCGATCGGATCGCCGTGGCGGGAGTAAGTTTCATGAGTTGGCAGAAAATCACAATGCAAGCGGTTGGTACTGAATTCGCGGTTGTCAGCCTCTGTCTGTTGCTGGCCGTTCCCGGGGGGTTGCCGGCGGCGGCCATAGCCGGTATGGCGACGGAAACCGGAGATGCTCCGTTGAAGGCGGTCGGTAATAGCCTGCAGGGACAGATATACCATCGTGCGGTCACCGGTTCGTCCCTTCCCGAGGCGATGATCGTGGCGCGTTTCGCCGCACCGCCCGCACGCGTTCATGCAGTGGTGACAGATTATGCACATTTTGCGGAATTCATACCGAATGTGACCGAGAGCCGGGTGTTGCTGCAGACCGGCGGCAGGCAGTGGGTGTTCCATCACCTGCATTTTGCCGGTCCGGTGGCTGATCGTGCCTATGTCATCGAGAGTACTGACGCAGCCAGCCGTCCACAGGAGAATTACTTCCGGGTAGACTGGACGCTCTCCAGCCGTGACTTTCCCGGCATCGAAGGCAATACGGGGATAAGGCCGCGTGCGTTCTCCGGTTTCTGGGACTTGCGCCCGCTCCAGGGCGGGCTTGACACAGAGGCGCGCTATGCCGTGCGCAGCGACCCCGGCGGGTTCGTCCCGGACTGGCTGGTGGTGAAGATGACCGACCGGTATATTCAGCAGGTGATCGCGGCAGTGGCTCAACGTCTTGGGCAAACGAATTGAAATGAAGAGACTGACTCGAACAGGCCGGTGCTGCCTCGGGGTGCAACTCGCCATCATGACGGGCTTGCCGGTTGCGGCTGCCGAGGTCGTGCGAAGTGTCGATGGGGAGACCGGTCTGGCGAAATGGAGTTTTACCGCGGGCGATGTCGAAATCGAGTTGATCCAGCGCCTGCCGGACCAGACGCGCGGGTTCTTTCAGGCGCGGGATTTCCCGAATGCCGTGGCCGACGAGATCGCGACAAACTGTATATTTCAGACGATTATCCGCAACACGGATACCTCGGGCGCCGGCAGTCCGGTTGCCATCGATCTCGAGACCTGGCGGATCAGGCATGACGGCGTGGAGGGCGGAGTGAAGCTGAAGGAGTCCTGGCTTGCCTCGTGGCCCGAGGCAACTGTCGGCCAGGCAGCAAGGCTGGCGTTCAAATGGGCCCTGTTTCCCACCCGGCAGGAATTTCTGCCAGGTGACTACAACTGGGGGATGACAGCCTACGGATTGTCTGGGGGCTCGGTATTTGACCTGCTGGTCGTCTGGCAGAGCGGGGGGCTGGCGGAATCCGGCTGGATACGCGGCATCGAATGCGCACCGGATGTCGAGAAACTGAAGTGAGTACGATGAGGGTTGCACACCTGCCGACGATCCTGCTGCTGCTATGTGGTCTGGCGGCTGCCGACCAGACGCTGACTCCCGTTCCGGGCAGACCGCCGGCACCTGATTTCACCTTGCCGGATACCGCGGGCAAACTGCACCGTCTCTCGGATTATCGCGGCCGTCCGGTGATTATCAATTTCTGGGCTACCTGGTGTCCACCCTGCCGGGAGGAGATACCTTCCATGAATCGTGCCTGGCGGAGTCTGAGGGGGTCGGGTGTCGTCATGCTGGCCATCAACGTCGGTGAGGATGAAGACACCATTTTCGTGTTTACGGCGGACTATCCGGCCGAGTTTCCCCTGCTGCTTGACCGCTCCGGTGAGGTTATCAGCCAGTGGCCTGTGAAGGGGCTGCCTACCAGTTA
>JBAVKA010000598.1:0-1529 GCA_049688075.1 Gammaproteobacteria bacterium
GCCAGCGCGGGCAGATGGCGCCTCCCGCCCACGAGCGCTGGGGCTACGGGCGCTGGCTGGCGCATCTGCGCAGGTACTGGAACGAGCCGCACTTCCGCCTGGAACGGGCGTTCCCCTGGCTGCCCGAGGCCCGGACCCTGCTGGAGTCCGGGGACACCCTGGGACTGGAGCGTCTGCTGATCGGCATTGGCTGGGAGCACCTGGAACGACTGTCCGACGGCCATCATTTCGACTTCGAAGCGGTGCTGCTCTATACCCAGCGCTGGAGCCTGATCGCCCGCTGGACCAGCTACGACGGCGCGGCGGCCGTAGCGCGTTTCGACGAGATGGTCGAAGCGGGCCTGCGGGCGGTGTCGCTGGATGCCCTGGTTGCCTGAACCAGCGATGCCGTGCACCAAGATACACCGAACAGGCTCACGGGTGATCGCTACGAGAGGCTAGAACCTTGACACAGACGACAAACGGCGCGGCAGGACAGGTACGGACAGACGATACACCGGCGGGGCGAGTCGATTCGCCATCGCGGGTGGTGGCCGTGCAGGAGAGCCTGGTGACGATCCGCGCCGGCTGGCGGGACGGCCGGCGCCTGCCGCTCCGAAAAAACGAGGTGATCTACATCGAGGCCGGCCGCAGCGTGGCCGCGGGCCACCGGGAACGGCTCAAGTCCGAGGTGCTGCGGGTGCGCGGCGACCTCGCCGACGTGCAGGTGTTCGAGGACACCGGCGGGGTGGCCGTGGGTGACCCGGTCGAGCAGAGCGGCGAGCTGCTCTCGGTGACGCTCGGTCCGGGGCTGCTCGGCCAGGTCTACGACGGCCTGCAGAACCCGCTCGAGAACATCGCCATCGAGCACGGCACCTTCCTGCCGCGCGGCGTGGCGCTGGAGGCGCTCGATTCCCGCAAGAAATGGTCCTTCGTCCCGAAGCTGCAGACCGGCGCGCGACTGCGCGCCGGCGGCCTGCTCGGCACCGTCCAGGAGGGCGCCTTCATCCACAAGATCATGGTGCCCTTCGACCAGCAGGGGGACGTGGAGGTCACCTGGATCCAGGAGGGCAGCGTTACCGTGGACACCCCGGTGGCCCGCATCCGCGACCCACACGGGCACGAGCGCTCCCTGGACCTGATGCAACGCTGGCCGGTGCGCCGGCCACTAACCGAGCACCTGCTGCGCACGCGTGTGTCCGAGCGGCTCTATCCGCAAGAGCCGATGATCACGACCATCCGCCTGGTGGATACCTTCTTTCCCGTGGCGCGCGGCGGCACCGGCTGCATTCCGGGGCCGTTCGGCGCCGGCAAGACGGTGCTGCAGCAGCTGCTCGCCAAACATGCAGACGTGGACATCGTGATTGTGGTGGCCTGCGGTGAGCGCGCCGGCGAGGTGGTGGAGACCATCACCGAATTCCCTCAGCTCTCGGATCCGCGTACCGGCGGCTCGCTGATGGACCGCACCATCATCATCTGCAATACCTCCTCCATGCCGGTGGCCGCCCGCGAGGCCTCTATCTACACCGGCATCACCCTGGGGGAATACT
>JBAVKA010000599.1:0-2381 GCA_049688075.1 Gammaproteobacteria bacterium
GGGTGATTTCGGCAAGGAATTTCCGAATACGTCCGTCCACCATCTTTTCAATGATATTCGCCGGCTTGCCGCTGGTTTCTGCCTGTGCCGAGAAGATCTCGCGCTCCTTCTCGATGACCTCACCCGGCACATTCGACTCGGCAACGCACTGCGGCTTGCTTGCAGCGATGTGCATGGCGATATCACGGGCCAGTTCGGCATCGCCGCCCTGCAGTTCTACCAGCACACCTATTCTGACACCGTGCTGGTAATGGGCCAGGATTCCCTGCGTGGCGTCAAGGCGGGTAAAACGGCGCACATTGATATTTTCGCCGATCGAGGCGATCAGCGATTTTCTGGCCAGTTCGATGCTGGTCTCCTCGCCGTCATGCAGCGGCATAACCAGCAGCGCATCGATATCAGCCGGCTTTCCGGCAAGTATGCGTTGCGCGATGGCATTCGCGAATTCCTGGAATTCCGCTTTCTTGGCGACAAAGTCGGTCTCGCAGTTAACCTCGACCAGGGTCGCCGAGCGCCCGTCCTCACTGACCCCGACCGCGATCAGGCCTTCCGCGGCCACACGCCCGGCCTTTTTGTCGGCCTTTGCCAGACCGGTCTTGCGAAGCATCTCGATGGCCGCCTCCATGTCACCGTCGGCATCGACCAGCGCTTTCTTGCACTCCATCATTCCGGAACCGGTACGCTCGCGCAGTTCCTTAACTTGCGCCGCTGTTATCGCCATTATCTAAAACCTCTACTTGATCCAGTTAGTGTGACCCGGCTCCACAGCGCCCGTCAGGCCGCGCTGTCGTCACGGGATGCCGCATCGTCCTCCGCCGCGGAGGCATCGGTTCCCCCGGTAGCCGCGGCTTCTTCAGCAGCAGCCGGTCCTTCGGGAGCAGCTATCTCTTCGGGGGCATTGTCCTCACCCGGGCGGACGGCCGCCTTTTTCTTCACCGTGACCTTTTTGGCCGCCTTCTTGTGTACCGGTGCCCGGGTCGCCTTTCCGGGGGCTGCCGCACCCTTCTCGTCGAGTTCAATGAACTCATCTTCGCTATCGGGTGAAATTCTGGCGATATTCAGGCGGCCGTTCTCGATGGCATTGGCCGCGCCTTCCACATAAAGGCTGATCGCACGTATGGCATCATCATTACCCGGAATGACGTAATCGATACCTTCCACGGAATTGTTCGTGTCGACCACACCGACTACCGGGATACCGAGTTTCACGGCCTCGCTGACGGCAATCTTCTCGTAGCCGACATCCACGACGAACATGGCATCGGGTATACCGTTCATGTCCTTTATGCCGCCAAGGCTGCGCTCCAGCTTTTCCTGTTCCCGCCGCAGCGTCAGTGCCTCGCGCTTGCTCAGCCGTTCCATGGAACCGTCGCTTTCCATGGCCTCGAGTTGTTTGAGGCGTTTGATCGACTGGCGCACGGTTTTGTAATTCGTCAGCATACCGCCGAGCCAGCGATGATTGACATAGGGCATGCCGCAGCGTGTAGCGTGCTCGTTAATGGCCGCCTGCGCCGAACGCTTGGTACCGACGAACAGCACGGTGCCGCCGTTGGCCACCAGGTTGCCGAGGTAATTCATCGCCGCATCGAAAAGCGGCAGGGTTTTCTCGAGGTTGACGATATGTATCTTGCCGCGTTCACCGAAGATATAGGGGGCCATCTTCGGGTTCCAGTAGCGGGTCTGATGACCAAAATGCACGCCAGCCTCTAGCATCTGGCGCATGGTGACATTTGCCATGGGGTATTCTCCAGTTCCGGGTTAAGCTTCCATGTGCCCCATGACGGCAACCCGGCCACCGTTATCAACGGTACCCGGGCACCCTGCCGCATGTGCCGGCACATGTGTGAATTTACTTGTTTACTGCCAATGAGCCCTGTTCAGACTGCTTAACAAGCCCGCCTTTATACCATACACTCCCCACTGCAGCAATTGCCCGGGTCACCCCCGCCACCGTACCTGGATGCCGGGAATCAGTTGGAAATATGGCCGTCAGCATCAAGACATCAGCGGAGATAGAGAAAATGCGGATCGCCGGCCTGCTGGCGGGCGACGTGCTGCGCATGATCCGGCCCCATGTCGTACCCGGGGTCACCACCGAGGAGCTGGACCGGATCTGCTATGACTTCATCGTCAACGAGCAGCAGGCCATACCGGCCCCCCTGAATTACCGCGGCTTCCCGAAATCCATCTGCACCTCCGTCAACCATGTCGTGTGTCACGGCATCCCGAGCAACAAGGTGCTCAGGAAAGGCGACATGGTCAATATCGACATCACCGTCATCAAGGACGGTTTCCACGGCGACACCAGCAAGATGTTCTTCGTCGGAGAACCCTCCGTGGCCGCCCTGCGCCTTTCCAGAATCAGCCACGAGTGCCTGGTC
>JBAVKA010000600.1:0-10416 GCA_049688075.1 Gammaproteobacteria bacterium
TGTGCTCGCCAGCGAGCAGATACTGGAGAAGCGCCTCGGGTATGAGCAGCGCGCGCTTGTGGATCGCACTACGGCCGTGCAGATCGCCACCGTGCAGTATCAGGCGGGGAGGAGAGACCTGCTGTGGGTGGAACAGTTACAGACAGATCAGCTCGCCGTGGAATCGAACGTCATCCAGTTGCGCAACGCGCAGATTGCCAACCGCATCCAGCTGCATCTCGCGCTCGGCGGCGGCTTCGACGCAGCGCCCTCGGTGGCCGAACTGGCGGATGGCAAATGATGATGCTCCTGGGTGACGGCAGGAGGGCTGGATCGGGATGCCACAGACATCCCTTGTTCCTGGCTGGTTTTCAACGTGTAGTCAAATCAATATGGGGAATAACAACGGAGGAGCACGGATATGTCCACAACCAATGAAGCCGCTGTATCCGCCCTGCGGGGCGCCGTTTTCGGTGAGCTGAAAAAGAAGTGGGGCTGGCTGCTGGCGCTTGGGGTTTTGCTCATCGCACTGGGGACGCTGGGACTCTGGATGAGCTTCGCCATGACACTGGTCACCGTCAAGCTGTTTGGGGCGTTGCTTATGGTGGGCGGCGTCTTCCAGTTACTCAACGCCTTCCAGCTCAAGGGCTGGAAGAGCGTGCTCTGGCACGTATTGATCGCCCTGCTCTACATCGCCGCCGGCATCGTGATCTTCACCGACCCGGTTTTCGCCTCTTTGAGCCTGACCATTGCGCTCGCCTGGATCCTGATTGCGGTCGGCGTCATGCGCATCTTCATGTCCTTCCAGTTGCGGCCGGCGAGCGGGTGGGGCTGGCCGCTGGTTTCGGGGTTGATCTCCATTCTGCTGGGAGCAATGATCCTGGCACAGTGGCCGGCCTCGGGTTTCTGGGTGATTGGTCTGTTTGTCTCTATCGAGATGATCGTGAACGGCTGGTCATCCGTGTTCGTAGCCCTGGCTGCCCGCAAGGCCGTGACGACGGAATAGGCAGAAACGGAATCATCACGCTGTTCATCCACGCTTTGAAACGGCACGAAGATCCATGCCATGAGCTACGCATTGACGAGAGGATACGCGATGTCGGGCTCACGACTGCTGTTGGGGATGTTGGGGGGACTCATACTATTAACGGGTTGCCAGTCTCGGGGGGAACTGCTGGCAGGCGAAGAGGGCATCGCGACCCAAATGGCCGTGCATCGTGGACAGTCTGAACTCGGCTGCGAGCAAGCTACGGGGACGGTCCTGTCGAGCAACATACTCCAGGCTGTGCCGTGGGGTGACCAGGCGCAGGCCGAATACACAATCGACGTGTCAGGTTGCGACAAGCGCTCGGTCTACGTCGTCATTTGTCCGTTGGGCCTGTCGGGCTGTTTCGTTGACGCGGCTCATGACAAGTCCCAAATCACACAGTGAGCCACGCCAACGTCGCACTGGAATTTCGGTAGTTGATTATGTCAGGTGTGGGTCCCGAGTGCCGGAATCGCTCTGCTTTTCTCGATATGCGGAATCTTTACATTCGAACCCTGGGTTGTACTGTCGATTTTTCGGGGCCTCGCCCCTTCAGCTGAAGGAGAAACCATCATGAAGACAATGCATATCCTAATCCCGGCTTTACTTGCCGGCATTGCCCTCTCAGCGGCCGCGGAGACCAAGACTTCCGCTGCGCAGATCAAGAAACCCGTCACGCAGTGGACCTGCCGGGAATTTATTGCGCTGGGCAATCAGTACAAGCCGAAGGCGGTCTACTGGGCCTCAGCCTATGCGAAAGGCGGCGAGCCCGAGGCGAGCGAGCTCGACATCGACGGTACCGAGCAGATCACACCGGGGATTGTTCAGGACTGCGAGAGGGAGCCGGAGTCCTCGTTCTGGCAAAAGCTGAAAGCGGCGTGGGAGAAGGTCGAGGCCGAGGCGAAAACAATGGAGAAGAAGATGTAGCGAAGTTCATACGCTGGAGTGGCGCCGGGTTCATGCCGGCTCTTGATCGGGGGGCACGATCGACCTTGGCGTGGAGGGTCTCAAGATCACTATGGAATAGGAGCATCCTGTTAAATCGGCGCATCCGGAACAGGCAGTGCCTGTGCCGGGTGATGTAAAAGCGCAATCGCCCCGTCGCGATCTCGCAGGCACATGATGGCTTGATTCGCAAATTGTGCCCTTGTGTAAAGCCTGCCATGAATCATTGGCACGATACCGATGACGCACCGGTGTCATCAGGGAGGTTTAAGAAATGTTCAGAAATGCAGGTGGGCTGGTGGGGCTGATGCTGATGCTGCCTGGGATATCGGCCGAGGCCTCCGGGCTGTGGCTCTACGAGATGGGCACGCCGGATGTGGGCACGGCCAGCGCGGGCATGGCCTCGCGGGCAAGCGATGCCGCGACGGCCTTCGCCAACCCGGCGGGCATGACGCGTCTCACGGAGTCGCAGCTCATGGTGGGGCTACAGCCGATGTACGGCGATATCAAGTTCGATACCCAGAGCTCGACCTACGGCGGCGGTAATGGTGGCAATGCCGGCGGTTTTGTCCCCGACGGCAGCCTCTCCTATGTGCACAGCGTATCGAACGACCTCAAGTTGGGAGTGACCGCCGGCTCTTACCTGGGACTGGGGGTGAAGTTCGATAACACCTGGGCGGGGCGTTACTACGTCCAGGAGGAGGATTTTGCCACCAGTTTTCTGAACGGCTCGGTCGGTTACAAGGTGAACAACAAGGACGATGTCTTCCACATCGTGGCGCTCAGCATGAACTGGAAGTTTTAGAGCCAGGACAAGGGGCAAATTAACAGAAATTGTCACAATCCCGGGCTACACTTCGATTAAAGGACAGGATTGCGATGTACGCGATATAAGAGTTTTACCATCGCGGTCGGAGATCGCTAACAATCAAATAATGAAAGGAGAAATAACCATGAAAATCCCTGATCTTTTTTTTATTTTCGGGTGCACGGGACTGCTGTTCGCTGGAACCGTGCACGCCGGATCCATTACCTGTGGTGATGCCACCATCACCGACGATCAGGACGTCGGAAAGACCACACAACAGATCCTCGATCAATGCGGGCCGCCTACCTCGCAAGATGGCGACAACTGGATCTATGACCGCACGGATCAGGGGCAGGGGATGTGCATTCTGCACTTCGACGATTCGGGCTAGCTGGACTCAATCGAGCAACAAGTGGATCAGGGATAGCCGCAGCGTGACAGATAGTCTGGATCCGTAAATACCCTCACAGAGATGCAAAGAACGTGATGGGACGATGTGCCCTTTCAGGACAACATCAATTTCAATTTCGCACGACGAGGATTTTGCACGGCTCGTTATTTGTTTGAAGGCGGGTACGAAAGCCGAAAACGTGGCGCTTCTCGGTCGGATGACCCAACAACCCTAGGTAAGGAGAAAATCTCATGATGAAGACTCAGACAGGTAAACCGGTTACTGGATGTGCGACGGCGCTCAGTGCGTTTTTGCTGGCGGGTAGCCTGATGTTGCCACCCGCGGTGCGGGCGACCGAAGAGTATTCACCCGGCTATCAATACGACATGCGCGGCGAGGTGGTGCGTGATGCCGCGGGCAACTGTCTGCGCACGGCGCAGTGGTCGCCCGAGAATGCGCTGGCCATGTGCGACCCGAACGTTGTCGCGCAACGTTCGTCGGATAAACCGGTCATCGGAAAGGAAGCCAGGGTCACCGGTGTTGCGGCGCAGGTTGATCTGGCGGTGCTGCAGGCGGGCGATGATTTTGCCTTCGACAAGGCCGAACTCAGCGGGGCAGGAAAGGAGGTGCTCTCGCAGATCGTGACCCGCCACAAGAATCAGTACGTCGCGCGGGTGTTCGTGGCCGGCTACACCGACAGGATCGGGAATGACGACTACAATCTGAAGCTCTCGCAGCGGCGTGCCGACGCGGTCAAGGTGCAGCTGATTGCCGACGGGATTCCGGCCGATCGCATCCACACCTCCGCGGAAGGTTCGGCCGACCCGCTCGTGAGCTGCCCGGGGCTGGGCGGTGAAACACTGATCCGTTGTCTGGCGCCGAACCGGCGCACCGAGGTGCGGTTCGTCATCCCTGTGGTGAGCACCGCGACGCTGGGTGAATTCGTGGGCAGCCGCCGGCAGGAGAAGATCGAGGAGAAGAACGTCGAGGCGGCGGGCATCGCCGTGAATACGCCGATCATCCAGCGTGGGATGGAGCAGGCGGTGAAAATCATGGGCGACGGGTGCAGCAAGGAGGTTAACTCGTTGTGTGAACAGGTGCCCCTGGGTGGCGGCCAGGTCATGAACTGCCTGTTCGACCATGAAAGCCAGTTATCGTCCGGCTGCAAGCAGGCAATCGATAAAGGCGAGTCCACTATCGAGGCGGCACTCGGGGATGCCAACTTCTTCGGTGCGAACTGCGCCGCCGACATGCAACGACTCTGCCCGGGTGTGGTAGCGGGCGGGGGTCGGCTGCTGGCCTGCCTGATGGATAACATCAACAACACGGAACTGCGCTGTTACGATGCCATGCTCAAGGTGGGCCTGTTTCACGAGTAGCGGGTGGCCTGGTGAATAGATGTGTGTATGACCCATCCTCGCGAAAGCGAGGATGGGTTGATCGGTTGGTGTGTCCTTGGCGATACAGCGGGAGGAATGCGGACGCCCCTTGTCGACATCGGTCAAAAAAATATTTTCCACAGTATCTAAAAATCATTTTTCGACCTGCAAAAGAAGTTTTCCAATGAAGCCTTGATACTGCCTGAGTCTCCTCGCTACGCACAACCCGGCGGGACTCGTCGTCAGCACCGGGATAAAGGTCTACGATGAAGAAACCGGCCGCAGCGGGATCGAGGGCAGGACGAAACAGACCGTGAAGGAGATCGCCGACGTGCTGAAGAAATGCTTCGAGCAGGAAAGCTGGATCAGCTAGACCGCGTGGATTCGCTGCGCATGAATCCGCGATGGCCTGGCGTTCGTTTGAAAATGCATCACCTGAATTTCATACACTCAGCACGGGAGAGGTGGGTATGACAAAAGCAGCACGGTTTCTTATCACTATTGCGGGCATGCTAACTCTGGTGGGCTGCCAGTCACAGGGTCAGATCCTTGCGAGCGAGGAAGGTGTGGCGACGCAAACCGCCGTGCGGCGCGGACAGTTCGAACTCGGCTGCCCGCAGGCGACGGGCACGATCCTGTCGAGAAATATGCTGCAGCCGGTGCTGTGGGGCGGAGAGGAGCGGGCCGAGTACACGGTCGGCGTCTCGGGCTGCGGCAAGCGTTCGGTCTACGTCGTCATCTGCCCGCTGGGTTCCTCGGGCTGCTTCGCCGGTGCGGCCAACGGAAACCCCGAAATCACACAGTAACCACACGAGAGTGGCAGTTGAAGGCGACATGGAGATTGGAGTGTCCTGGATTCGGCGCGCCACTTCACAGAAATGCAGGAGGGCATCCGTGGCACGGCCGAAGGCTCCACCGCCAAGAAAGTCGGAGCGACCGGACAAATCGCAGAATTGTTGTGCGTCAATGGGTGGGCAAACCCAGCCATCTTTCTGTAGAGAGTCTATGACGGCATCGAGAAAGCCATCTACAAATCCTGCACGGTAGTAAGCGTTCGTATCGACGGAACCCGCAACCACTCGTGCTCGCTCGGCGCAGTAGCTCGTCATAGTTTCCGGAGGGACTGCGAGCACCGCAGCGGTGATATTATTTCTGGTTGACATGGTATACCCCACTCTAGGCCGTTGTGGTCGGATACCCGGATAGCATGCCGGTTTCTCCGGGTGTGGTTTTGGTCACTGATAGAGCGAAGAACCCGTGGCAGCGGGCAGTGTATCAAACGTGTTACCAATTTCACTCCGCACAGGTCTTGAAATGCAGTCTGATAGAAGCTGCCTAACCCAGTGCGGGCGCTTTATTTCTCGGGTCTTTGGATGCATTACCCGTGGAAGATCCGTTCGCGGGCGATGAAATGGGCGTTTATTCGGCCTATACTCGAAGCCGTGCCAGCCGGAAGCCAACGCCGATGATGATTCTTCCTGTTCATGGTCCGTGGTTGATCGTCCAGGGATTGTTGCTCATGTTTGCCTCGGCCCTGGTCGTTGCGGAAACTGACGGTACCGCCCGGAACGCTTCAGCGTCCGATGCCGCTTCGGCGCCGGCGAATTCCTACCCGGACTACGTCCAGGACGTCCAACCGATCCTCAATCGCCGTTGCATCGCCTGCCACGGCTGTCTGGGATCGCCGTGCAACGTCAAGCTCGACTCGTTTCGCGGCCTGGAGCGGGGCGGCTTCGGCCTCAACGCCTACTCGAGTCACATCGATAACTACCCGCGCACCGATATGGACGCGGCGCACGGGCTCGCCGAGTGGCGCAAGAAGGGGTTCTACCCGATCGTCACTCGGGAAGGCAGCCGGTCGAAGAACCTCGACCAGTCCTTGCTTTACCTGATGGTGAAGGCGGGTATGAGTCATAACGGCCGCGGTTTCTCGCGCGCGGCTGTGGATGGCCTGCGCCCCCAGCGCTATGTCGCGACCTGTCCGTCGACGCCGGACACCGTCAGGGCCGAGCTTGAGAAGCATCCGGCCATCGGCATGCCATTCGGTCTGCCCGCCCTGTCGCAAGACGATTTCCAGACCCTGACGGCCTGGGTCGCCGCCGGCTCGCCCGGCCCGAACGAGGCGCAGCGCCAGGCCGCCGGGCAGATCGCGAATCCCGAGGCGGTGGCTTCGTGGGAGGCGTTCTTCAATTCCGAGAACAAGCGCGCCCAATTGATCAGCCGCTACCTCTTCGAGCATGTCTTCCTCGCCACGATCATCCTCGAGGAGAGCCCCGGCGACCAGTTTCGGCTCGTGCGTTCGAGCTCGCCGCCTGCGCACGTGGTCGAGAAAAAAAAGGGCCGCGAGCGGGTCCAGGTGCCGCCGGTCGAGGTCATCGGTACCGGGCTGCCCTATGACAACCCCTATACCTACGCGAACGTCGACCACTTCTGGTACCGGCTCGAGAAATTGACCGAGCCCGTGGTGCAGAAGAACCACTTCCTCTGGAAGCTGTCGCTCAAGGACATCGACCATCTGACCAGGCTGTTTGCGCTCGATACCGGCGACGGCTGGGACGCCAAGGGCGACCTGAACCCGCCCTGGGGGTCGGACAATGCCATGCAGGTCTTCGCTGCAATCCCGGCCAGGGCGCGCTCCCGGTTCCTCCTGGAGAATTCCGAGGTCATCGTCGGCGGCATTACCTACGGGCCGGTGTGCAACGGCCAGACTGCCACCTATGCCGTCAAGGACCAGTTTTGGGTCTTCTTCCTGGATCCGGATCATGATCCTTCGGTGCTTGAACCCAGGCTCGGGCTGGAGCACTGGGAGACCTTCATGGACCGCTCGGTGTTCGGCAACGCCGACTACCTGGAGGCTTTTGCGGCTACCAAGGAGAAGCTGTTTCCCGACGGCTGGTCACTCGACGCGATCTGGGACGGCGATGGCGACAATCGCAATGCCTGGCTGACCGTCCTGCGTCACGAGACCAATGTCTCGGTGGTCAAGGGGGCCCAGGGTGGCGTGCCGCGCTCCCTGTGGTTGATCAGCTACGCCGGCTTCGAGCGCATGTATTACGACACCGTCGCCGGCTTCGCCTACTGGGAGGGCGATGGGCTCAAGCTGGAAACCTTGCTGTTCTTCAACTTCTTGCGCCAGGCCTTCGAGGACAACTTCCTCGCCTTGCTGCCGCCGGAGAATCGCGAGTCGATCCGGCACGAATGGACCCAGGGCATCGGCTCGATCGCCCTGGTCGCGGTGCCCTTCGCCGGTGAGGATCAGCCAACGCGGGTCAAGCTCGAGAGCGACGATTCGCTGATGGCCCTGATCGATCGGATCGAGCAGTACCTCGGGCCTGAGATCAGCGGCCTTCCTGACAAGCTGAATCCCGCCAGGAAGCCGGAAGTCAAGCTCGCGAGTCCGCTCTCGAGCTTCGAGGACTGGGAGGCGGCGATCTCGACCCTGACCGCGACCGAGGGCCTGCCATTCGTGCCGTACCTGCCGAGCGTAATCGTGCTGCGGCTCACGCACGGCGACGAGCACCGGATCTATTCGCTCATCGCCAACCGGGTCTTTGCATCGCAGTACACGCTGGTGTTTCAGGATGGCGAGGCGCTGCCGGAGAAGGACTCGATGAGCGTTTATCCGACCCTGGTCAACGGCTTTCCGAACCTCTTCGTCGATCTCGACCTGCATCAGGCGCCGGGCTTCCTGACCGATCTGAGCGCGGTTACCACCGAGTCGGACTGGACCCGCTTCAAGGCACGTTACGGCATCCTGCGCAACAGCGAGGCCTTCTGGCCCTTCTACGACTGGCTCAATGACTGGAACTTCAGGACGCGCGGCGACCTTGCCGGCTGGCTCGATCTGACATACTACGACGCGCACGAGACCTGAGGACCGGCCTGCTGGAATTCGGCCTATTCGGATGCGGGTCGCGTACCGCAGGTCACAGGACTGACTATGTGTTGGTGATCGGGCGATAACTGGCAATTCGCCAGGCACACGATCAAGCCAAATGAATCGATCGTGCCAGGTGGGACATGGGTTATTCTTCGCCGGGACGGGCTGTCGTCACGATTCGGCGGCTTGGGGCGGCTCGTAGATACCGGGGATCCGGTCGTCCAGGATTCCCGCGTGGATGGCATAGACCGCCAACGGGACACCCAACAGCAGGCCCCAGATTCCGAACAGATGCTCGCCGACGACCAGAATCGCCAGCACCAGAACCGGGTGCAGGTGCAAGATTGTCCCGACGATTCTCGGGAGAAGCACCATCGACTCGATGGCATGGATGACGCCGACACCCACCAAGGCATAAAGCGCCAGTTCAAGGGATCCATCCAATTGCGCCAGGGCCTGTAGAACGATCGGGATGGACGAGAGGATGATACCGAGCACCGGGATGAAGCTCGCGATGAAGACGACCGAGCACAGTACCAGTTCGTTGTGCAAACCGAGCAGCCGAAGGAGGGCAAAGCTCAGCAAGGTATTGACGACCGCGATAACCCCCTGAGCGGCGAAGGAACGGCCGATCAGCCGTGCGACGGCCACTAGGTTGGGGACGACCTTGACATAGAGGCGGGCCAGTCGGCTACGGTGCAGGCGCTGGGCACCCTTTTTCAGCCCGACCATGTCGAAGCTGATCAGAATGGTCAGCAGAAGCGCGATACCGACCTGTACCGGGATGGCGATGAGTGCCCGCATCCCGCTCGCGAGGCGATCGACAATCGCAGCCGTGGCTTGGGCTGCGTCCCGTTTCAGGTGCTCGCGCAGGCTGGCGGCAACCGGGCTCTCGGCCCACCATTGGCGGGCCAGATCCAGCTCCTTGGCACGCTGGAAATCGAGTTGCGCCGTGGCGACTCCGGCCGGAGTCTGTGCTACCCGTGCATGGTAGACTTTCTTGAAGGCATCCATTCCTTCGGCATAGGCGTCACGCAACGCCAGGTAACCGGCAGTATCGTAAGGTACCTCGGCAGTCATTCCCCTGGGACCGTCGAACCAGGCCTCAAAGGCTTGGCGATACTCGGGAGACTCTCGCAGTCGGCGCCACTGTTCCGCCGCCTCCACCTTTTCCCATTGCGCGAGCAGCCGCGCTCGCTCGGCTGGGTCAGCATCGAGATCCGTCAGGGCCAGCACGCCCAGGCATGTCCGCTCCCGCCCGAGGAGGGAAGGGTTTCACCGCCCGGTGGAATGGCGTCAGTCCGATCCTCGCCATCAGACGCTGCTAGGACCTCGCGGTTGGATCTCATCCTGGTGCGTACAAGTATAAAGCAAGTTGCATGGATTACACTGCTGTTGCAACGCCGCTTGATCTGGCTCAACTGCCGGCTAAAGCCGGGGGGTTTACAGATCTATTTGGGACTCTAGTCGGGGACAGGTTACGTTTTTCAAAAAAAGACGTGACTTGAACCCGTTTGGTTAGTATCGCGATCTACTGCTATTCAAATCACGACTCGCAATTTGTGCGGTGTGTGCCATGTGTTTCAGGGTATGGACGAAAGTCGGGATTGAGGATCTTTCCGGCTGCACAAAACAAAAATCCCAAACAAGGAGAAAATTCCATGATGAAGAATCACGCACATAACTGGGATGCCGGATGTATGACTGCGCTCAATACGCTTCTGCTGGCCGGTAGCCTGATGGATAACATCAACAACACGGAACTGCGCTGTTACGATGCCATGTTCAAGGTGGGCCTGTTCCATGAATAGCCCGAATGGTGTTCAATATGCGTGCCATGGAGGATGAAAACATAATGCCCATACCCACAGCCCACCCCAACGCGGCCCCGACGGCAAGCGACGCCGATCTGGAGAAGTTGCCGGTCGAGCAGGTTCTCGCCACCCTCAATGTCAAACCGGACCAGGGGCTCAGTCAGACCGAGGCGCAAAAGCGCCTGTCCCAATA
>JBAVKA010000601.1:0-3925 GCA_049688075.1 Gammaproteobacteria bacterium
TCAGGAACGCTGATGAGATCGCAGTCAATAAACAAACAGCAACCCACCGCCATAATTGATGCAGCCAACCACAGGAAGCGGAGCGATCCGTATAAGGGATATATTAAAAAGAACGGTACTTACTCACGGCTGTGACCGGATCAAGCCGGAAGGAAATTCATCATGTCAAATCCTGCCCGCATAACCGTGGCGGGTGCGGGTTTGCCGCCCTTACCGGCATACGCCGGTTACGCCGTCGTGTTCCCGCGGCGGAGATCACACCGGTCGCTCCCGCCCCCGAATTTGTCTATTTACCCAGCCTGATCCGGGTACCGTTCGGACTGCGAAGCGGTGAGAATCTGCGTCACGACGTGGGGCCTGTACTGGATGCCCAAACAGGCGCACCTCGCCGATATGCAAGCCGTGGCGGCCATCGACCGAGTTTATCTGCCGCGGGGAATGCGCAGTCTCGCCCTCAGGCGTGTTCAAGGCCCTCCGGGGTCTTGGCCATCTCCTCTTCGGCGTAGGCGACAAAGGAGACGCCAGGACGGCCATCGGAAAGCTCGGTTCGATGGTAGCTCATGAAAGTCTTCGAACCACCGGCGAGCGTGGAAATCTGCTCGAAATCCAGCTGGACGAGCATTCGATACGCGAGGTAGCTACGGAAACCGACGCGACAGTACAGAAACACGGGAGTCTGGCGCGAGATCTCATGGTGTCTTTGACGCAACTGCCGCAGCGGAATATTGATCGCTTCCGGGATATGCCATTTTTCGTATTCGACGGTGCTGCGTACATCGACGATGACGCCGTCGCGCGTTTCATCCGGGTAATCATCCGCATACCAAAGGCTGAGGTCGCCACGCAGGACGTTGGCAGCAATAAAGCCCGCCATGTTAACCGGGTCCTTCGCGGACCCGTAGGGCGGTGCGTACGAGAGTTCCAGATGCTCCAGGTCGAACACGGTCATCCCGGCTCCGATCGCCGTCGCGAAGACGTCAAGCCGCTTGTCCACGCCATCATAGCCTACTACCTGGGCGCCCAACAGCCTGCCATCCTCGGGTGCGAACATCAGTTTCACCTGCATCGGCGCCGTTCCCGGATAATAACTGGCGTGGCCGGAAGGGTGCAGATACACCTTGCGATAGGGCCGACATAACTGACGCAGAACCTTTTCGGAAGCCCCGGTGCCACCGCCGCTCATCTCGAAAACCTTGACGATGGCCGTGCCCAGCGTGCCCCGGTAGCGACTCGGCCGCCCGCACATATGATCCGCTGCGATGCGGCCCTGGCGATTGGCAGGGCCCGCCAGCGGCACCAGCGCCGGCAAACCGCTCACCCTATCCGTCGTCTCCACCGCGTCCCCAACGGCATAAATGTCGGGGTCGGAGGTCTGCATATAGGGATTGACCCGAATGCCCTGCCGGGAACCCAGTTCCAGGCCCGCCCGCTGCGCGAGCGTGCTTTCCGGCAGTACCCCTGCCGCCATTACGACTATGTCGCTCGGAATCCTGCGCCCGTTGCTGAGATCGACGATGAGCTGGCCATGCTCCTCATGCACCGCAGTGAGGGCGCTCCCGAGATGGATCTCCACGCCGTGGGCCTCGATGTGGTACTGCAGATCCCGCGCCATCTCGTGGTCGAGAGGCGGCATGACCTGATCGATCATCTCCACCAGCGTTACCGCCAGGTCGCGATGCCGCAAAGCCTCGACCATTTCGATGCCGATGTATCCGGCCCCGACTACAACGGCGGAACGGGCGCCGCCGTCCACCGCCGCCTTGATCGCGTCCATGTCCGGGATGTTTCGCAGTACGTATACCCGGGGATGATCAGCGCCGGGAATGCCGGGCCGAATCGGCGCCGCACCCTGCGCCAGCACGAGTTTATCGTACGACTCGCGGTAGCCGCGACCCGTGGCGCGTTCCACCACTGAAACGCGCTTGACCGGGCGGTCGATCGCCGTGACCTCATGCCCGGTTCGGACATCGAGGTTCAAATCCGCCTTCAGGCTCTCCGGAGTCTGGAGCAGGAGCGCAGAGCGTTCCTGGATCTCGCCACCGATATGGTAGGGCAGCCCGCAATTGGCAAAGGATACGTAGTCGTCGCGCTCCAGCACGATGATTTCGGCATGTTCATTCAGGCGACGAATCCTGGCCGCGGCGGAGGCGCCTCCCGCCACACCACCGACTACGACAACTTTCATTGCAGGCAGCTCCTTTAGAATACTCAGGGTATGTATGAGCCGGCGTAGCCGGTACCAGACACGAGGAGGTATTGTACACGCAGGACAAGCGGTGGAAGTGACGATGAAACAGGCGTTGGCGGAACGGTAAGCAGATCGGCTACATGGCCAGGGGTGTGAGCATCTTGTAACCTTCTCCGAAGCCTGGACAAAGTCAATATCGCACCGAGTGATCTCCGCTGGTTATCGCTGATCCCAGTCATGCCTGAGGTGAGCGGCTGAATGTTCTGGTAGAGGGCAATCCCCTCCCTCGACACCCTTAACCCAGACGAACCGCTCTTTCGTCAATACCCGCTCCCCGTCCCAGCGGTAGGCGGTTAACCGGCCGCCCGGTTTGACGACACTGTAATCCAGGCAGGCGATGTTGCGTGCCAATGGTTCTGGCTCCCCTTCCATCCAGTAATGCCCGAGAAAGACCGGCGGTGCCTCATGCGAGTACTCCAACAGATGATCACCTGCAATCTCGTCATCCGGGATGTGCGTCCTCGCGCTCTCCGGGCCTAAAAACGCATCCCGGAAACTCGTTGCGCTCTGATCCCACCAGCGGACCCGAATGTTGTGGCGCAGGTGGCCATCCTTGTCCCGGAAGCTGGCGCCATTGGGTAATCGGATCTCCTTTCCCTTCAGCAGCGTCTCCAGTGCTTCGAACTGCCACCGACCGCGATGACTCGCGTGTATCAGCAAGTCCGCATTAAGCAGGTTGCTACCGCCGTTGGATGCCGCAACTTTGTCGATCAGGCGCGCCTCCCAGCAGGCGTGCACGACCCGCAACCCGCCGAGATCCAGCCACAGGGGTAGCGTCCTGAACCAGTCAATGACCTCGGCGTAGTCCTCGGGTGTGTGGGCATAGGCTTTCAGAAATTCCTCGTGCTGGCCTGCGTTCTTTGTAGTGTGCGGTCGCAGGTAATCCCCGCTCTCTCGATCCGGTGTATGGTAGGCAATGGCATTAAATTCGTGGTTACCCATTACCGACTGCGCTGTGCCCGCCTCGATCATTCGCCGCACTATCCCGATCACCTCGCGCTGGTGCGGTCCCCGGTCGATGAAATCGCCCAGAAAGATCACCGTGCGTGAGGGGTGGCAGTACACGCCACGTGTCTCTCTGTAGCCAAGCAGTTCAAGGAGCGCCCGTAATGACTGACTACAGCCGTGAATATCACCGATAATGTCGAAACTCATTTCGTACTCAGACAACTTCTCTCCTTTGTCCTACCGAGGTCGATACTAATCCGTAACATGCAGTTTTTAAATACTAATAATCCGAGAAGACCGTCAAAGCCACACAATTGGCTATACGCATCATCAAGGAATCCAACTGGAACCTTGAGGCTGAGCCGGCCTCGATGATTTGGCAATGGTAAGTCAGCCTGTGTTCTTCATGCCTGACTTATCGCACGTTGCGTAATTTCACGAGCAAATAGATATAGGTTTGCATAGAACAATATTGTGTCTATTCTGCTGGCTGCATGTTTGTTTAATGTTAAGGGTCCATGAATGATGCACAGAATGCTATTGCTGTTCTTCCTCAGCATTGCGCTGGGCGGCTGTTCGGAAGAACAGCAGAACCGTCTGACCCGTCTTGGGGTAACCTGGCTGGAGGGCAATTATCGCGTAACGTACGCCGACGGGGTGCATGTCAAAAGTTGGGAAGTGCACGACGGCAAGGTCACGTCCGAACCTGACAAGGGATATTATTTCTTC
>JBAVKA010000602.1:0-1761 GCA_049688075.1 Gammaproteobacteria bacterium
GGCCTGCCGAGCGGTGCGCGCCACATTGGCGGCGTGATAGATCATATCCTTCATGGTTACCGACACGGTGGATTCGTGCCCCTTGAGCACCATGCCGAGCGAGTCGCCGACGATGAAGACATCAACACCGGCGTCCTCGAGCACCCGCGTGAAGCTCGCGTCATAACAGGTCAGGCAGGCAATCTTCTCGCCCTGCGCCTTCATACGCTGCAGGGTGGCAATGCTCACGCGGGGGCGGTTAATTTCGGCACTCACGGCGAGTCAGATCGTGGCGACCGAGGGGTTGAAGTAATGCCGTCCGCTGCGGCTGGCCTGGACCTGCTCGACCAGCGCCTGATAGTCCTCATCGTTGTCCACCAGGTCGATATGCGCCGCATTCACGATCAGCAGCGGAGCGGCCTCGTAATAGAGAAACAGGCGGGAATAGGCCTCGGAGAGGCGTCGCAGGTAAGCGGCATCGATCCTGCGTTCGTAGGCGATACCCCGCCGCGCGATCCGCTTCAGCAGCACATCTTCCGGGGCCTGCAGGTAAATGACCAGGTCGGGCACCGGCGCATCCACCACGAGGTAACTGTACACCTGTTCGTAGAGCTTCAGCTCTTCGGCATCCAGCGTCAGTTCGGCGAACAGACGGTCCTTCTCCATCAGAAAGTCGGCGACCCGCACTGGCTGGAACATGTCGCTCTGGCGCATGGCCTGCAGCTGGCGCGCGCGCTGGAACAGAAAAAACAACTGTGCAGGAAGAGCGCCGGAACGCGGATCCTCGTAAAAACGTTCCAGAAAGGGATTTTCCCCGGCGCCCTCGAGCAGCAGGTCGGACTCGAAAGTACTCGCCAGTCGTCGCGCGAGGCTGGTCTTGCCGACGCCGATCGGCCCCTCGACGACGATATAAGCGGGACGTTCCAGCGTCATCAAACGGCAACCAGCTTTCTCAGTCCATGATTCTCGCACCGGGAGATGAACGCGCTCAACCTGCCGCGGCCGGGGATGTTGATATCGCCGGCGATTTCCCCCAGGGGCACGAGGACGAAATCGCGTTCATGCAGACCGGGATGCGGGACTGTAAGGTCTGCGGTATCGATCAGCCGACCGCCATAGAGCAACAGATCCAGATCCAGTACCCGCGGGCCCCATTTCTCACCCGTGCGCTCGCGGCACTGCCGCCGTTCGATAGCCTGAAGCACCTGCAGCAATGCCTGCGGCGAAAGCACGGTATCGATGGCGGCCACAGCATTGACATAGTCCGGCTGGCCAGGCGCGCCCATGGGTTTGCTGCTGTAGAGACTGGAGCGGGCGATGAGTATCGAATCGGGGATGGCCCCGAGCTCCTCAATGGCTTCCTGCACCTGCACCACCGGATTATCCAGGTTGCTGCCGATACCGATGTAGGCCATCAGCCTCATGCTTCCTCTCCCCTGCGTGCGCGCCGGGGCCGGTTACGACGCCGGCGTTTGCGAGGTACCGGCGGGACGGAATCCTGTACCTGCTGCTTCGGGTGCGTCTCCTGAAATCCGGTCCACCACTGGCAGGTCTCGTTAGAGACCTCGCCGGCCTCACCACGCAGCAGCAGAAAATCATAGGCCGCGCGGAAACGGGGATGACTCAGCACACGCTGACTGCGTCTGCCCCCGGCAAGTTCCAGCCGCAGCTGCAACATCCAGATCTCGCGCATCGGCAGTGAAAAACGCCGTGGTATGGCCATCATGCGTCCCTGCTCCGCTATGATCTGGGAACTGGCATGCTGCATGGCCTGCGCGGGAT
>JBAVKA010000603.1:0-2736 GCA_049688075.1 Gammaproteobacteria bacterium
ATGAAAATTAAGTCACCATTAAGTCACCAGCGGATTCAGAGTCGCATTCTTTGCCCGGCGTACAAATAGGCCAGCGGCGGAGCGAGGGCGACCGAGGCAAGGGTTAGTTAGACCGGCCCCCCCTCTCCGACATACGGCTATAGGCATGTCCTCGTCTCTATTTATACGGGCCTATTGTAAGCGCTCTATGCGTACAGGCTTGATTTCAGACGGGGCGTATGTTGTGCGCTATGGAGCAGGAAAAGCGGCGTATCGCTCGGTGACTTGATCGGGTTTCAAATTCCAGGGCAGTAAGTCCTCGACCTGCGCGACGTCGGTGACGTTGGGCAGTTCGGTGAGCACGACGCTGAGATAACGTTGTGGGTGATGACCGTTGGCCCGTGCGGTTTCAATCAGGCTGAAGATACGTCCACTGGCACGTGCGCCAGCGGTGGTATCGGCGAACAGGAAGTTCTTCCGAGCGATGGCGATGGTCTTGGCGACGTGTTCAGATTGGATATTGGAGATGGGTAACCGACCGTCATCACAATAACGCTGCAGTGCCTCGGCGTGGTTGATCAGGTACGACAACGCATCACGTGTGCCAGCATGCGCCACGCCTTCGGCTTGCCTCTGGCGCGCCCAGGCCAGAAATTGTTCCCAGTGGGGCACCGCCTGCGCCTGGCGCCGTTCATACTTGTCTGCGGCGGACAGGTCTTTGATGTCGCGCTCGAGGGCGTACAGCTGTTTGTACCAATGCAGGCCCTGCCCGGCGATCGAACCGGCTGCCTTGTCTTTGTCCAATCCGATACAGACCTGGTGGAAACGGCGCCGGGCATGGTCATTACACAGCGCCACACGCAGCTCGTTGCGCCTGACCGCTTCATTGAAGTTGGCGGCACCGTCACACACCAGCGTTCCCCGAAATTCAGACAATAAGCCATAGGCGGTATCGCCGGATTTCGACGGCGCATAATCCACCAGCACCACCGGTTTGTCCGGCGGGCCGCCCCGGCGGATCCATAAGGCACTTTGGCTGATGGCCGCCCGGCCGTCCTCCTTGAGCACCCGGATGCCGGTATCATCACTCATGGCGATGTCATAGTCGAAAAAAGTGTCGGTCAGCCGGTTGATCAGCGGCTGCAAGACCTTGCTACCGTCGATCAGCCAGCGGGCCAGCTTGGCCCGCGGCAGGTCCAGACCCTCGCGGGCGGCCATCTTCTCCTGACGATACAAGGGCAGGCCATCGGCATACTTGTTGACCATCACCTGCCCGAGGAGCTGGGCACTGGCCTGACTGGCCGGCAGGGGCTGTGCCGGCATGCGAGCGGTACGGATACACTGCTTGCACGCACAGGCGTATGTTGGCCGAACATGGCGGATGACGTAATACTGTTGCGGAATGACCGCCAGTTGCTCAAGCACCTCCTCACCGATGCGTGTGAGTGCCTCGCCGCACTGACAGTGCAGCTCCTCGGCATCGAGCTCGTAGACGACCTCGACCCGGGGCAAATCGGCTGGCAGCGCGTGGGGGCGTTTCTTGCGCCGGCGTTTGTGCGCCGGTATGTCGATCGCATCGGCCGGCGGCTCCGGTGACAGGTCCGCCAACAATTCCGCTTCGTTGAACAGCTGAAACTGATCCGGGTTCTTCTCAGAGCGTCGCCCGAACCGATGCGTCAGCAGGCGGCGCAGACGTTCTTCCAGTCGCTCGATCTGCTGCTGGCGCCGATCGGCCAGTTGTTGCTTGCGATCAAGGTCTTTACGTTGCTGTTCGAGGGTGCGCTGCTGTTGCTGCAGCAATGCTTTCAGTACGGTGGGATCATCGGGGAGTTGGGAGGGTAGCCCATCCATGGGCCAGCAGTATAGCGGGCATTCATGCCGATGTCAGTGGCTAACGCTGCCTATCGACAACGCAATCGCTGGCGATTACAGCCTGTGCGCAAACGAGAACCTTTTGTGCGGGCGCATGCCGTTGAGGTTGTAACCGTCGAGCAGGTAGTCGAGTTGCTGCGCTGTCAGCCTCAGCGTGTCAGCGTCGAACCAGTCCGGCCATTGAAAACGCTGCTTCTCAACCCGCTTGTACAACAGCCAGTAACCGTTGAGGTGCCAGATCAATAGCTTGAGTTTGTCGCGCCCCCGATTGCAAAAAACATACATCGAACGATCAGCGGGGTTGCGGCCTAGTTCAGTCGCAACCAGTGCGGCAAGTCCGTCAATCTGCTTACGCATATCCACCGGGTGACGGTAGACAAAGATCCGTTCGGGACGCCAACGTTCACAACGCACGCCCGAGTCCTCGTGCCAGCTCGATGATGGCGTCCAGCGGCGTACACGCCGGACATTCGATACACAGCTCGCCGAAGCGCACCCGCCATCGATCGGATAAAGTTGGTTCAGGTGTGCGTAGCGATACTTCCGTGAAGGACTCTGTCGGTGCGCCGCGGCGCTTGCCGCGGAATAAAGGACTGCGCTGATAGCGATGTCGGAACGTGTGATAGTTGATGCCATGCTGTTCACAGAACGCCGATTGGGTGAAGCCCGAGGCTGTGAACTCTTCAATCAACTGCGCCCAATCCCCTGCCGTTCGGTTCTTTCTGTTTGTGTCGGACATGTTTTGTCTCCAATGATCAAGGAGCACACAACAAAACAGATTGGTAATGATTCGAAAAGCCTGTGTTATATGAATCGCTTACCGCACGCCCGAGTCCTCGTGCCAGCTCGATGATGGCGTCCAGCGGCGTACACGCCGGACATTCG
>JBAVKA010000604.1:0-4736 GCA_049688075.1 Gammaproteobacteria bacterium
ATTAAACACCGCAAATCCTCCGGTGTTGAGCGGACGGTTTTTGTCATCAGCGCCGGATTGATTGGTTATTATCTGTTACGCAAAGCAAATAACGGTTGATGGCGCACTTTGCATTGATTTGTAGTGAACCTTGACCCGGGTTTCACCGTGTGAACAGGTGAATGGTTGAAGTATAGCCACCAAGAAGTTACCCTGGTCCCAGGTTCAAACCCACCATCTCCCTCTGAAATCATAGCGTCATGACTTTCGGACCGAGGGATCGGAGTCCCTTGGTGTGAGCCATAGGGGGCGGGCCGGCTCGGGATGCTCAATGAGACGGGCCCTTCGGGCCAATCCAGTGCAACCGCACTACTCGCTCCGCCTCATACCGCTCCCGCATAATCAGTTCCATTTCCTCGCGCTTCCACTCTGCCAACTGACACAAAATAGCCTCGATTTCCCGGCGGTTCATCCGGCTCATATCCATGCCACGAGCCTGGCACGGTGTGCGAAGGGGTCTGTCAGACCAGTCTCTGGAAACCATGTACGTATATTCCCGGATAGGGAATAGCGTCTTATTTGAGTAATATCAAAAGTCATTCGGCATATCGAGGAACTCCAATGATTGACGCACTGACAGGGGGAGATATCGCAGGACCGATTCCGACCGCTCTCCAACCAATTGTCCCCAGTCTGCTTGAACTGATCGAAGTGGCTGGAAAAATGAAAGCGAGTTCAACGTGAGCTTCATTACCAGGCAGAAAGGATCACGTCGTTTTGATCTGCCCGCCGAATTCCCCTTGGTGGATAGTAACGGCGTATTGGTCCTTGAAGATCGCAGGCAGATACCCGATCGCCGACAGCCGATACATGACATTAATAATTTGAAGGCTATCCTTCCGAAATACTTCGGCGAATAGCAAAAATATTGCTTCTGATATGTCCGGATTCGGGTGCCAGTCATTTAGGATTTGCCTAGCCAGCCATCAGACCCGCCCACCACGGATAACAGGCGGAGCGAACTCGTGAACATTTGTCGAACGATATCCCGGCCCAGTGATAAAATCAGGTTTCCTGTCTATTCAGATTTTCATGTGCAGAGGGCGAAAATTTGAAATTCAGGATTCCTGAAAGCCAAACTCGACCGGCATCTGGTCTGATACGACCGTCAGATTTCCAGTTTTTCAGGTAACCGGGGACATGACACGCTTATGCCGGGATATACAGATTCATGAGGAATCTCAGCCGTTCCGCAATCTAGCAGCACAGCGGACAAAGTCGGATATTCCATTCCCGCGCTTGAGAACAGATGCGATTTTTCAGTGACTTTGTGGTTGCGAAAAACCCCTTCCGCAGAAAATGGCCTCGGGCGGCTTGAGCATCACACAGCGCTCTGTGATAGGCCTCCCATGGAGGCAAATAACCACTGCGCATGGCTCTCTTACTTTCCCTATCCATAGTCCACCTCATCCATCGAAAGAACCTTTCAACATGCGGTTGCCTATCGGGTGCAGCTGCATTGGAATCTAGACAACTCAAGTCATCAACGCGATGTCAGCAGATAGGTCCATATTTCGTTGAGGTGCTGCTTGATAAGCGTGACGATCTCACTTTTTTTTATGGTTTCCGCCTGCTGGAGCGGCGTCATGCCGTTCTTGTCCCTGATATTGAGTCTTGCCTGGTATTTCAGCAGCAGTGCCACCACTCCGGCGTGTCCCCTGGCAATGGCCAGATGCAGGGGGGTTTCAAGCCTGGCAGTCTGTGCATCGGTGTCCGCACCATAACGGACAAGCAACTCACACAACTCTACATGGCCGAGGCTGGCGGCATAGTGCAAGGGTGTGCAGCCCGAGCCGTTTGCGACTGCATCCACCTCGGCGCCATTCATCAGCAGAAGTTGTACAACCTCGCTGTTGCCCTTCGCTGCGGCCAGATGTAACGGCATATAGCCGCGGATATTTCTGGCATTGATATCTACACCCTGTACGACAAGACTCTTGATCGTCTCCGCCTGGGCTCTGGATATCGCCTGCTCCAGTAACGAAGTTGCCGGGGCTCGTTGTGCTTTAGAACGGAACATCAGTCGTATCAGGCCATGCAACAGGTAAGGCACCAGTACAAGGACCAGACCAGCGTATTGCCGGTTCCTCCGATTCGACCGCAGAGTATGTTGATAGGTTTCATGTCCATTGAAAATAATTCCTGTATTCATTGCTCATCGTCGTCTTGACATCACGATTATAAGCATATCCTGTGCCATTCTGCGCAAGGTGCGGAATTCATGCGGCTAGAAGCGGTAGCGGGAATTGCTCCGAGTGCTAACCGGAACGGGAACGCAGGATTCTGTTGTCGTTGACCAACGGTTGATCCATGATGATGGTTATCTATCAGATTTGAATAGAAAACCTAGTTGTCACTGGGTCACACAAGTCAACTGGTCTGGATTTACAGTTTATCCGGGTGTGGACCATTCGCAGCTGCTTTATCCGTGCCATGGCGATACAGTGACATATCTCAGCGTACTCGCTATCAAAAAAAATGATTAATTATCGTTTTGGCACTGCTATGCCTAGGGTCTCCTGCCCGGTCCAACATCGAAAATCAGTTGGATGTAAAACAGCATAGATAAATCGAATGTTTGTTAGTATCCAACATTTGCGCAGTTCATCAGGTACCGTCGGATATTATCTGCCTGAACATCCGTTTATGGACTCCTCCCCGGTTTGCAAGCACTCCGTTCTTTGGCGATACGATACGACTGCTCACCTGTATATACGGCCTCTAACTATGGCATGCGAGGATGCATGTAGGAGTTATGTTTCATGGGGAGGCTCGCAGCGCAAGAACGTTTTCGAGCACCTTCAGCATGCGCTGATTTGTCCCTGCATCCTTCACAGCAATCCGTATAGCTCGACTTCCTACTGTTGAACCCATCCCGGCTGCGTCACGAAGATAGAGTCCATGTGCTCTACACTTTTTCACGATGGAACGAGCATTATCACATTCCATGGGTAAGTGAAACATCACGTAGTTCGCACACCCTGGTATGATTTCTGAAATGCCGATATGACACAGCCCAGCAATCAATTCCGTACGTAGATTATGTGTTTCCCGATACCGCATCCCGTAGTAGTCATGTGACTTTAAAGCATGCGTTGCACAAATTTGCGCTGGAAGGCTAACCGACCAGGGCGGGGTTATAACTCTAAGGCTTTCGAGCTGGTGGGGTGAGGCACAAAGATAGGCAACACGCAAGCCACTGAGTGCGTAGACCTTGGATAGCGACTTACAAACCAATACGTTTTCGCTTTTTGCTGCAAATTTCTCAAGGGAGTGTTCAATCCCTACATAATCAACATATGTCTCGTCAATCCATACCCGCTCGCATCCAGATGATTCTTTTAACACGGCTTCTACGTCTGATTTCGGCACGTGTACACCCGTTGGACTGTTCGGATTAACCCACACAAAAAGGTCAAAGCCCTCCGAGAGTTTCTTTCTTAGCAATTCCAGGTCTACGCGGTAACCATTACTCCGATGTAGTAAAAAGCGTTCAATCTTGCAGGAGATAATTTCATGGAGCACATGCGTATATTCGCCATACGTGGGGTCCAAGACCAGAACCCTGGACATCGGATTTAACCAGTGACGAAAAGCAAGGAAAATCAGAGCGGACGAACCTGCTCCAGCAAGGATGCAATCATCCTCAACATTGCGGGTATTGGCGATTGTTTTTTCCAGCCCATTAGCTCGTGTCGGTGGTGATGTGCGCATTATCCATGGCAAATGTTCCCGCAAGGCCCGCTGAGCCGCCGGCGCCGGTGGATACCAGGCATCAAGGACATCTGCATTGATGATACTTTTTCGCTTGTTCAGGTCATCAAACTGGTCGCCGATCGAGTCAAAAAATGCGCCTCCATGATAGCATTCCGCAGGATGTCGAAATGTGATCCCAAGTTGCCAATTAACTCGCCCTTCCATGCGGTCTAGCTCAGAACGAAACTGTTTCAGTCTCGATGAAATTGCATGTACTTCAGCGACAAGTAGATCGTATGTTATAGCGCCACATTTCACCGACTGACCGATTAGATTAAGGCCAAGCCGTAGATACATGTCAACGACATCGCGACGTCCCATTGACATAATGTACTCACCACCGCGCGCCTGAATCCAGCGGAATGCTGCGTACATCAAGCAACCGGCGATATGGGAACCCCTGTATGGGCGTCTTACAGTTAGCGCACGAATTTCGTATAAACGGTTGTTAAACGTTATCGGAATTCCATCGCGTGTAAAATATTTGTCAATCGAATAACGTGGACTACTTGGTGGTGTAATGCCTACAAAGCCGGCCAGTGTTTTGTCTACGTAAGTAATGATATAAGAGCCCCTGATATCCGTTGAATCAGGCAAGACTCCATCCGGACGCGATTCGTATTGCTCGAGTTCTTCGGCATAAACATCGTGCCGCAAGCGGAAAATGTCTTCTCGGTCCATGGCGGTCGTGGCGATCGATATGCTCATTCGCATTCTATTAATCTCTTCGTTATACCCTTTAGGAATGAATTCGAAACCTTTCAGATTTATTCATTCAGTATGTCGCTCTATATCCTGCGAACCTGGTTACATAGCAAAGCCCTTGTACAACACACTGACGTTATCTTGCCGAGGATCCTTGAATGTTCTTTAACTATTTACCCCCCAAACATTCCTGCCCGGGAACAAGGCAAGGCCGGAAAACCCGACAGAGCCAGATT
>JBAVKA010000605.1:0-1690 GCA_049688075.1 Gammaproteobacteria bacterium
GCGATCCGTTTACTTAATGTCGACGGGGTACAGGGATACCTGGTCGGCAAACCTGAATTCCTCTGAATCTGGCCCATTGATACACCAGTGGGTGTCATCTGCATCCCCAATCCGCTCGACAATCAGGGTGGCCGGTCCAATGGCTTTTTGCCCATGAAGTATTTAACCGGCTTCTGCCTAATTCTACTTTGTCAGATTCCATTAACCGCCAACCCGCTGTACCCGTGTCTGTTTTTGGTATTGCGAATCGATGGCGGCTTGTCGTTTACGGTGTCGTTTTTCCATTTGCCGGAGGACTTCATCCTGCTGCACATCCCGGCGCGGCAAGAAGCTGCGCAGCAGCGATTCAATGTCAGAGCAACTGAGCAGTGGGAGTGTATCTTTTTGCAGGATCCGCTCTTCCAGCATGAATAACATCGCCAAAAACACCAAGGCCATGTGGTGATGCCAGGAGCGCCATTTACGCGCCTGATAATCCGCCAGACCCGATTCACTCTTGCCATCCTGTAACGAACGCTCTATCCAGAAACGCTGTGCCTGCATCAGGGCAAGACGCTGTGCCGCTATCGCTGCCGGCGCATTCGACACGGTGTATTTGAGCGTCTGCGGTGAATCCAGTTCACGTCGTACGATCAAATGCCAGTGATGCGCCTGCGCCTCTTTTCCGTCCCATAGCCAAACCCGGCGGTGCAGGATCTCTACGCGCAGTTTGCCTTTACTGCTATCGCGTAGCGTAACCCGTTGCCAGTCTGTCTCCGGCTGCTCACTGACCCACTGATCAACACGGCTACTGGCAGTCTGGGCGTGCCGGAGGCTGCGCGGGCGTCCACGTGCCGTGCCCATCTCGGGTATCGCCGGACGCGGGTCTTCCAGATAGAGGTGTTGATCCTTGTGTATGTCTACCACAAAGATCTCACCCATCCCCTCCAATCCCCGGAGAAAAGCCGGTTCCTTACCGTAACCCCCATCGGCACCCACCCAGGCGAAGCGCAGTCCAAGCGCCCGTTGATGACGCACCATCTCCAGGGCCAGTTCAGACTTGCTCCGGTACACACGCGCGGCTTGCGGAATGCCCGCCTTACCACAACGCGCCGGGTTCGAGGCCCATTCTTTCGGAAGATACAGGCGATCATCAATCAGCGTCGAAAGATGGCCTTTGCCCAAGGCGGCAAAAACACCCACCTGGCAGTTATCTACCTTGCCTTGGCGTCCACACCACTGGCGTTTCACTCCCACGGAATGCTGGCCTTTCTTGGCAAAGCCACTCTCATCGATCAACAGACAACTATCCTCTGTTCCACCCAGCCACCGATCGGCTTCCTGGGCCACCTGATCGAGAACCGCATGATGATCCCACGGAGACTCGGTGAGCAGGTGCTGGAGGCGTTGCTCATCGGCGCCGGCAACCATCTCTTCCATGCGTTCCATGTTCTTTCGGTGCGCTTGCATCAGACCGTTGAGATAGTGTGTGGCGGTAGGAAATACCGACCGTGTCGTGCTGCAGAAGTGGGCTTTAAATCGGGTTTGGAACCGTTGGAATCGTCCCGCAATACGATCAATTCCATTGATGCGCCTATCAGGTAATTCAAATGACCTCCGGGTTTGTCATTTGATGATTTTCCTTGTGTATGGCTGATGGTTCACTCGCGTATATTTTATGTTTTTCAACCTGTTGTTGGTAGCTCTAATC
>JBAVKA010000606.1:0-2313 GCA_049688075.1 Gammaproteobacteria bacterium
CCGACCAGCGGCGCGCGAGCCACGACCAGAGAATACGGTCTCCGGAGCTAATCTGCGGGCGTTTAGTTGTTCTCTGATAGACAGCAAGTTGATGTCGCAGTGCCACAATCTCAAGCTGCAGGGAGAGCCGTGACCGGACCACGGTAAACACAAGCAGTTACAGCGCACAGACTATGGGCTTCATGGCTCTGGATCCTCTTCGGCAGCAACGATGACGGAGGAAACCAGATTGACTTCGCGCCTGAAAAATTTCAAGGATATCAGACAGTACGTATTTTCGGGAAGGACACCTCAGTGTCACCAGGAAGACGTCGATCTGTCACTGAACACGACGTCGCTCCGAATTGCCGCCGGACGATAGTGCGCCGTATCGATGCGTCTTACTTCTTAGGCCGACCCGTGCCGGTAGCTTCATCCGGCAACTTCACCCGAGGTCAATGTCCTGCGCAAGGCACCGAAGCGCTTGCGGTATTGTGCGGGAGTTAGATTGACCTTGCGCCGGAACAGGCGGCTGAAATAACCGGCATCCTCGTAGCCGACCTCGTTGGCAATCGCCTCAATGGGAAGGTCACCTGATTCCAGCATTTGCTTGGCTTCCTCGAGTCGCAGGGCGTGCACGTACTCGAGCGGCGGCATGCCGGTCGCCTGATGGAAGCGGCGCTTAAAGGTACGTTCGGCCAGCCCGGACAGGCGCACCATGCTGCTTACCGGATTCGGCATCTGATAGTGCTCCGCGATCCAGCTCTGGCAGTGTGCGATGACGGCGTCCTCCACCTGCCGCGTGCGCGCCAGCCGAGCGAAGGGCTGCTGTCCGACCTGGTGCCAGTCGATCAGGCTGATGCGCGCGACCTGCATGGCCGCCTCGATACCAGCGCTGCGCGCGATCAGGTAGAGCGCGAGATCAAGCCAGGACGTACCGCCGCCGGCCATGATCAGGCGCTGGCCTTCACCGCTGACCACCAGAGCGCACTGCTCGTGCACCTGGACAGCGGGGAATCGACGCCGCAGAACATCACACCAGGCCCAGTGCGTGGTTGCCGCCTGTCCGTCCAGCAGGCCTGTCTCGGCAAACAGCATGGCACCCGAACAGGCGGCGGCCAGCATCGCACCCTGCCCATGGCGCTGCCTTAGCCAATCGATTTCCTCACGGTAGCGTTCTGCAAGGGGTTCGTCCGGTGGCAGATTGACCTCGGGTACGCAGATGATGTCGATCGGCGGGCACTCTTGCAGTGTGGCGTGCGGTGTAATCCATACGCCGTTGTTAACCTCGAACGGTTGCTTGCAGCGGGCCACCAGCAATGGCCGGATGAGTTCCGGCCTGGGCCGGCCCTCGATGATGACACCCCAGTCTCGCCCTGCCGACCTGAAAAGGTCGTACAGGCCGTATATAACCGAGGCATTGGTTTCGGGGAACACTAGGATGGCGATATCAACAGGTATTTGGGTCATGGCCGATTCGTCCGTTTCGTTGCATGAACGGCTTTAGTCTGCACAGCCGGGGAGGTGTACCTTACTGGCATGGATCCCGTAAACCAGTTTAAGGAGATAAAGCCATGAGTAAATACCGTAGACACCTGCCACAGCTGGACGACCAGCTGTTTCTCACCGACGGTGGTCTGGAGACCACCCTCGTATTCCATGATGGGATCGACCTGCCCTATTTCGCCGCCTTCGACTTGCTCAGGAATGAAGCGGGCAGTGCCACCCTGCGCCGCTACTACGACCGCTACGTGGCAATTGCACATGCGTGGGACGTCGGTGTCGTGCTGGAGGCACCGACCTGGCGTGCCAATCCAGACTGGGGGGCAAGGCTGGGTTACGACGCGGATACCCTCACCGACGTCAACCGCAGGGCGATCGGCCTCATGCTGGAAATCCGCGCTGCCGCGGAGGACCCGACCGCGCCCATGGTCATCAGCGGCAACCTGGGACCGCGGGGAGACGGCTACCGGGTGGAGGCACGCATGACGGCGGCCGAGGCACGATCCTACCATGCCCGGCAGATCGAGACCTTCGCGCAGACCGACGCCGATCTGGTTTCCGCCTTCACCATCAATTACGTCGAGGAGGCCATTGGCATCGTGCAGGCGGCGCGCGCCGCCGCCATGCCGGTGGCCATCTCCTTCACCGTCGAGACCGATGGGTACTTGCCCTCGGGCGAGGGACTGGGCGAGGCCATTGATCGAACCGATGCCGAGACCGGCGGCTATGCCGCCTACTACATGATCAACTGCGCGCATCCGACGCACTTCCTCCACGTCCTCGACGCCAGTGGCAACTGGCGGGAGCGCATCCGTGGCCTGCGCGCCAATG
>JBAVKA010000607.1:0-18221 GCA_049688075.1 Gammaproteobacteria bacterium
ACACTCAGACACCCTTCCCAGTCCTCCTCACGCCCCTCGTCCAGCGGGGTGATCACGGGATTGATCAGCACCGTGAACGGCACCGGAACGGCATCCGGATAACGTGGATTGTGCTCCACGCCGAATATCACCACGCGTTGCAACACGCCGATCTGGATCGCCGCCAGTCCCGCACCGTCACAGGCGTTCATGGTATCCGTCATGTCGGCAATCAGTCGCTTGAGTTCAGGTGTGTCGAAATGCTCTACGGGGGCGGCGACTCGGCGCAACACCGGGTCACCCATTCGCAGGACGGGCTGTACGCTCATGACGGTATGATAGCCTAACGGAGCCGGTGCGGTGAGCGTCCCGTATGCCGCAGACGACGGTCATGACCTGTCGGCAGACCCGGACTATCTCTGGACGCAGGACGCCACGAGCGTGAAGTTGAAGAAGAGGCCGGCGACGGCTTTGGCTTCGCACAGGCCGTCGGGGATTTCAACTGCAGCGGGTAAGCGCAGACTTTTTTGAAACTGAAGCGGGCTCAACCGTATTCCGCGCAGGCCGCGTACAGCGCCTCGACGGCGGCCCGGTCCGCTGCGAAGCGGCAGGGGGTCTCACGCCGGTGCTCGAAGTACTTGCCCGTGACCGTTCCACCGGTTTCCTCGGTGGCCAGCCAGGCCGGGGTGCGAGCCCCCTGGTCCGGGGTCTCGTGGCCGCCGAAGCCCAGGTTGGAAGCGAGCCGGGAGCGCACGTCGCCGGGATGGCAGGCGTTGACGCTCACCCCGTGCGGCGCCAGGCGTTCGGCGAAGGCTACGCTCAGCATGCGGTCGGCCTGCTTGGACTGCCGGTAGGCGCTGTCGTTGTCGTAGCGGCGACGCACGAATTCCAGGTCGTCGAGATCGAGACCCCCGGCCCAGTAGCTGGCTACATTCACCACCCGGGAAGGAGCAGCGGCCTCTAGCGCCGGTGCCAGCGCCTCGATCAGGCGGAAGTAGCCAAGCACGTTGGTGGCGAACTGGCGCTCCACACCCTCCGCGGTGACCTGACGGTCTCGGGGGGTCTCGGCGGCGTCATTGACCAGCACGTGCAGCGGCCCCTGCCAGCGCTGCGCCAGGGCCCGGATGTCGGCCCGCAGCGAGAGATCCGCGCACTCGCAGTCAATATCGGGGTTGCCGGTGCCCCGTCGCAGCGTTTCTACCGCGGCAGCACCCTTGTGCGGATCGCGCGCCACCAACACCACCCTGAAACCCGGTGTGGCGGCCAGTCGTCGGGCGATCGCGCCCCCGATGGCCCCGGTCGCCCCTGTCACCAGGGCGACGCGGGCCGACTCGTCGGCGTGAGTCATAGCATCGATCCACTCATTTGGTGACATTCTATACCCGGTGGGTTTCCGGATGAGCCGATGATTTCGTCAATCATAGCGAGTTTCCTTGTGTGGTAGTGGATAGAAAAAGACCAGGGCGAGCCTGGTCGAGGTAATAGCTTCATGGGCCTTCCAGCGACCGGCCGGGGGCAGGCAGGACAGAGAATCCACTGGTTCCGGAGCCGAATCGTGACTCCAGTCACTAAATCCCAAGGTCCGATTGACGACTATGTAACTCGTAACCGTGACTTTGGACGAGATGCCCCATGAAAATTCAATATCTTGTGCTGGCACTTTCCCTGGCCGCTATGGTGGCCCAAGCAGACAACTCTACGGTTGACGCGGCGATTGGCGGCGGTATTGGCGGAGCGGCGGTTGCAGCAATCGGCAATAAACTCGGTGGCCGGGACGGTGCGATCGTGGGTGGCGCGATCGGAGGCGCCGTCGGCACAGCGATCGCTACCGATCACGATGGGCACGGCTCAAGAGATCAAGTCACAACCTGGCATCGAGATTATGAAGACGACGAGCTTTATGACGTGAGGTACGAGCTGTCTCACTATCATGCGCCGCCAGGAATTACGCCAGGACATTTACCACCGCCGGGGGCATGCCGTATCTGGTACCCGGGCACACCACCCGGTCTTCAGCCACCGCTGGGGAACTGCCGGGAGCTCCGACATCATGTACCCAGGGGTGCCTGGCTCGTGCGCGGGTAAGAGGCGCTTCCGCCTCCAGCCGGAAACCACAAGCGTTTTTCGGTAGCCATGGCTAGACGATATTTCAGGGAGTCTGGCAATTATTTACTCGCCAACATGGCGAGTGCTGCATTTTGTGCATCTCTGATATTTCTGCATGGCTGCGCAGGACCGACGAGTTACAAACCCGATCGTGAAATCGCAAGTCACAGCATAGCAAGGCATGAAATAGCAACACATAAAGAGACAAAGGCCGCACCCTATTATCAAAGGGGGGTAGCAACCTATTACGGCAAGGGATTTCAGAACAAAAAGACAGCCAGCGGCGAGCGTTTTAACCTGCATTCACTGACCGCGGCGCACAGGACCTTGCCGTTCGGAACCAATGTCGTGGTCAAGAATGTACGCAATGGCAAAACCGTTAAGGTCAGAATCAATGACCGGGGCCCTTTTGTAAAAGGAAGAATAATTGATTTATCTAGAGCGGCCTTTTCTCAAATTTCCAGCCTTGACGAGGGGATCGCAAGAGTCGAGATCAGGATTGTCAAATAAATCGAACGAATGCCCCGCATTGGTACGATAGCCGGCTATAGAGACTATCAATGGGGTTGTGAGTCCCATCTGATAGCTCGAAAAGCTCTGTGGGAATAAAGACAAAAACTTGCAACTACTGGAAGACAAATGACTGGTAAAACATACTATCAATTATGGGACAAGCTGGTGCCCTCTTCCGGAGAAGCGGAAACTGTTCAAGGTGAGATGGTGCGGTGCATAGGCAGGCTTTACAGAGATCTTGACAGAGATCTTGAAGCGGTAGAAAAGATTGTTACCGATTACTGTAACTCTCATCCAGAATTAATCGAAGCCCCTTTTGGAGCACATGGATTCTTAGAGTAAAGCTGAAGCGATTGTAATGTGAAACCAGGTACCGCTATCGGTTTTACCAAACTAAACGTCTACTCGTCTATGGTCACATGATGGGGATGTTTGCTTAACTACCCCCGGCATTCTTGACCGAATCCGTATTTAGCATTGAGTGCCTCACAAAGCCAAGCCAACTCGGTATCGAGGGAGAGGTGTGCGATCCCCGCATGTCATCGAGCAGGAGCACGTGCCGGCCGAACTGGGTCTGCAACGGCTCTTCGGTATAGCTGCCCTTGTTCAGCCTGATGAAGGCGTCGGCGAACGGCTGAACCACCTGTGCGGTGGAGAACCAGTCGGTGTTGTCGCCGCCTTCCGATGCCGAGGTATCGGCTGACTTCTCCTAGGCCAGGGCGTTGAAGTCGCCGCCCTTGTCGAGTTCATGGATGAACTCTTCGGCCTCTTCCCGCGTCTTGACGAGAATATGCCGTGCCTTGTACTCGGCCCCGGGTTTGCCGGCTTTCCTGTCATAGACCTCCAGGATCTCCAGCACATTGCGCACCTTGGAGAATCTTACCACTACATCCACTAACGGGCGCCACTGAATGTGAAAGTAACTGGCGTATGAGCTATCCTCAACCTTTGAAACTAGGTGTTGAGAATAGTCGCGCCGCTTCCCGACGTCATAAGACTTGCCGAAAGGAAACGTGAACTCTACGTAGAGGTCTGTGGGAACAGCCTGAGCACGCACCGGTTGATGCACCGGAACCCGTTAATCGATAAAGCTAAAGGGTGAATGAGGATAGGCTATGAGACACAACTCCACGAGTTCCGATGGGATTGTGGCGCCGCATCTGCGGACGGCCTTCATCCTACTCGTACTCTGCTTTACCGCTTGGGGGGCAGCGGCCAACCTCACCGACGTACTCGTCGGTGTGTTCCGCGGCATTTTCGATATGTCGAACTTCCAGTCTTCGCTTGTCCAGTTCGCTTACTATGGCGCGTATTTCCTACTCGCTTTGCCAGCTGCTTTCATAAACAACCGTTTCGGATACAAAACCGGCGTGCTCGTTGGGCTTGGGCTGGCTGCCACCGGTGGTTTGCTTTTCCTGCCAGCGAGCCAGGTGTTGGCTTATGAGATGTTTCTTCTCGCCCTCTTCGTTCTTGCTGCAGGGTTGTCAATTCTCGAAACGTCCGCCAACCCTTTTGTGATTGCCATGGGTACAGAGTCGACGGCGACCCGTCGGCTCAATCTTGCCCAGGCTTTCAACCCCATTGGCGCCAACCTCGGTGTGCTCATGGGTGCGGTGCTCATTCTGCCCGCGCTCACGCCCGAGGCGAGCAAGGTGATTATGACGGGCCCGGAGTTGCTAGCCAGTCAGGAAGCAGACCTTGCGCTTGTCCTCAAGCCCTATCTAGGAATCGCCACCGTACTGATCGTGATCTGGCTGCTCATATTCTTTAGCAAGTTCGATTTGTCGCGGTCTGCAGCGGTACCTGCCGAGAAATCGGGCAACACCGCTTCGCGACTGTGGTACAACCGGCACTATCGCTACGGGGTACTCGCGCAGTTCTTCAATGTGGCCGCCCAGACCTGCGCCTGGACATTCACCATCCTCTATGCCCAGGATGTGGTTGGCGTCTCCCCGGAGACCGCTGGCTGGTGGCTCCAGGCAAGCCTCATCATATTCCTCATATCCCGCTTCGTCATGACGTGGCTGTTGGGCATCGTCCCGCCGACGCGGCTGCTGTTCATCATGGCCGTATTTGGGGTGCTGTGCTGCCTCACCGCCATGTTTGCGCTCAACATCGTCGGACTCGTGGCCGTCGTTGCAATTTCAGCGTCATTGTCGCTGATGTTCCCGACGATTTACGGGGTGGCGCTACAGGGTCTCGGCGATGATGCGAAGTTTGGCGCTGCCGGCCTCGTCATGGCTATCCTCGGCGGTGCGCTCGCACCGATGGTGCACGGAGTGGTCATGGACGAGGTGGGTGCGGCGATGGGGTTCATCGTTCCGGGTATCTGCCTTTCCTTGGTCGCAGCCTACGCCCTCTACGATATGATAAACGAGCGCCCCCAGGTGCTTGCCGATTCGGCGTTAGCGGAGCAATGAGGATAAACGTCATGACAGGCACTGAAACAAACCGGTGGCAGTGGCTTGGACCTCTTCTCGCGGTCGGCATGGTGGTTGCGCTCGGGGCATGTTCTGGTGGTGAAGAGAAGGTGACAATCGGCCTTATCACCAAGCAGGAGGCAAACCCTTATTGGGTGACCCTGCGTGAGGTGGCTGAGGACACCGCCGAGGATAACGCCGTCAACCTGCTCACGGCGACCGGTTGGAGCGACATCGATGCAGACAGTCAGAAGAAGGCGCTGCAAAACATGGTCGCCGAGGGTGCACGGGGCATACTCATCGCACCTGCCAACTCCACCGCGCTCGTACCGGCCATCGAGGCGGCTCGCAAGAAGGGTGTCGTTGTGATCGCCGTGGACACCCCAGTCGAGCCAGTGGATGCAGTGGACGCTTACTATGCCACCGACAACGAGGCCGCCGGGCGGCTCATCGGCGAGTATGCAGCAGCCAAGGCTGCCGAGCTGGGACTGGATCCGAAGATTGCGATGCTCGACCTTGCGCCCGGTATCACCTCCGGTGCAGCGCGGCATAAGGGTTTCCTCGCCGGCTTCGGCATCGAGCAAACCGACGCCGCGCTTGTTGCGATGGCCGATACCGAGGGCAATCGGGAGTTGGGAGAGGCGCGGATGGCCGAGATCCTTGCCAAGCACCCGGATGTCAATGTTGTCTATACCGTCAACGAGCCGGTCGCGCTCGGTGCGCTTGTGGCCCTCAAGGCGGCGAAGGTAAATCTGGGAAAAACCATTCTGGTATCGATCGACGGCGGCTGTCAGGCGATCAAGAACGCCGTGCGTCCCGGTGAAATCGACGCGACGGCGATGCAGTTCCCGGAAAACATGGCGCGGCAAGGTATCCTCGCGCTTGCCAGGGCCGCGCGGGGTGGCGAGCCACCTTCGGGGTACCTCAACACCGGCGTGGAGCTCGTCTCCGGTGATCCAGCGCCGGGCGTAAAGTCCAGGAACGTTGCGTACGGGGTGCGCAACTGCTGGGGTGGCTGATCCCCCGGTGATCGGTCGGGGGGGGCACATTGAACCCTATCGTACGTCCTTTAGTGGTTTTACCGGCGGGCCATTCTCGCCGGCCAAATAGGGATTAACTGCCGCTGTAGACCTTGACCGTGGTGCCCCGGGGCACGCGATCGTGAAGCCAGGCACATATACCGGCTGGCGGCGAGGTGTAGACAGCATACAACCGATCGAGGCCCGTTCTTTGGCCGCCCACAACGGGAAAGCACCATGAATAAGACGCTGCTCAAAATGCAATCAGCAGCTCTGGTGGCATTCGCCGCCACTCCGATTCTGGCCGACGACTGGGTTTCAGGACGCTACCTGACCGGCGACTGGGGAGGCCAACGCCAGGCGCTCGAAGATAAGGGTTTCGATTTCTTCGGTTACTACAATGCCATTATTGCGAGCAATGTCTCCGGCGGCCGGCATTCTGGAAAGGACGCAGCAGGTGATCTTTACACCGGCGTGAACGTCGATCTGGACAAAGCCCTGGCCTGGGACGGCTGGACCTTCGAGCTCAGCGGTATCGACCGGCACGGCCACAGCATCGATGAAGACGTGGGCGGAATCTACAGCGTCATGCAGCTGGTAGGTGGGCAGACCTATTTTCTTTACAACGTGAGTCTTGAGAAGACCTGGGCAGAAGAAAAATACGCGCTCAAGTTCGGTCGCATCACGGCCACCGACGACTTTGCGGGCTCAGTCTTCTATGGCTATTACCTTTCCAACAGCATCAATGGCCAGATCCGGGCCGTATTGCTCGACGGGGTCATGACCTCTTACCCCTTCGCGGTATGGGGCGCTCGCTTCCAGTACGCACCGACCGACGATTTCCGGGTCAAGATAGGTGCCTACCAGCTCACCGAGCGGATGTTCGATCCCGATGAGCACGGCACCGACTTCGCGTTCCGATCAAGCGACGGCCTCTCTGTGATGACTCAGCTGGAGTGGGATTGGTCCTGGGGCGACAGACCTGGCCATTTCAACATCGGCATGAACAATGTCCACTTCGACATGCCGAACTTCAACTCAAATGACGTCACGAATACCTTCAACCGCTACTACGCGCAGATCGACCACCAGGTCACCCCGGAGTCCCCGGGTTCCAGCCAAGGTCTCTACCTGTTCGCCACTCTGGCCTACACCGACCAACAGGAGGCCGCCTTGGTGCCTCTGCACACGAGCTTCGGCGCTCAGTATGTTGGCCCCTTTTTTGGGCGCAGCCAGGACCGCCTGATCTTCGGCACTACCTACGGCAAGCTGAGCGAGGACTATGCAGACGAGCAAGAGGCACTGGGCAAAGGCCGACCTGACTACGAATGGATCTTCGAGCTGGGTTATCGCGTCCAGCTCACGAAGTTCGCCTATGTTCAGCCGGACGTTCAGTATGTGAAGCAACCCGGCGGCACGGGGGACATTCCCGACGCCACGGTACTCGGCATGCAAATCGGCGTCACCTTCTGAACCCCACATAAGGAAATGGTGTGGTTGCGGTGCGCACGAGTGCGGGTCGCACCGTGCGCAGGCCACGATTGGTCGTCCAGAGTTCAAATTGGTGCCCGGGGATAGGGCGTGGCACTTAGGGAGAAACATGAACGCGTTTGTGATGAGTAAACTCATGAGTGCCGCCACTTTGCACCTCGCACGCCGCGCTTAGCACTTGTACCCAGCACGAGCCACTCGGTCCCGAGGTCGTCGCACTCGGAGATAGCCCTAGTCCTGAGTTCTGAATTCGGCGTTCGTCCAGCTTCGAGAGTTTCTCCAATCGTGTGATTTATCTCCGCTAGATGTTGACGACGTGTTGTCCATCGTGATGGATGCGACAGGACTGAAGTCGGTTGGATGTTCCTCGGTTTCCAGGTCTTCAAGCAGGGCTGCCTTGCCCATGGTGATCAGGTTGCCAAACACACTTTGCGCCAGGGCCTGGGAGCTGCGCAGGCTGCCAAAGTACCGATAGCGTTCCTTTCCCGGCAGGGTGGCCTCGACGGTTGCCTGGAGCTCCGGTGTCGCAGCGGGTGGAATGAGGATATTGCGGGCGGCGGCTGATTTTCTGAACACCGGGGGCCGTTTCTTATCCCGCCGGGAGGATTCCAGCTCATCCGCCAGTTCGCCGGGTAGAGTGCCCACATAGTCCCAGAACTGATGGATGAGAGAACCGAGATACGCGTCGTAGCGACTCATGGGTATCGTCTAGGTACTGCTTCGCGCCGGATCCACTTGGGGTGTAGCGAGATCTGCAACCTTGATCGGGAGACAGCACCCGTCAGCCGGGGTGGGTTACCTGCCAGGCCCATGTCGAAATGTGCATCCCTCAAGGCGATGAAATGGCTCTCCAGGCTAAGGCTCACTGCCAGGTCAGTGGCCAGCCGCTCCAGAGGTGGCCACCAGTCGCCCGCCCTGGGTTTGCGGAGGTAGCTCAGCCAGTAGTCTTCGGGGGCCATGACCATCAGGGCGGATCGGTCCCGGGTTATCTCACATCCGAGCGTTGCCGCAGCCTCGGCCGCAAGTTCATCGATATTGGCCTCGACAATCGCGCAATAGGCGAACGCTTCCAGAAACGCCCTGAGCGGCGTGTCACTGCGTCCACCGCTTGCGGTCGGCACCTTGAGTTCGATGACGCAGGGCAGGGAGCCGTCGATGACCCCGAACAAGTCGATTTTCCCGATGCCCGTGTCTGCGCGGCGCGCCTTGAGCGGTGTTTGATAATCAAGGAGGTTGAGTGTGCGACTATCGGGTAGCTGCAGCGGTGAGTTTCCGCCATACGCGTTTCGCAGGGCGACGGCCAGATGTTCCTCGCGCCGGTTGGAGTGGTGGCCGCTGCTCGTTACGCCGGTGTGGCCCGTGAAGTACGTTTTCCCATGGAGGTGCCGACGCGGTGCCGCCTCGAGTAACGCAACATAACCAGCCACCAGATCGCGGGTACGCAGTGTCTCGGTAACAGTCGAGAGGTCGGTGATGCGATTGACGCTGGCGTCATTGTAAAACGCAACCAGGGAGGGTAATGATCGTGATTTATTCGAACTCACGGCAGGGAGTATAACCACATCTTGGGCTCACCCGGTGAGCCTGTTGATCATCCAGGTGTCTCATCCAGGCAAGGGGAGGCGATTGCAAACGTATTGTGGGATCATGGTTCGTCCGGCATCGGCTGTTTTCGATCCGATAGAAATACTTCCCCGTACTCAACCCTCCCTGGAATTGTATACACTTGGCCGTGGCGGAGGTATCAGGGATCGGAATCTCGATTAACTACCTCCGAATTGCCTCGAATCGTGCCCGTGTCCCCTTATCTGGAGGCTCGTATGTCCTATCGCTATGTCTTGATATTCTTCCTGCTGCTTGTGTCAACCGTGCAGGCCGCTCCCAAGATACTGGCGCCCGTGCCGCTGAAGAAGGATCTCGGGGGTACGATCAAGGACATCACCGTAATTGAACCGCACGAGAAGTGCGGGGAACACGAATGCCTTGTGACCTACCGCGGCATCCCGCTACGGACGCTGCTTGACTATTACTATCCGAAGGAATGGGCAGGCTTCGACGGAGATATCCACCTGTCAACACTGGATGGTTATCTGGGGATTGTGGCGGCGAGTAAGGCACGTAAAAAAGACGCCTACCTGACCTTTGACCGCGCCGACGAAAAACCCTTTCGTATTGATAATTTCCGGCAGAATGAGCATGACGTACCACTGTGTCCCTTTTATCTGGTGTGGGACAATCAAAATGATCCGGAATTGCAGAAACAGGGCGCCTACGGTTGGCCCTATCAGGTGTATCAAATTGAGCTGGTTTCAGAGGCGATCTATTCCCGGTTGATACCGCCGGGCGCCTCGGTATCTGTCCGGGCAGGGTTTGCTGCCTTCAGGACCTATTGCCTGAACTGTCACAACCTCCAGGGTGTTGGTGGCAGAAAAGTAGATACGGACATGAAGCAGTTGGTTACCGGCAAGAGTCGAGACTATCTACGATCCTTGATCAGTGATCCGAAGACAATACGTCCCGAACCCGCAATGCCACCTTTAAACACGAAACTCGGAAAGAATGAACGAGCGCGGGTCATTGAGCAGATTGTCGATTACCTTGAGACACTCTGACAGGTGAAATACGACGCTTTCTCATCACCTGTAGCCACCCTACGGCTGTAGCGGGTTGCGCTGTGATCAGACTGGGTAATGTGTCTAGGGTACCCTTGGACGATCCGTCGTGTGGTGAACAGAGCGTTTATTCGGCCTATACTTCGCGCGAGGACAAGCCGCAATTGATCACTTCTTTCTGGTGTATCGATGCTTCACACCCACGGGAAACCACTCCGGGTCAGCGTGGGATTTCAGTGTTATCAATAGTCGCTGATATTCGGCCGGGACATAGTTGGCGAATTCGCTGTTGAGCCTGCGCAACTGGATTACAACGGCATCGGCGATCGCATCACTCTTTGCCTTATCTGCACCGACACTTGGCAACAACTCTACCACCAAGCTCAAGGCCTCATTGCGGTCGGTGGTTTCCACCACCTGCAGGACGAACTTGCCGCTCACCCAGTCGCGTACCGCCGCCTGCTCCAGCCCCACGCTGATATTCTCTGGATAGACATTGGCACCGAAATAGGAGACGGTGAAATCGGCGCGGCCGAACAGATAGGCGAACGGCAGCTCCCATACGCCGCGTTCGTCATCGCGTAGAATTTCACGGTTCTGGTCGCCACTGGCGTCGGCGACGATACGCATCATTTCGGCATAGGAAACGATCCCGCCCTTATCGGCAATGTGATAACGCACCAGCGGCACGCCGTTGTCGCCGCTCACCACCAGGGTCACGTTATGCATTTCGAGATAACGGCTGAGTGGGTCGTATTGCACCAGCGTGGGCAGGCGCGATTCACCGAAAACGTCGCGGGCCAGGTCGGGACGGGCCGCGAAGAATTTCCGGATCCTGATGCTAAGCGGGGTCTCATTGCCCAGTACACCGCCGTCGGCAGTGCCGTACAGCGATGCGGTGGAGATGGCGGGGTCCGTGGCGCCGATGCGTTCGCACACCAACTCCCGCCACTCCTCACTGAACACCTCTCCGGCGAACACCAGTTTGGGCTGATAGTGCGACCAGACAATGCCCTCGTTGCGGCCACTATCGATGATATCCTTTATATAGGGTGGATAGCCCAGCAGCACTGTCTGTGCGTAGTGCGGTCCCAGTTCTTTCACGACGCGGAGGATTTCATCCTTTTTATTGCCCGGGGTCACTGTGGTGATGGGGTAGCCTTTGGCGGCGAGATGGCGGCAACAAGCGGCGGTGAACATGCCGCCCACCCAGCTGCCCATGGCGAAACACACCACTGCCAGCGTGGGACGCTGGTCGGCGCGGAAGACCTGAAAGAGTTGTTCGAAGCGATAGGCGATATCCAATTCATGAATGACGCTGCGCGGCCAGATCATAGGCGTTCCGGTGGAACCGGAGGATACCGCCAGCATATCGCAGCGGGAGAGTGCGCCGTCGCGACAGCGTTCCTCCAGGGAATAGGCGTGCATGTAATTCTGCTTGGTCATCAAGGGCAAACACCGGAAGTCGTCGAGACTGTTGATTTCCTGCGGTGTGATGCTGTGCGCAGCGAGAAAAGCGCGATAGGCCGGCACGGTTTGCGCCACCGTATGGAACAGCGCCATGAGTGACGCCTCGCTGCCGGATTGACGATGTCTGGCGAGTTGTTCCTCCAGCGACGTATGGAGAAAACTTTTCCAGGCTGTCAGGATTGGCTCTGTACGGGTAGACACGTTTCCCCCGTCGTTGACGATTGGGTTACTTTAACAGAGGACTTCCCCGGAGTTGAGGGTGCTGCTTTCTTAAGCCGGCAAAGCTCACTATCATAAAGCGATGCAGAAGAGTCGGAATATTAATGGGACCCTTCGCGAAGCACGATGCACCGGGTGGACGCAGCTTGGACAGGTTGACGGGGTTCCGAGTGGATGGGTAGGGGCGGTCGCATCTAGGAACAAAACTGTCTAAGTTATCGTTTTGAAGCGATAATTACAGATTCGCCACTTACAGGCCGCAGCAATAAGATTTCCATTGGAAAGTGGTGTCCATGTTCAGTGGCAAGCTTTTTCCAGCGCATATCGCACCTTCGGTCCTCAGCGAGACCCCCAGCTCTCCAGGCTCAGCGGTGTGACGTAGGGACCCAGTCGTTCGCGTACCCAACAGTCACTCGTGGCGGCCCGTTCCGTGGGAGTGGTGAAGCGGTACTGATAAAGCGTAGCGCGCACCCACTTTGGGTGCTCTCCGGGGAACGGGTTATCGGCGAGCAGCGCCAGCACCGGGGGAGCGCCTTGCAGCAGCCGGTATAGCAGGTCGCCGAACCAGGGGTTGCGGTAGGGGGATTCGCTGGCGGCGAACCACATGGTCCAGTCGAGGCGCGGATGGTACGGGATGCTCCAGCGCAGGCAGCGGTGTACATCGTCGGGTTTGTAGCGGAACTCATACCCGTGTCCGCTAGGCGCGCCTAGAGCGGTGTTTGGTAATCGAGGAGGTTGAGCGTCCGACCCTGGGGAAGCCCGGCGAGTTTCCGTCATACGCGTTGCGCAGGGCAACCGCCTGGTTTGACGTGATATTGACGGATTAATCGAGTCTGACCCCGTTAATTTGCTTTTATCGGTGCAGTACCGTGCCTTCTTCGTCAAGCACACGCACGCCGATGGGAATGCCGTCGCGCACGGCCTGGGTCACGACGCAGAAGTCCTCGAACAGGTTGAGGCAACGCTCCAGACGCGATCGGTCCTCGGGGATGCCGGAGAGTTTCAGGTCCACGTCGATGCCGACCAGGCGCAGCCGGCCCTTGTCGTTGCGATCGATGTTGCCGGTAACCGTGGCGCTGACACCGCCTGGCGTGTTGTGGCTTTTCTGCAGGCAGAACAGCAGGCTTGCGCTCAGGCAATTGGCGACGCCGGCAGCGATCAGTCGCGCGGCGTTGGGGCCGCCCTGGCTGCCAAGCGGGGCGGGTTCATCGAGCAGCAGGTCGGGGACGGCAGGCCAGTCAAAACGGACCTTGAACTCGAAATCCTCGACTTGTTCGAGGTGTAGCGTGAACTGGTGGATTTCGGACATATCGACCAAGTTTACTTAGAGTAATGGGTCAAAGAACAATTATCCCAAATATAAGTGAAATATCTTCTCTGACACAATTTTCTTTTACTGTGGGACTTCAACCTCCCGAGACCCGCGTGGCATGAACCCGGATCGAGGCTATCGCCAATACAAAAGGGCGAAAAATTCTGGACACTACCTTGTTGCCCACTGTCCACGACCTTCCTGTCTTGATTAAATTCAGCGTCATGCCATTGAATATGTGGAGGCGTTCTTTAAGACGAAAACCCTGGCATAGTGACTCGTCACGCACGCTCGATACACACTTTTGTGTATGGAGAACTCTATGGAGAACAAGACGTGCGTAGCGTGCAATCAGTCATTTCAACCACGTCCTCAAGTCCCGGACCAATCATACTGTTCAGCGCCAGATTGCCAACGCGAGCGCCGCAAGCAATGGCATCGCCAAAAATTACAAACTGATCCAGACTACCAGAATAACCAGGCGCGTGCCCAAAAGGCATGGATGCGACGCAATCCAGACTACTGGTGCAAATACCGAAGAGCGCACCCGGAGTACGTCGAACGCAATCGTGTACGACAGAAGCAACGTAACGCAAGGGCCACAGGGCATTCCATTGCAAAGATGGACGTGTCAGTTCCCGCAACCACTTTGCCATCAGGTATTTATCAGCTCCGTTTGGTCACAGATGCTGGAATTGCAAAAATGGATGTCTGGACGGCTGAAATCACTGTGCACGCGCGTCATTACCTGTCACGCGCCGATATTGCAAAGAGATGACGTGATCGGCAAAAGGAGCGGAACCCAATACCGTATCGCCCATAGGCGTTCTCAGGACCCCTTGCGTGGAATTCAAATCGTGGATTTGGTAACAGACATGATTACAGTGATGACCACTGCACTATGAAGGCGAGTTCCCGAGAGCCAACTGTTTAATGAACCGGGGCGATCGGATCAGATGCAACACGGCGATCAAAGCGATGGCGGGGTAGTGCCACCAGTTCTCCTTCGAGCGGTGGAATATGTTCGGATGTCAACAGAGCATCAGCAGTACTCCACGCAAAATCAGACCGCCAAAATCCGCGAATACGCCGCCCGGCGCGGCATCGTGATCGTCCGCACGTATGCAGACGCTGGCAAAAGCGGTCTGCGCATCGATGGGCGCGCTTCCCTACAGCAACTGATCAAGGACGTCGAAAGCGGTACGGCGGACTTCACGATCATCCTGGTCTACGACGTCAGCCGGTGGGGTCGCTTCCAGGACGCCGACGAAAGTGCGTATTACGAGTACCGGTGCCGTCGTGCCGGCATTCAGGTCGCCTACTGCGCCGAGCAGTTTGAGAATGACGGCTCCCCGGTCTCCACGATCGTCAAAGGCGTCAAACGGGCTATGGCTGGCGAGTACAGCCGGGAATTGTCCGCGAAGGTATTCGCCGGCCAGTGCCGATTGATCGAACTGGGTTTTCGACAAGGCGGACCGGCGGGCTATGGACTGCGCCGTGTTCTCATCGACCAGAACGGCTCCATCAAGACCGAATTGAGGCGGGGCGAGCACAAGAGCCTGCAGACCGATCGCGTTATCCTCAAGCCCGGTCCCGAGGATGAAGTTCGCACGGTTAACCTGATGTACCGTTGGTTCATCAATGAAGGTCTGGTCGAGTCCGAGATTGCGGCGCGGTTGAATGGCATGGCGCTGCGCACCGACCTCGATCGTGAATGGACGCGCGGCACCGTGCACGAGGTGCTGACCAATGAAAAGTACATCGGAAACAACGTCTACAACCGTTCTTCGTTCAAGCTCAAGAAGCTGCGCGTGCAAAACTCCCCCGACATGTGGATTAAGAAAGATAGCGCGTTTGAGTCCATCGTTCCGCCTGAGGTGTTCTATACCGCACAGGGCATTATCCGGGCCAGATCACACCGATACTCTAACGAGGAGTTGATCGAGCGCCTGCGTACCCTGTTCCAGAACCGGGGATTCTTGTCCGGCCTGATCATCGACGAAACCGATGGTATGCCATCAACGTCGATCTACTCACACCGGTTTGGCAGCTTGATTCGCGCCTATCACATGGTGGGTTTCACACCCGACCGCGATTACCGGTACCTGGAAACCAACAAATTTCTGCGCCGCTTTCATCCCGAGATCGTCAATCAGACGGAGAGCCAGATCGCAATGCTGGGCGGATTGGTCCGGCGTGACCCCGCCACTGACCTGCTGCGGGTCAATGACGAATTCAGCATCTCGCTCGTGCTGGCGCGCTGCCGGATACCGCAGAGTGGCCGGCTTCACTGGAAGGTGCGGTTCGACACCAGTTTGGCACCCGATATCACCGTCGCTGTGAGGCTGAACCAGACCAATCAGGCCGCACTCGACTACTACCTGTTGCCGCGATTGGATTTCGGGCAGCCCCGCATCTGCCTGGCGGAGCGCAACCCGATCGAATTTGAGAGCTACCGTTTTGACAGCTTGGATTACTTGTATGGGATGGCAGAGCGTACCCGGTTAAGGAGAGTAGCATGATCGAAAAGAGGGAATCAGGCGAGATACGGATGATACCGATCGACGTGATCGATGTCCTCAATCCCCGCGAGCGCAATAAAGGAGTGTTCGAGGAGATTGTCGGCAACATCAAGGCAATCGGGCTGAAAAAGCCGATCACCGTGACGCCGCGTACCGGGCCGGACGGCACCGAACGCTATCTGTTGGTCTGTGGTGAAGGTCGCATGAAGGCATTCCGATCATTGGGAGAGAAGACCATTCCCGCGTTGGTCGTGACGGTCAGCGATGAAAACGCCTATATCATGAGCTTGGCGGAGAACATCGCCCGCCGCCAGTACCGCCCCCTGGAACTGCTGGCGGGCATCGAGCAGTTGCGAGATCAAGGCTACGACAAGAAAATCATCGCCAAAAAGACAGGCCTGACGGTCGAGTACGTCAACGGCATCCTGCTGCTCTTGAAAAACGGCGAGGAACGTCTGCTGGTTGCGGTGGAAAAGGGCCGCATCCCTCTGAATGCCGCCCTGACCATCTGCGGCGCCGGGGATGACGACAAAGCCATTCAGGCGGCGCTCCAGGACGCGTATGAATCCGGCAAGCTGCGCGGTAACCGGCTGCTCCAGGCTCGGCGTGTGATTGAGCGTCGACAAACACTCGGCCGGTCTGTGGAGCGTGGCACCCCACGCAAGCGACCGGACGTCACCACGTCCAGTCTCGTCAGGACCTACCAAAAGGAGGTGGATCGCCAAAAGCAGATGGTGAAAAAGGCGGAAGTCGCTCAGCAGCGGCTGCTCTTTGTCGTCGGGGCTATGCGCGAACTGCTGGCCGATGAGCATTTCACCACGTTACTGCGCGCAGAGGGCCTGGACTCGCTGCCGAAATACCTCGCCGAGCGCGTCTGGTCGGGAGGTCGCACGGCATGACCACGGTATCCCTTGGCTTCGACCTGGAGCCGCTGACCGTGTCGGTCGACAAAATCCTGCCATCCCGCAAGACGCCGATGGGCGTGACGACATCACGCAAATTCATGCAGATCCGCTCATCGATCCAGGAGATCGGGCTGATCGAGCCCTTGTCGGTTGGACCGGCCGATCCGAAGACCGGACAGCACGTACTGCTTGACGGCCACATTCGACTCGTCGCGTTGCGGGAGTTGAACCAGACCGAGGTGCAGTGCCTGGTGGCTATCGACGACGAGAGTTACACGTACAACAGCAGGATCAACCGCCTGTCCACGATCCAGGAACACTACATGATCCGGCGCGCGATTGAACGCGGCGTCACGCCGGAGCGGCTGGCCAAGGCACTCAGCGTTGACATACGCACAATCACACGAAAGATGACCTTGCTGGAGGGGATCTGTCCGGAAGCGGCCGAGCTGCTAAAGGACCGCCAGTTCGCCACCGACATTTCGCGGGTACTGCGCAAGATGAAGCCAACGCGCCAAGTTGAATGCGTTGAACTGATGGTTTCGGCCAACACCATCACCATTGCCTATGCTGAAGCCATGTTGGTCGCAACCCCCACGGAAATGCTGGTCGAGGAAAAGAAGCCGGCAAAGCTGACCGGCCTCACCCAGGAGCAAATGGCAAAAATGGAACGCGAGATGAGCAATTTACAGGGACAGTACAAAATGGTCGAGCAGACCTATGGACAGGATGTCCTCAATCTGGTGCTGGCCAAGGGTTACTTGGCCAAGCTCCTGGAAAACAACTCAGTAGCCCGTTACCTCAAGCAGCACCAGCCGGACGTACTGGCCGAATTCGAGGCGATCGTGCAAACGGTTTCACTCGATTAATCGCCATGCCCGGATGCTCACAGCAACTGTTTTCTCGTTAGTAGCAGGTCGTGCGAATCCAGCCCGTCGCGTTTCAGCACGGTACTCACGAGCGCGTCAGAGCGGTTAACGCCAGCGGCGATCGCAAGGAAGAATATGAGCGTTCGGCGGAGGGGATTCTCGGAAGCTGTGTCCGTGCGCAGACGATAATCGGTAATTTGACATGGGCAGGAAGGAAGCGTCGATTTCAATTCATTCAATGAGTTGCCGATCCTCGATGACTGACTACCAGAACCTTGGAGTGCTTTGTTGACTTGCTGACCAGGGCGAGTCCGGTATCATTGATCTCATCGATACTGATACCAAATTGTTCGACTCAAACGCATCCTTCGGAATAATAGCGGGATTCAAAATCTGCTTAATTCACCATGCCTCTCCTCATCAAGCTGGCCACGGGCAAACTCAACGATCCGATCCTCTCTTGGCGCAAATAAGAAGGTGGGGCGTAATGATCCCTGTCCGTGTGGCAGCGGCAAACAGTACAAAAAGTGCTGCCTCGCAAAACACGGATCCTGACGGTAGCAGATGATACGCAATCCCAAGGATAGGACTCACCCGGATGTACCGGTGGAACGCTTGCAAGGGGCGGTCGAGCGAGTCACCTTCCACAGTGAGGAGAGCGGAGTTTGTGTCCTGCGGGTCAAGGTTCGTGGTCAGCGTGATCTGGTTACTGTGGTGGGGATTGCGGCGGTGGTTACAGCCGGCGAGTATGTCGAATGTGAGGGTGGGTGGAACAACGACCGGC
>JBAVKA010000608.1:0-3947 GCA_049688075.1 Gammaproteobacteria bacterium
CCAGAGCTGTCGTCACCGGCGGTTACCAGCGCGCGCGCGACCAGGACGGCAAGCCGTCGGCCCATCCCGACATCCATCAACAGGTCCTCGTAGCCGGGAATGCGATATTCTTTCAGCAGAGCGGCCAACCGGTTCTCCGAGATGCCGTCCGCCGTGGCATTGAAAACCGCCAGCGCCCGGTCCAGCATGCGACGGCCCAGATCTATCGCCTCCTCGCGCTTCAGGCTCTTCTGATAGTGACGGATACTGGAACGCGCCTTTGCGGACACGACGAAACTCAGCCATGCCGGGCTGGGATGAGCCCCCTCGGCGGTCATCACCTCGACCGTCTGGCCGTTGCGCAGTGGCGTGCGCAGCGGCACCAGCTGGCGGTCGACCTTTCCGGCGACGCAGGTATTGCCCACATCGGTATGCACTGAGTAGGCGAAATCGACCACCGTCGCGCCATGCGGCAGTTTCATGATCTGGCCTGCCGGCGTGAACACGTACACGGCATCCGGGAACAGGTCGATCTTGACGTTCTCGAGGAACTCGAGCGAATTGCCGGCATGCTTCTGCATCTCCAGCAGCTCGCGCAGCCACTCCCGCGCTCCGGCCTGCATCTGATCCTGGTTCTGATTGCCGGACTTGTAAAGCCAGTGGGCCGCGACGCCCGACTCCGCCACCTTGTCCATCTCCTCGGTGCGTATCTGAACCTCGATCGGGACACCGTAGGGACCGAACAGGATGCTGTGCAGCGACTGGTAGCCGTTCGCCTTGGGTATGGCGATGTAGTCCTTGAACTTGCCCGGAACCGGCTTATAGAGGTTGTGCATGACGCCGAGCACCCGGTAGCAGGTATCGACCTTGTCCACGACGATGCGAAAGGCATAGACGTCATAGACGTCGTCAAAGGAAAGCGCCTTGTTGCGGATTTTGCAATACAGACTGTAAAGGTGCTTCTCGCGGCTCAGGATGCGCCCGCTCAGTTCTTCCTGGTGCATGCGTCGTTTGATCGCGGTCTCGATCTTGCTGAGCACCTCCTTGCGGTGACCGCGTGCAACGCGCACCGCCTTCTCGAGCACCCGGTAACGCAGCGGATACAGGGCTGCAAACCCCAGTTCCTCGAGTTCGACGCGGATCGCATTGATACCCAGCCGGTTGGCGATCGGCGCGTAGATATCGAGCGTCTCGCGTGCGATTCGACGGCGTTTCTCCGGACGCATCACGCCCAGGGTGCGCATGTTGTGCAGGCGATCCGCCAGCTTGACCAGAATAACGCGGATGTCGCGCACCATGGCGAGAATCATCTTGCGGAAATTCTCGGCCTGGGCTTCAGCCTGGCTTTCGAATTCGATCTGCGTCAGCTTGCTGACGCCGTCGACCAGTTCGGCGACCTCGCTGCCAAACTCCCGGGCGATCTGGTCCTTGGCGGTCGGGGTATCCTCGATGACATCATGCAGGATGGCCGCGATGATGGATTTGTGATCGAGACCCAGTTCAGCCAGGATGCGCGCGGCGGCCACGGGATGGTAGATGTAGGGCTCGCCGGACATGCGGTGCTGCCCTTCGTGGGCCTCGGCGCTGAACAGATAGGCGCGATAGACCTCCTGGACCTGTTCCGGTTCCAGGTACGATTCCAGCATGTGGCACAGATCGCTGATTAAAAAACGCGACGCGGGTTCAGCGACGGTTTCCTGTCTGGTAGCCATGGCATTCGCCTGTATCCGGCATGTGCTGTTGTTATGACAGCGGAGCTGCCTGCATCATGCCCGGTAACGCCAATCATAGGACAAGTATCCCCCTGCTTGCACCCGATTAGAGCCAGCCCGGCGCCCGAACAGAAAACGGCACCGCGTGTGTCGGGGTCTTGAAACGAGGCGGGTTGCCTGATCGCAGTGTGCAGGAAGTTCGATACTGATGTAATGGGCGGGAAAGCACCCTAGTACCCGACCGTACGGGTGCGACCGGGTGGGAGGGAGAGTATCAGTCGGCCTCTTCCCGTGGCGTATCGTCCACGCCGATATCATCCTGGGAACCAGGCTCCTGGGGAACGTCCTCCGGAATCTCCGCGGCGGCAATCACCAACGGGGCTTCTTGCTCCTCCTGCGGCATTTCCTCGTCCAGTTCGATTTCCGGCCTGACCTGTTCTTCCAGGATGGAGGGGCCGATCAGGCCCTCCGCGATTTCCCGCAGGGCGACGATCGTGGGTTTGTCGTTTTCCCAGTCGAGGAAGGGTGTTACGCCATTCGCCAGCTGACGGGCGCGTTTGGTGGCGACCAGCACCAGCTGGAAGCGGTTATCCACATTGTCCAGACAATCTTCAACTGTGACGCGCGCCATGAAACTCTCCGCAAGAATACCGACGATAAACCCTGACGAGGGCGGGTGAGTTTAACCGAATCAGCCGGTTGACGCCAGCTGCAGGGATGCGAGCAGATCGGCGTGGCGCTGCGTCTGGCCGGCCAGACGCAGCTGCCGGCAGCGAATGATGGCGGCCAGTTCATCACGGGCCGTGGTGAACACCTCGTTGATGACCAGGTAGTCGTACTCGCCGTAATGGGACATTTCATTCACGGCATCCTGCATGCGCCGTGCAATCACCGCCTCGTCGTCCTGGCCGCGGGTACGGAGGCGTTCCCGCAGGGCTTCCCGGGACGGCGGCAGGATGAAAATGCCGACGCTCTCCGGCAACGCCTGGCGCACCTGCCGGGCGCCCTGCCAGTCGATCTCGAGAATGACATCCCGACCTTGCGCGAGCTGTGCCTCGATGCCCTGCCGCGCAGTGCCGTAGTAGTTGTCGAATACCCGTGCATGTTCGAGAAAGGCCCCGTCATCGATCATGCGCCGGAAGGCCTCCGCGTCGACGAAATGATAATCCCTGCCGTCCACCTCGCCGGGACGCGGCACCCGTGTGGTATGCGATACCGATAGCACGAGATCATCACCCATGGAGTCCAGCAGGGCCCGCACCAGGCTGGTCTTGCCGGCACCGGACGGCGCCGAAACGACATACAGCGTACCCGCGCCATTCGCATGCCCGGCGGACGTTGAATTTCCCGTCATATGGCGTCCTCCCGCAGCCGGCCACGAGCACGGCGACTATTCCGCATTCTGCACCTGCTCGCGCATCTGTTCGATCAGCACCTTGAGTTCGACGGAGATGCGCGTCGTCTCGGGGGCTGCGGATTTGGAACCCAGCGTGTTGGCTTCGCGGTTCAGCTCCTGCATCAGGAAATCCAGCCGTCGACCGACCGGCTCGTCCCGGCCCAGCACGTGGCGCACTTCCTCGATGTGCCCGCCCAGCCGGTCCATTTCCTCGTCAACGTCCATCTTCTGGGCGAGAAACACCAGTTCCTGCTCCAGCCGGCCCGGATCGGCCGGCACCTGCAACTCCGCCAGCCGCGTCAGCAGTTTCTCCCGGGTGGCGAGGCGAATCTCCGGCAGCCGGCGACGCGCGTCCGCAACGAGCACGGCCATTGCCATACAGCGATGCTGCAACAGATCCCGTATCTTGACCCCCTCACGTTCGCGTGATGCGATCAGCTCGTCCAGCGTCCGGTCGAGCAGCGCCAGCGCCTGTTCCTGCAACGGCCGGGTATCCGGCTCCACCTCATGCACCACCCCGGGCCAGCGCAGCAGCTCGATGGGATTCAGGGGCACCGACTGCTCCATCTGCTCGGCCACTTCCCGGCAGGCGGTCAGAACGCGGGAAAGGCGGTCCTGGTCGACGGTGACTGGAGACAACGCACCGGCCGCCGGCCGGTAGCGGCAGGAACAGTCCACCTTGCCGCGTCCCAGACGGGCATTGAGCCGTTCGCGCACCGCGTGCTCCGCCGCGCGCAACTCGTCCGGCAGACGAATGGCCAATTCAAGGTAGCGGTGATTCACGGAGCGGATTTCCCAGGACAGAGACCCCAGGGTGGTATCGACCTCCTGCCTGGCAAAGGCCGTCATGCTGCGTATCA
>JBAVKA010000609.1:0-2049 GCA_049688075.1 Gammaproteobacteria bacterium
ACCGACTGGTCAACGGGAGGCGCCTTCATGCCCATGGTGGCATCCGACGGTCCTCACTACGGTGAGAACATCAAACTCAACGGTCCTGGCAAGTACCTGGTCCGCTTTCACATCGTCCCCCCGCCCATCAACGGCTTTTACCGCCATACCGACAAGGAGACCGGGGTAGGGGAATGGTGGGCGCCCTTCGACCTGGAATGGGACTTCACCTATGCGGGCGCAGGCAAGAAAGGCGGTTATTGAGTGACTGCTCTGATCCTGACGCAGAAGTCGTCCGCACCCGATTTGGGTAACTATTAATGTCCAAGAGGGTTGAATCATGATGCAAAGAATCAGAATCCTGGGGACAGGATCTGTGTTGATGGTACTGGGCGCGCCAGTCCCTGCCTACGACGTGAACGAACAGTTTTCTATCGGCGGTGTTATTGCCGGGAGCATGCAGTGCCAGAGACTTTCCGAGAAGGCCGGTGCGGACAACGAATGTGACTACGCCCTGCCGCTGCAGCCGGAGTTCAGTTTTCATCCCACCGACAGCGACGAACTCTTTGTCAAAGCAGGCTTCGCCAATGGCAATGGACTCAATGGCAAATCACCGTTTGTACTCGCCCCGTGGGCTGCCGACCTGCATGATGACGTCAGGGACATCAACGGCTCCAGTCGGGACTACCTGTTAACCGCCTGGTACCGGCACACGTTCGCCCTCCGTCAGGACTCCACCCTTGGCGCCACCATCGGGATCATCGACGCCACCGATTATCTCGATGAAAATGCCTACTCCAATGACGAATACACCCAGTTCATGAACGAGGCGCTGGTGAATGGCCCCAATGCCTTTTTGCCTTCGTATGACACGGGCGGGGCGCTGGCGTGGAACACCGGCCCCTGGTCGCTGAGCGGGGTGGTAATGAAAGTCAACGAGAACGATGATGGAAATGATTACACCTTCTATGGCGCACAACTGGGGTATACAGTGCAATCCGAACTCGGCGAGGGCAACTACCGGGTACTGGTCGACCGCACCAGCGAGGACTTTCTCGATGGTGATGGCAAATCCGAACACAAGCGCGAGTCGATCGTGTTTTCCTTCGATCAGCAGCTGGGTGATGTTGTGGGCGCCTTTCTCCGCGTGGGCTGGCAGGATGATAATGCCGCGGTAAACTACGATGCGATCTGGTCGGGAGGCATTGATATCAACGGGAGTCCCTGGAAGCGGGCTGACGATAATATTGGCCTGGGCTATGCGTATCTCGATGGCGGCAATCTGGATATCAGACAATCACAGGTCGCCGAAGCCTACTACCGGTTTGTCATCAACAGTTACATAGCCCTGTCAGCCGATATCCAGTACATGAAAGACGAGCTGCGAAATCAGGAAAATCCGGCGGGTTTCATCTACGGCATGCGGCTCACGGCAGAATTCTGATTCCAGGTTATCCATGGGCTGTTTATAATTTAACATAATATACATTATACGAACTAATGGATTGGCTCGGAACGACCGAAGAGCCCCCCGTTGGACGATTCCCGAGCATCCCACCTGTCTGATGGATGCGCATATAAACACCCTGATTTATTCGTTTCCACATGAAGCCTGGGCTACACTTGCTTTCACGAAATTCAGCGGGAGAAATCGCATGATACATACACAGTTCTGGACGTTAATCACCGCCACGTTATTACTGATCGCAGCGACATCCGCAACTGCCGACTCTATGGAATGCAATGGCAACCTGGTTTCCTCGGGCGACAGCCAGGCCACGGTCCTGCAAAACTGCGGCGAACCCGCATCACGCGACGGTGATCAGTGGACCTATCAGGTAGATGATCAGATGTCCCGGATCGTTACCTTCGGGGGCGGCGTGGTGTTGACCATCACTGACGGGAATTTCCCCGGTTTTCAGAATACACCGTTTGAGAATCAGCCCTAGTTCGCAGACAAGCCCTTGATATGGGTACGGAATGCGGCTTCGGGTCGCATGTAAACAAACGACGCCGACCTGACAGCCAATATTAGGAATATTATATAACTCATTGTTTTAAATAAATATT
>JBAVKA010000610.1:0-2040 GCA_049688075.1 Gammaproteobacteria bacterium
TGTTACGAAAGCAGGTCAGGCGCGAAGGATGAAATCGATAGCAGCGGACATTTGCGCGAGGGTGATCTGGATATCTACAGGATCGAGGACCAGGACAGCAACAAGAGTTGCCTCATTGCCTATGTCAGTACGGGCGGTACAGCGCCCTCATTGTCCTGCTATACGAATCGCAGCGGGGTCAAGGGCGGCATGCTGCAGGATGGTTATCTGCGAGAAGGCGACCTCATCGTCCGCAAGATCGTCGATCAGGGTAATTCACAGAACTGTCTTATCACCTATGTGAGTACGGAGGGTACTTCACCCTATATTTTCTGTTCCCCAAACAAGTACGTAGCAGAGAGCAAGAAAACCCAGCCTGAAACGTCTCCTGAATGGAAACCATACTCACCGACAGGGAGCGTCAAAACCAAATAAGCCGGCGTGGCTGCTGGTACTCTGAAGTATTGAAAATGACGAGTTCCATACCTGCTATCAAGCTGCCGTATCGATTTCTACGGGCACGGGTCAGCATTGCGGCTGACCGGATGCAACTGCGGCATGTCATGCCCGCAGGGTTTCGCCAGTATGAACGGGACCGGAAAGTGATGTTGCAGGGTTAGATCAGGTATCCGCGAGGTGACGCCATGAGGCTTCTCCACACCATGCTACGCGTCGGCGACCTGCAGCGTTCAATCGACTTCTATACCCGTGTGCTGGGTATGAAACTCCTGCGCCGGAAGGAGTATCCTGACGGCAGGTTCACACTCGCCTTCGTCGGCTATGGCGAGGAATCCGGAAACACCGTGATTGAACTCACCTACAACTGGGATATCAACCGCTATGACCTCGGCTCGGGATTTGGCCACATCGCCATCGAGGTCGATGACGTCCATGAGGCAATCGGGGAACTGCGCAGTCGCGGCGGCAAGGTCATACGCGATGCCGGTCCCATGAATGCCGGATCCACCATCATCGCCTTCATCGAGGACCCGGACGGCTACCCGGTTGAATTGATCGGCAGGAAGCACTGAGTCCGGGAAACGTCGCTATTGATAAGGTATTCCAGCGACGCCGCCCGTGTATCACCGTGCTGGCAGGCCACTGTGTCGATGCAGCAGTAGCATGAGGCCAAACAGGATGAAACCGCTGAAGGCGATCAAGGTCCAGCCGGGTATGCTGAGGCCGAGGAATTGCCACTCCACCCTGGCGCACTCACCGGAACCGTGCAGCACGAGTTGCAGGGCCTTGCTGAGGGGAAAGGCCTCCAGAATATAGTCCAGGGTGGGGCCGCATTCAGGGACCTGGTCGGCAGGCAGGCTTTGCAGCCAGACATGACGTCCTGCAATCGCAGCGCCGCTGCCGGCGATGAAGGTGATCAGACCTCCGTATATCCGGTTACCCCAACCGCCCGGTCCATGGACCGCCGCCACCAGCAGCACTATGCCCAGGGAAATAACGACGACGCGCTGCAGTATGCACAGCGGGCAGGGTTCGAATCCCAGAAAGCGTTGAAAGAAAAAAAGCGCGGTGCCTGTCATTACGACGCACATCATGAAGCCCAGCGCATAGAGTGTTCTGAATTTAAGCATACGTTCCTCTGTTAAATGCGATCCGCCCGTCTGAACTGTCACTCATGTAGTTCATGGATTGTCGCCAATCATAGTCCACGCCGGCAGTGACGCCTATTTGATCGTTTAAGGTTAACAAAGAGTAACCACAGCAGCGTGCCATCAGCTGGTCGATGGCGCAGTCAGGCGCAGTTGATAGGGACGTGAGACAAGAATAGTCAGCCCTCGCCATCCGGCATATTAATGTATTATAAATATCTGATTAAGAGAATATTATTGACCCTGTATGCCTGCAATTTTATGCTTTCGGATAATCCGGGATTACCGGCAGGATACCCATCCGGTCCCTGGTCGTTACGGGATGATTAACACTATGGTGCCGCTGACTCGCATCCCGGGGGTTTACCAACAGACTAAAGTATTTTCAGGGGAGCTGATATGGTTACATTCGAAGAACTGAACAGCCAGAATCACAAGATTATGGAGCTTTCCA
>JBAVKA010000611.1:0-3305 GCA_049688075.1 Gammaproteobacteria bacterium
GCCTCCAGCGGCGCGGGGTCGATCAGGTACAGCACCTCGCCCTGCCCGACGTCGGTGCCTTCCCTGTAGGCGCGTTTGAGGATGATGCCGGCCACCCGCGCCCGCACTTGCGCAACCCGGGTCGGCGCCAGGCGGCCGACAAGCTCACGTGTCAGCGGCACGGTTTGCGGATGGACTTCGATGACGGCGACTTCCGGTGGCGGCGGTGTCTGGGGGTTCTGTGACGTCGCCTGGTTGCAGGCGGCGAGCAACAGACTGGCGCCGAGCAGTGCCGGGCGTAGTAATCGTTGTTTCATAAAGATCCTTGCGGGGCGAACGGGCTGGGTGAACGGGGGCTGCGAGAGTGTAGTCCGCCACAGGTACCGATTAGTTCCGTGCAGGAATCATGCACGGGCACGGACTCATTCTAGCATCCGGCTTCGCGGTCAGACAGGAAAAAGGCGGCGTAACCGGCCGTGTAGATTCCCCCTTGCCATGAAATGGATTTCGTGACGGCGGGCGGTTTCGAAAGTCCGACTGGCAGCCGCAGGCGCGCCGCTGGGGTCGTTGCTGATGGTGAAGTTGAAGGCGATGAACAGCAGCAGGTTGGCCCCGGCGACATCGACGCGCTTGCCATAGTCGCGCAGGAAAAACGCGAACCAGGAAACGAGCACGATGATCATGATGGGCAGAAAGATGCGGTACACATAATAGTCGAGATGCCGCGTCGCATGAAACCGGAAGGTAAAGCGCGAGGTCGGGAAATCTACGGTGTCCGTCTCGGTCGTGATGCGGGTATCGTAACCGGTCAGCAGCCACTGTTCCTCGCCGAGGCGCGTGCCCACTTCACTGAATCCCTCGAGATCACGAAAGGCATAGTCCCAAGCCGGTTCCACCAGGTCGATCCGTATGGCGAAAGTCTGGTCGTCGAGATGTCCGGTTACCTCCTGTACCCGCGCCGCGGCGTGTGCAGGTGTGGTCATCGAAATGATGACCAGACCGAGCAGCCAGGCCAGTGCCTGCAGGGACCGGTAACGGGGGGTCGGTCAGCGATCGTCACGTGGAAATTGCGCATGAGGCAGACCTGAGCGGCCAGGGAGCCGCGCGAATGGCGGGGGAGGATATCTCACCAGGAATTGGAACTTCAACGAACGTTTGCGAGTTTCGGTAGATTCGACGAGCACTCTGCGGCGCGCTGCAGTCATGAGTGGATACGTCGAAATAATGGCGCTGTATGGGTAACTCCACGCAGTTTCGTCAAATCCACTGTCTCGATAACTGGCGACGCCTCGATATTCTGCGGTCGATGTGATCCAGAGCCTGGCTAAGGGCCCTTCGGACGCCAACACATTTCCCTTAAATTCAATTAGTAAAAAAACTACTTGTTATTTGAGTCGGGCCTGGCACGGACACTGCATTACAAGGGATGAGGGCAGCACTGAAGAGGGGGGTAGATACCATGATCACTTTGACGCCGTATCTCGAAAAAGCTATCGAAATTGCTGCAGTTTGTGTCGAACGGGAGTTTCAGTTACGCCGTCGACTTGATCCAGAGATCCAGCCCGAGGAGCTTTGGGCGAGCGTCACGCTCGACGGCTGTATCGCGATCGGTCATCCCATGCTCCCGAGCGGGCAGGGTTTTTACGTCAATCACCTGGGTGAGTGGCAGGAAGTATGAATACGTACACAGGGTATGAATTCGACGGTGTCGCGCCGGGGTAGGTCTGGTTAGCCAAGTGCCTGCTTGACTCTTGCCGAACCCCGTCAGCTAGCGTCTCGACACGCACGGGCTGCCCTTGACGTAAAAGCGCAGCAACCGTTTCGCCCAGTGGCCCGCGTAGTCCACGCCGATACGCGACCGCCTGACGATCGTTACCGGCGCCTCGCCGGTGCGTGCGGCGATGTAGAAGTCCGTGCTCAGGAGGTCGTGTGCGTTCAGGCGCCGGTCGATCCCCATCGCCCTGCACAGCAGTCCCGGTCCCGAGGTGCGCCCCTCGATATTCTGCACCGGTTCCACGGCGCGCAGCAGCACGGCCGAGGCGTGTCCTTGCTCCCGGGTGACGATATTCATGCAGCAGTGCATTCCGTAGATGAGGTAAACATAGGCATGGCCGGGCGGTCCGAACATGACCTCGGTCCGTGCGGTGCGCCCCCGCGCAGAGTGCGCGGCGAGGTCATGCGGTCCGAGGTAGGCCTCGACCTCGACGATCCGTCCGATGTGTTCGACACCCAGTGATACATGGACCAGGTACTTGCCGAGCAGTTCGCGAGCTACAACGATCGTGTCGCGGTCGTAGAACCGGCGGGGGAGTGTGCGCATGGTTAACGAGCGACCCTGTGTTGACCGCGTGTGCCGGCAATGTTCCGTGTTGACCATTTCCAAATCAGGGTGAACGGGGACATCATGCTCAGGTGCGCCGAAGATCTAAACAGTAGTCACTCAGGGCATCGGCGGGCGGCGTGACGGCGTCGGGCGTCGTGGTCACCGCGATCTCTTCCACCACAAAGCGCTCGCGTATCCGCCGTTGCGCTTCCTCGATCGTATCGGGCAGACCGTCGTAGGATTCTCCCCGGGGCTGCCAGTCGTGCAGGGTTATGCGCAGCCCGCGCTCCGCACCGGGCGGCATCAGGGTGAGCACAATCGGCCCCTGTGATCCCATACCGGGATGCAGGCCTGTCCAGGGCACGAAGGCGCGATAGCGAAGCCCCCTGATGAACACCGGCCCGGACTCGTCCTGTTCCCGGCGCAACGGGACCCGGTAGCGATTGGCCAGCAGTTGCCAGCCGCCGAGATCAGGTCCATGAGCGCCGCAAAAACGCAGGGTGAATTGCAGGCGCGTGGTACTGGCATCGACCAGGCGCGAACCGCCTTGCTGCGTGGCGGCATCACCCATTAACGGCCAGAAATCGATGGCCCGATCGACATCGATCCGGCAGCCGGCAAATTCGGCGTGTCCGATATGGCGCCAGTCATCGGCCGTCAGAAGGTCGGTGACGGGTGCGCCCAGCCCGAGTCCGGCGGCCTCGAGGTCGCTGAATACCGCGCGCAGATCCTGCCGCAGGTAAAAGGGGAGCGAGAAACGGTCGTGCAGCCGGCTGCCCCATTCGATCAGCGGATGATTCTCAACCTGCCGGCTCAGCATCGCCGCCAGCGCCCGCAGCATCGCGGCGATGGCCGTCGCGGACTCTGCATTCATCGCCATGCGAAAGGCGCGGAACTCGACCAGACCCAGACAGCCGCGACCGGGCAGATAGGGATTCCAGAGTTTTTCGATATTCAATTCGCTGCGGTGGGCATTGCCCGAGGTATCGACCAGGAACGGACT
>JBAVKA010000612.1:0-20668 GCA_049688075.1 Gammaproteobacteria bacterium
ACCAGCCACAGGACCCAGCCGAGATTGATGACCAGCACCGTGCTGAAGACGGTCCGGGTGAGCAGCAGCGCCGCATCCGGTAATTGCTGCAACAGGATGGTGGAAAAAACAAAAAAACCGATTAGCAGCAGGGTTGCGAGCACATAGAGTCGGTGGGCGAGTGCGCGGCAGACGGTTTCCGGCACCGGCAGATAGAGGCTGGCCGGTGCCGGGGGATTGAACAGGCCGCGCACCACTACCAGGGTCAGCACATAGAAGGTTAGACCCAGGCCGAGCAGGAGTACGTTGGGCAGCGGTTCGATGCCTTGCAGCAGCACCAGCAGCGAACCGCTGGCGACGGTCAGCGGCATCAGCCAGGGCAGGTAATGGGCCAGCGCGGCGCCGAAGGCGACGCTCGCGAGGAAAATCAGGTCGTCCTTGTCTGTCGGCCGGGGCAGCACGGCGAGCAGCCGGCGTTTGCCGAGAAGGCCGAAGACCACACCGAGCAGGACCAGAAGGCCCAGCAGGACCCACTGCAGGCGGCTGACCTGTTCCAGTCCGCGGGTATCGATGATGAAGGACTTCACGGCGGCCAGCCACTCGTTTACCTCGCCCCAGTCGTCCTTCATCAGGTCGGTAAAGGTTCGGTCACGGGCCATGATCTTCTGCTTGAAGATCAGCTTCTGCTGCTCCTCGATCATCGCGGCGAGTTCGTCGGCATTAACGCGCAACAGGCGGCAGACGGTCAGCTTCTTCTCGACAGCACTTTTGTTTTTTTCCAGGTCGCGACGCGCCCGGGTGACCGTGGCATCCTCTCCCGCTGCCTCGGTGCCGAGTGACTCGATGTCGCGGGCGAGTTTCTTGCCCTGCTGCCCGATATCATCAATACACGCCTGCGCCTGTCTCTGGATGCGATTGATCTCCTGGTTCATCGCATCGTAGCGTTCACCGCTCGTGACGCCCTGATCCAGTTCCTGCCTGATGTCGTGCAGCCGCTGTTCGGCGATCGTTACCGGGTTGTCTTCGGCCATGGCACTGCCGGAGAGCCAGAGCGCACACAGCACCAGCAGGACATACCACAGGGCCAGGACAGGCCGGTGGCGGAAGGGTTTTCTCGAATGACTGCCGATCATGTCATCACCGCAGGGTTGAAAAGGAGTCCATGACCGTCGTGAGCCCACCGGACATCGCGGGCAAGCCGACCGGTGTAGCGGAAGATGGAACAGTGGTGTTGCCGCCGCATCGACCGGTGATCGGAGATTCCCGTCACGGGGGAGGTCTCGTCATCACCGGCTCCGGCTGGCAGGGGTACAGCAAATATCCCCCGTGAACGGGTTTGCTGGCAGGAAGTGCCGTACGCTGATGCTGCCCGACCCGGGCTATTCGACCACAGCGCCCGTGTCCTGTTCGCCAGCGTCCTCAGTGTCCTGTTCGTCGACAGCGGACGTATCCACATCGTTATCAACGGGCGGCGCTTCCGCCGCCGGTTCCGGTTCCGGTTCCGGCATACCCCCGTAAGCCATGATGCAGCCGCGCACATATTCCTCCATCTGCTCCGGCGCGATGCCATAATCCTGCGCTTCACGTCGGCATTGGGACTGAATATTGGCGGATTCCTGCGCATCAAGGGCCGTTGCGACCGGCGAAACCGGTAATACACCGGCCAGCGCCAGCGTGGCAGCCACCGTGAACATCCTGAATGTAAACATCGTTAACCCCCCTTGCTACGGTCGATTCTGCTGCCGCCCATACAAGCCCGACTCAGTGTCATGACAATAATACATCAGGATAATGGCTGGAAGTTGAACCCGAGTGATCCCGGTGTAACCACAGACATCGATCAGTGGCAATTCCGTGCTGTTCCGTCTGCCTCAAGGTACAGGAATGTACAAGCGCCGCATGAGGCATGACGGCAGGGAGAAGGTGAGACCGGCAACCGGTCGAGAGGCTGGCCGGGACCCTGCATGACGACAGGGATGCAGTAGTAGGCGACTTAAGCGACGCAAGGAGCAGTTACCGAGGGGATCGGTCACCAGAAGCAGGCGCTTTGGGCGATGCATGGAACAATTGCCGAGGTTGCCGGGGAGGACCCGTGGTCATATAGACGTCAACAGGGGCGATACCCTCAAGTATGCACCGTAAGACTCCGCCCCCTCTGTGCTATCTTATAGACCCTGACACCACGCAGAGACCGTTCCGGCATTCCCGCACAAACAGCCGACCACTGCCACGATGAGTGATAGCGCAACCACCGGCACGGCCGCCATCGGATGGCGTGAATGGCTGTCGCTCCCGCAGCTGGGAATACCGCACATCAAGGCGAAGGTGGACACCGGCGCGCGCACCTCTGCCCTGCATGCCTGCTACGTGGAACCGTACCGCACGCAGGGCTTGCGGATGGTGCGCTTCGGCATACACCCCCTGCAGCGGCGAACAGACATTATCATCGAGTGCACCGCAGTGGTGCACGACCGGCGAGAGGTAACGGATTCCGGCGGCCACCGGGAGAAGCGCTACGTGATCGAAACACTGGCCACGCTGGGGGATGTTACCTGGCCGCTCGAACTGACACTGACCAACCGCGACAGCATGCGCTTTCGCATGTTGCTGGGACGCACCGCCATGGAAGACCTGTTCGTGGTCATTCCGTCCGCCTCCTATCTGCTCGGCATACGTCCTTCCCGCAGCAGGCGGCAAACCCAGGGTCCGCGTTGAGCACCTGACCGGCGGTCAGCCGCATCACTGGAATGCGACGTTTTCATCCAGGCTGTGCGGATCCTTGTGAATCAGGATGTCCGCCTCGGGATGGATTTCCCTGATGCTGGCCTCGACTTCGTCGCCGATCTCGTGGGCGTCGAACAGCGACAGCTCGTCGTCGAGTACCAGATGCATCTGGATGAAAATGTCATGTCCCGAACGGCGTGTACGCAAATCGTGAACGCCGCGCACCTGGCTATGGGCGAGCGCGGCACGGCGGATACGCTGGCGCTGTTCATCCGGCAATTCCCGGTCCATCAGCAGCTGGAAAGCCTCATGACCGATGTGCCACGCACTGTGGAGTATGTAGGCTGCGATACCGAGTGCGAACAGCGCGTCAATGCCCGGCCAGGCGTATCCCGAGAGCAGCAGCGCGATGATGATGCTGGTATTGACCAGCACGTCGGTCGTGTAGTGCAGGGCATCCGCCTTGATCGCCGTCGAGCCGGTCACCCGGATCACGTGGCGCTGTAATATCAACAACGCCAGGGTCGCCAGGATCGCGAACACCATGACCCCCACACCGACCCCCACATCCTCGAGCGGCCGCGGATGCAGCAGGCGGTCAAACGCCTGCAGTATCAGGAACACCGCCGAGCCGGCAATGAAGGTGGTCTGTGCCAGTCCGGCCAGGGACTCCGCCTTGCCGTGACCAAAGCGGTGTTCATGGTCGGCAGGCATGAGCGCGTAGCGCACGGCGAACAGGTTAATGAGCGATGCGGCGACGTCCATCATGGAATCGACCAGGGAGGCCAGCACGCTGACCGAGCCGGTCATCGCCCAGGCCACCAGTTTGCCTGCAATCAGGATGGCGGCGGTCGCGACCGAGGCATTAGTCGCCAGGTGCAGCAGCCGGGAATGACGGTTTGAGTCTATGGAATTCTGCATGGCAACGGGTTGTGTGTCTTCCATGAAAGTACGCTCCCTGCCGGTACTGCCGCCGACCGCCGTCAACCGGGCCGGAGGATCAGGCAGCCCGTATGGTAGCACCGACACATACTGAGGTCTTCGTTAGCAGCGCCATGGGGGGCACGATCCGGGTCGGGCGGGCCGGTACACGCCGTAAATACATCCCTGCAGGTGCGCGTGCCGCCGTCCAGCCATCACTCGGTTCCGGCCCGTCCGCCCGAGATCGTACGGCTGACTTGGGCAGGCTCTGATTCCTAGATATTTTTTCCGCCAGGAATAGCATCAGCCAGGCAGGTGCGCGAGGGTCCAGCGCACGATGTCCTGAAGGCCCATGGCGCCGGCCTGGCGCGCCAGCTCTCGTCCCCGGTGAAACAGGGCCAGGGTCGGAATGCTGCGGATGCCATATTGCGCGGCGATGGACTGCTCGACTTCGGTATTGAGTTTGGCCAGACGCACCTGCGGCTCGAGCTGCGTCGCCGCCTGCACAAAGGCCGGCGCCATCATCTTGCAGGGTCCGCACCAGGGCGCCCAGAAATCGATGAGCAAGGGGATGTCATTGCGCTCCAGCTGTTTGCGGAAATCTCCGCCGGTGAGTTCCAGCGGATGGGCGGTAAACAGCGGCTGATGGCATTTGCCGCACTTCGGGCCGTCGCCGAGTCGCGCGCCGGGTATCCGGTTCACGGCGCCGCAGCGGGGACAGACGATGTGAAATGAATCGCTCATGACGTGTCTTCCTTTCAGGAATCAATGGGAGTGCGCTTCAGAGCCCCTCTTCGAGTCGTCGCAGTCGCACACGCAGGGATTCAAGTTCATCCAGCAGGTCCAGCACCAGCGCCACTCCGGCGACATTGATGTCCAGATCACGCTGCAGATGCATCGCGACGCGGGCACGCCCGAGACTGGAGCCTGGAAAACACCATTCGCCGAGCTCGCCACCCACGGGGTCCAGTATGCCTTCGTCGACCAGTTCGACGATACGTTCTATTCGCACGGAACAGGCGCAGCTGAGTTCATCCAGCGTCAGGGTGGTGGTTTCGTCCAGTACGAAGCCGTTAATCACAGGTCTCTTCTCGTCGCGCATGGCTGCCTACACCCCCAGTCCGCTGCGTGGATTGAACGCCAGCTCCTGCTGCATCGTGCGGTATAACTGCCGGGCGGATTCGCTGTCCGCCGGCGGCAAGGCAATCTGCAGCACCACGTAGAGGTCGCCCTCCGGTTTTCCCGGGATGCCGCGACCCTTCAGGCGCAGTTTCCGACCCGCCGTCGAAGCGGAGGGAATCGTCAGGTCGACGATTCCCTCCGGCGTGGGAACCTTGACCCTGGCACCAAGCGCCGCCTCCCAGGGCGCGAGCGGCAGGTCGAGATAGAGATCCCGCCCGTCAACCCGGTACAGGCGGTGCGGCTTGAATTCCACATCAAGGTACAGATCGCCGGCCACCCCGCCACCGAATCCCGGGGTGCCCTGGCCGGCCAGACGGATGTGCTGGCCCTGCCTGATCCCCCGGGGTATACGCACATTCAGGGTTCGCTCCCGCGTCCGCACATGGCCCTGACCGTCGAGTTGCGGAGCATGCAGGGTGATGGTACGGGTCGCGCCATGGAAGGCATCCTCCAGGTCAATCAGGATTCGCGCATGGTGGTCCTCGCCACGGGCGCGAAAACCCGCTCCGCCGGCATGCCCTGCCCCGGCGCGTCCGAACAGGGATTCGAAGAAATCGCTGAAGGCGCTGCCCTCCTGGTACCCGCCGCTGAACTCGAAACCGGCATCCCAGTCCGGAGGTGGCCGAAAATCCTGTCCCGCCTCCCAGTTCGCGCCCAGCTGGTCATAGGCGGCGCGCTTTTCCGGATCCTTAAGAACTTCATACGCTTCGCCCAGTTCCTTGAAGCGCGCTTCCGCATCCGCTTCCTTGCTGACGTCCGGATGATATTTACGCGCGAGTTTGCGGTAAGCACGCTTGATCTCGTCCTGGGTAGCGTCGCGAGCAACACCCATGATGCCGTAATAGTCTTTGAACTCCATGAATTACTCCCGCTTGCCGTCTGTCCGCCAGAGGCACCCCGCAGTTTACCGCTACACCGTGTGCGGCGCATGTACCATATATTTATGATATGGGGTGCAACCTGGACTTTTCGAGTCCGCCGCAGCCGCAAACCGCCACCCGAAACGCAGCGCCGCCATCCCGTATGGACAGAGGTGCGACGCCATCGAGGCAATTATGAGAGAATTGCCACTGGTGGATAACCCGACCGACGCCACCGCCTGCCTGACCGAACCCGCATTTGGAGGAGATAACTGACCATGGTGACGAGAGTCTTCACAGCGATCGTGATTCTACTGACATCCCTGCTGCCGGCGCCACCCAGCCAGGCCGATACGACCATCCGGATCGACGGGTCACGTGAAGCCGCAAATACCGTCATCCAGGTCAAGGGCAGCATGGCGCGACTCACGCCTTCCGGTCAGCCGGGCTATGTGCTCTATGACAAAAGCCGCAACCTTGCCATCTATGTCGATAGCGACAGTAAAACCTATACCGAAGTCGACCGGCCGACGCTGGAGAAATACACCGGTATGATTTCCACCATGCGCCAGCAGCTGCAGCTGCTGCCACCCGCGCAACGCGCCCTGCTCGAACAGCACATGGACGGCCTGATGAGCACCCCCCGAAATAACGGTTGGCCCGACCTCGACCAGTTGCATAGCGTTGCTCGCGGCACCCGCGTCATCGCCGGCTTTCACTGTCAGTTACACCAACTACTGAACCAGCAGCTGGTCGTTGGTGACATCTGCCTGAGTACCGCCGCAGAGGCGGGCGTTTCCCCGGCCGACTTTGCCACCCTCATGGCCATGATGGATTTCATGCGCCAGGCGGCGGGCATGGCCCAGGAATTGACCGGCGGCGTGACCGAGAGCACCCACCTGCTGCTGAGCGGGCTGCGGGGAGTTCCGGTCGCGGCGCGGGACTACCAGAGCCGTCAGCAGTTCAAGGTGGCCAGCGTCTCCAGCCAGGTTCTGGATGCCGGACTGTTCAACGGCTACCGCGGCTATCGCAGAAAGGGTTTGCTGGAAACGATACCCTTGGGACAGTGATCGGTCAGTGCCTGCAGACAGCCTGACCGGGAAATACGCCGGTGCGGCGGACTCTGTCCGGTTCGCCGCCAGTGTTTACGCAGCCTGCTTCCTTCACCAAAGTGGTGCACACGGCGCTCTGTGGCAGGATACGACAGCCATACGCGAATGTTTTTCTCGCCACCTATTGCACTGCAGGACGGAGCAGGCATACTCGGCACGGTGACGGATCGTGCCCGCTCCACGACCCCACGTGGCGTGCCGCAACGGGAGCTGCACGACCGCCGTTTTCTCAGCGCATTACTACCGGCCGTAGCTGCGGCTGCACTGCTCCGATGGGCTTGTTTGAATGAAGATCGACTGGAAAACCTACAATCCGGGAAAATTCTATGACGAAATGATCAGCACGCCCGGAAATGCACGAACCGCATCCCGCGGTCTGGCGAGCTACCTGCAATCACTGAGCGACAAGGAACTGGCGCGCCGCCAGCGCGCCGCCGACCTGGCCATCGCCGAGATGGGCGTAACCTTCACGGTCTACACCGAGGGCGAGAACATCGACCGCGCATGGCCCTTCGACATCATTCCACGCGTCATCGCCCAGAAGGAGTGGTCACGCATACAGGAGGGGCTGGAGCAACGCGTCACCGCGCTCAACCTGTTCATCGACGACCTGTACAACGATCAGAAGATCATCACCGACAAGGTATTCCCGCGCGAACTGCTGCTCAGCTCCAGGAACTACCTGCCGCAATGCGCCGGTTTCCGGCCGCGTTACGGCGTATGGGCCCATATCTGCGGCTCGGACCTGGTGCGAGACAAGGACGGCACCTTCTATGTCCTGGAGGACAACCTGCGCGTTCCTTCCGGGGTTTCCTACATGATGGAGAATCGCGGCGTCACCAAGCGGGTGTTCCCGGAGCTGTTTCGCAGGCAACGCATCCTGGCGGTCGACGACTACCCTGCACAGCTGTTCGACATGCTGGCGTCGCTGTCGCCGCGGCCGCTGGATTTCCCCGAGATCGTGGTGATGACGCCGGGAATCTTCAATTCAGCCTATTTCGAACATTCCTATCTCGCCCAGCAGATGGGCGCCGAACTGGTGGAGGGGAGTGATCTGGTCGTCGGTGAGGATGACTGCGTCTACATGAAGACCATCAACGGCCTGCAGCAGGTCGATGTCATTTACCGCCGCGTCAATGACGAGTTTATCGATCCGGAGGCTTTTCTTGAAGATTCGGTGCTCGGCGTACGCGGTCTGCTGCGCTCCTGGCGCGCAGGCAAGGTCGCTCTGGCCAATGCCCCCGGAGCCGGCGTGGCGGATGACAAGGTGGTCTATACCTATGTGCCCGATATCATAAAGTATTACCTGGACCAGGACCCTCTCATTCCCAACGTACCGTCCTATCGCTGCGAGGAAAAAAAACAACGTGACTACATCCTCGCCAACCTGGACAAACTGGTAGTCAAGCCGGCAAACGAATCCGGCGGCTACGGCATGCTGGTCGGTCCGCATGCCAGCACGGCGGAACGCAGCAAGTTCGCCGGTCTCATCAAACGTTCGCCGCGCAACTACATCGCGCAGCCGGCCCTGTCACTGTCGACGGCGCCCACCATCTGCGGACGCAGCATCGAGCCGCGCCACCTGGATCTGCGCCCGTTCATCCTGCAGGCCGAACGCACCCATGTGACCGCAGGCGGCCTCACCCGGGTCGCCCTGCGCAAGGGTTCACTGGTGGTCAACTCCTCGCAGGGCGGCGGCAGCAAGGACACCTGGATACTGGAAACCCGGAGCAACTGACATGCTGTCAAGGGTCGCGGAAAGACTGTACTGGATGGCGCGCTACCTGGAGCGCGCGGAAAACACCGCGCGGCTGGCGCGTGTCTACAGCTACCTGATGCTCGACCTGCCAAACGGCGTCGGCCTGAGCTGGCAGCAATTGATCGACATTACCGGCAACCAGGAGCTCTACCGCAAACATCATCGCACGGCCGGCGAACGCAATGTCATGCGTTTCATCCTGAGCGATCCGGAAAATCCCGGGTCGCTGATTACAGCTGTGACCATGGCGCGCGAGAATGTGCGCACCACCCGCGATCTGGTGCCAAGCGAAGGCTGGGAACACGTCAACGAACTGTACCTGTTCGCGAAGAAAAAACTTGCCAACAAGCCCCTGCCAAAGGGTCTGTACGAATTTCTTTCCGAAATCATCATGCGCTGCCAGCAGATCACCGGATTGCTGGCCGGCACCATGAGTCATGGTGATGCCTACCAGTTCGTGCGTATCGGGCGCAATCTGGAGCGTTTTGACATGACCTCGCGCATTATCGACGTGGGCTCGGCGACGCTGCTGGCCAAGGGAGCCGAGCTGGCGCGCCTCGAAGGCCGCCTGTGGACCTACCTGCTGCGTGCACTGAGCGCCCACCAGATGTACCGCCAGTACATACGGCGGCAGATCCGCCCGGAAATCGTGCTCGGCTTCCTGCTGCACGATATGCATTTCCCGCGCGCCATGGCCCACACGCTGTTTGAGGTCGAGTCCTGCATTACCCTGCTGCCGCATCACGAGGAAACATTGCAGAGTATCTCCGAACTGGCGCGGCAGGTGTTTGCCTCCGATGTCGGCTCGCTCTACCCGCAGGGTCTGCACGCATTTCTTGACAAGCTGCAGCTGGACCTCGGCGGACTGCATCAACAGATCGTCCACACCTGGTTCGCGCCCGCATCGGAGCAGCTGGCTTAACAGAGCCGTTCAGCGGAACGCCAGCGTCAGACCCGATAAAGGGATATCGCCTGGACGCACAATCGCCCACGGAAGAACTCGGAAAAACACGGACTACATACTGATAATTTTGATGTTTTCCGTGTGCTTCCGTGGCTATTCACCAGGATTAGCCAGAAAGTAAGCGCGATCAAGGACAGCTCAGGCGTTACTCCGCATTTACCGCGACCCGCTCGGGCTCGCTCCATGTGAATCTGTGCAGTTCCGCAAAGGCTTCCTTGAGTTTCTGATCCCAGGCGGCCTTGATTTCGAGCAGATAGGGATCATCGGCCTGGAACATGAAGTGGCGGCGCACGCTGAGGCAGTCCTTTTCGTAGAGCAGGATATCGAGAGGCGGACCGACCGTCGCATTCGAACGCATGGTCGAATCCAGCGATACCAGCGCGCACAGCGCCGCCTCCTCGAGGCTGGTTTCGCGGGTGATGATGCGGTCGAGGATCGGTTTGCCGTACTTGATTTCGCCGATCTGCTGGTACGGATTCTCGGGGGTGGCCATGATGAAGTTGCCTTCCGGGTAGATCATGAACACGCGATGGTTGTCGCCCGCGATCTGCCCGCCGAGTATGAACGAGGCGCTGGCATCGAAGGAGGAGCCGGCGCTGGTCTGAACGTGCTTCTGTTGCTGTGCAGAGCTGAGCTGTCCCAGGTATTCCGCGGCCTCGGTCATATCCTGTACCGAATTAAAATTCGTCTCACTGCCCTGCTTGATGTCGCGTTTGAGCTGGGCGATCACCGACTGCGTCGTGGCAAGATTGCCGGCGGTCAGCACCACGAAGGCACGTTCACCCTCGATGCCAAAGGTGAACATCTTGGTGTAGGTGCTCAGATGATCGACACCGGCATTGGTACGCGAATCCGAAGCAAACACGAGGCCTTTATCGACCGTGATGGCAAGACAATAGGTCATTCACTAAATCCGTTCCGTCCGTCTAGTTGATAGATTCAATCATGGTAGAGAGTCGCCGGGAGCGGCGTCAACAGCTGTTTATAATACCTTGTATAATTGGGTAATTCTTCTGATATCCGCAGGGCATATGCGTATGTGGTATTGCGACGGTGGTCGGTTGCGCTGACCGCGATGTCGAGGGGGTAATCATACCCGTAGGGCGGCGGTCACTCGGAGGGTTCGCTCAAGCAATTGCTGGAGTGTTATGCCGACTGGAAACAGTGGGCTGGGTAACCGGATGCGACAGCTAAAGACAAATCCGTGCGAGCCAGTCTACGGGGACGCGAACGATGTCAGTCAGCATTTTGGCCAGTGCCGAATTTTTTATTCGCTGGCAATCGACCGATGCCCGGCATACCGATCATGAATACTTCGCCGCTGTCGATTTCTGGCACGATAGCTTCCCGGATGATCTCGGAGAACGCCTTCAGGCGGCAGGACCGGGTGTACCCCTGGAAACCATCACGCCAGCGGGCAGACTCATCCCCGGCGTATCCGCCAGCGCCTGCCACGACCTGCCGCGTCGGGGAATCGATAAGGCATTTGCCGCGCGCCATCTGCCGGGACCGTTTCGCGGACGTTTCTACCCTCGCGGCTGGCTGGCGGATGGCGCTACCGCACTCGGCGGCATCTTCAAAGGCGACATGCAGCCATTCCGCGTTGCCGGCCTGAGCGATGAGTGCGTCCAGATCGACCTCAACCACCCGCTGGCCGCCTATCCCCTGATGGTCGGCGGGGATATCTGCGAAATCCTGGCGGATCATGAGCAACACGGCGGTCGCTGCAACGATATCGTCGCCGACATCGCATGCCAGGGCTCGGGCATGCAATGCCGCCCCGCGGAGGGCGACGTCGATTTCATCCATCCCGGGGCCTTCGCTCGGGAGGATCCCTCGACGGATACTGATTTCTACCGTACGCCGCGCCTGGTGCAGCACATCGATGCCCGGGCACGCGAGATCATCAACCGCCTGTATCGGCGTTCGATCGCACCAGACGTCAGGGTTCTGGATCTGATGAGCAGCTGGGTCTCGCACCTGGACGGCATCGCGGATTCCATCACGGTATCGGGACTCGGCATGAATTCGGCGGAGCTGGCCGAGAATCCACGACTTGCCGACTACGTGGTACGGGACCTCAACCGTGAACCTCGGCTGCCGTATGCGGATGGCATTTTTGATGTGGTGGTATGCAGCGTATCGGTGGAATATCTGGTGTCACCGTTTGAAGTTTTCACCGAAGTGGCTCGTGTGCTCAAACCGGGCGGGCGGTGTATCGTCACCTTCTCAGACCGCTGGTTCCTGCCCAAGGTCATCCGCTTGTGGACCGAGCTTCATCCCTTTGAGCGCATGGGGCTGGTGCTGGAGTATTTCCGCCGGTCCGGCCTCTTCGCCGGGCTGGCCACCGAAAGCTGGTGCGGCTGGCCGCGCCCCCAGGACGACAAGTACTACCCGCAGCGACGGACGGCGGACCCGGTGTTTGCGGTATCGGGGCAGCGCCGCTGAACACGCCGTGCGGCATCACTGGCCGCAGTGGTAACATGCTGGCAATAATGCAACACAGGAACAATTGAACCACATTTTATTCATGACACATCACCGTTCACCTTGCAGACATACCTGGATGGCTACGGAAACACACGGAATAACACGGAAATATGTTGTTGCAAACATTTCGAGTTCTTCCGTGGCCAGCCGATCGCAGATAAAAACTCCATGCAGTGTCATGCAATTTGTAATTCTCGATTATGTGAATATGCTATCGGAAATCCCCGACCGTCCCGTCCGGATCGGGGAAACAGCCGTGCGGATTTTTTCACGGCAATCATCACCGAAGCACCTCAGGAGCCGCTTGTGACAGATTCCATTGAAAGCCATCGACCGCCCGAACATCCCGCGGTTGCCAGTGGAGGCATTGGCGTCCTGCTGGTGAATCTCGGCACCCCCGACGCCCATGACACCGCCGCCGTGCGCCGCTACCTCGACGAGTTCCTGTCGGACCGGCGCGTGATCGAGCTGACGCCCTGGCTGTGGCAACCGATACTGCATGGCATCATTCTGCGCACCCGCCCCGCGCGGGTGGCCGATGCCTATCACAAGGTCTGGCTTAACGAGACCAATGAATCACCGCTGCGTTACTACACTCGTCGCCAGGCGGAACTTCTGGGCGAGCGCCTGGGCGATCGTGACGGCAGGCTTCTCGTCAGCTGGGCCATGCGCTACGGCAATCCCTCCATCGCGGAGCAAATGGGCGCCTTGCACGAGCAGGGCTGCGAACGCGTGCTGATCGTACCCTTGTATCCGCAATACAGCGCCACCACCACGGCCACGGTCAATGACCGGGCCTTCGAGACGCTCAAGACCATGCGCTGGCAGCCGGCGCTGCGCTGCCTGCCGCCCTATTACGATCACCCGGCCTATATTGATGCACTTGCACAGTCGCTAGAACAGCATCTCGCTGCGGACGAACAGCGCCCCGAGGTGATCCTGGCCTCATTCCATGGACTGCCGCAGGAATATTTCGACAAGGGCGATCCCTATTACTGCCACTGCGCCAAGACCACGCGCCTGCTGCGCGAGCGGTTCGGCCTGGATCAACAGCAGCTGCGCATGACCTTCCAGTCGCGCTTCGGCCCGAAGAAATGGCTGCAACCCTACACCGACAAGACCCTCAAGGCACTGGCCCGCGAGGGCGTCAGGCATATCGCCGTGATCACGCCAGGCTTTGCCGCCGACTGCCTGGAAACTCTTGAGGAGATGGCTATGCAGAACCGCGATCTGTTCCTGGGCCATGGCGGCAAACGCTACGATGTCATCCCCTGCCTGAATGATTCAGAGAGCGGCATCGTCATGCTGCATAACCTGGTCGCGCAGGAGCTGGCCGGATGGATTGCAACCTAGGAGAGGGCGCGGTTGCTGCGTAAGCCATGGATTTTATCGGGAGTATCAATGAACATGAAACTGCATGCCTCAGTGATGGAAGCCATCGTCATGCAAGCTCCCGGCGGGCCCGGGGTACTGCGTCTCCAGGAAGTGCCCGTGCCCGGGATCACGCATGATACGGATGTGCTGGTCCGACTCAGAGCGGCAGGGCTCAACCCGGTCGATGCCAAACTTCGGCAGAACCCCGGCAGCTATTCGATCCCCTTTCCGGTCGTGCTCGGCTTCGATGGAGCCGGCGTGGTCGAGTCGACCGGCAGGGCCGTCACCCGCTTTGCCCCCGGTGACGAGGTTTACTTCTGCCATCCGAGCTTCGGCGGACGCTCCGGCTGTTATGCGTCCTACACGGTCGTGCCCGAAATTCTGCTGGCACGCAAACCGGCGCGCTTGAGTTTTGCCGAGGCTGCGGCCGTTCCCCTGGCACTGATCACCGCGTGGGAATCGCTGTTTGATCGTGCCGCTGTCCAGGCCGGCCAGAAAGTGCTCGTACATGGCGGGGCCGGCGGGGTGGGCCACTTCGCCATACAGCTGGCAAAGCAGGCCGGGGCCGGTGTTTGCGCGACCGTCAGTTCGGAGGACAAGGCAGCGTTCGTGGACTCCCTAGGAGCGGATGAACACATCTACTATCGTGACGAGGATTTCGCGCAGGCCGTACTGCGCTGGACCGCGGGTCAGGGCGTCGACGTCGCGCTGGACACCGTTGGCGGACAAACCTTCGAACAGACCTTTGCCGCCGTGTGCTACGCAGGCCGGGTGGTCACGCTGCTGCAACCCGCATCCAGCACCAACTGGGGCATTGCTCGCCAGCGCAATCTGGGCATCGGCCTGGAGTTGATGCTGTCGCCTACTTATCTGGGAATTTCACAGGCGCAACGCGCGCAGTCACGCATCCTTGAGGCATGCGCATCGCGCTTTGACAACGGCGAACTCAGGGTCTGCGTGACGCAAACCTGTTCCCTGAAAGATGCGGCGCTGGCCCATCATGAGCTGGAGAGCGGCGTCCGGATCGGTAAACTGGTCCTGGAAATCGATTGAGTGGCGGGCATAATGGCAGGCTACGGTGACATCGCCGCTGCAGACAGACTGCCAGCCATTGCACGATAGTCCGGTAATTCACTATTCCCCGGCTGCAGTTTCGAAGATGACCGCTGTAAAACGGCCATTCCGGTCCGATCCAGAGGTCATTCATCACCGCATTTGACCGCAAGCCATGCAACGTGGATGTCTCCCAGGACCAAATCCTGACGGATGACATAACTGTCGGTCCTTAAATATTCCGGAACATTGCCAATATATTGTAATGTGGCGGTCAGGCAATAACGCTCGAATTGAACCAATAGATCAAGGTGATGCTATGTCGGTGTACGGTTTTGACCTGAGGAGTTGTGCAACGTGCGCCTACTGGGGCGGCTCAAGGAAGGCCGTCAACATGCGGGCCGGCATGAATGTCGATCACTACGAAACGGGGCCCTGCAGCCACGTTAACAGGCGCGGTTTGCAGTGCAGTGAGAATGCCGTTTGCCATGATCACCTGAAGTGGTCTGCCATTAAAGACCATTCACTGGAAATTATCACGGGGTAGATCCTTTCCGCCTCGACAGAATTCAATTCCACCCGCAGGCACCATCACGGTTGACGACGGCCCGGACAGTACCGTTCGTATTCCCCTTTCAGCAGAAGATCCGTGGACTGTTTCCCTGGAACATCCCGAACGAACGCCGCCTGGTTGCCGGCACGGGGCCGATGGCGAGGGTTGCTTTGAACGCAGTTGAAACGTGAAGTACACTTTACCAGCGCCTCGCCAGTCGATGCCGCGATAACGTCGTTGTGACGCCGGCTTCGAAGCCCACTATGAAATCGAGGCAACGGAATGATTCGATTATCCGCCACACTGCATCAGGCGCATGAATGATCAGGATGAAACCGACCGATTACACGCCGATTGACTGCAGTTTATACAGTGAATACGAACTGGCCATCATGCACGGAAAACGGCTGCGGGTAAGCTGGCGTGATGCAGAGGGACCTCCCCGTATCGAGGTGCTGCTTCCGGTTGATCTGCGCACCCGGCAAGGCGAGGAGTTTCTGGTGGTAATGGACCGTCTCGGTACAGAACGGGAAATCAGGCTGGATCGAATCCTGGGCAGCAAATGCCTCTGAGGCCACTGCACTGTTACCCGGGGATTGTCCGCCGGGCGCAATGACAGCGGCCTGACCAGCATGCTTGACGGGAGCAGACGGTGACGGACGACAGCAATGATCTTGAGTTGCTGCTGCGCTCACGTGTCCCGTTGATCGTGGTGGAAACCCGGGATGAAACGCGGGTCGCGAGGTTGTTCTCAACGCTGGCGCTGCGGCTCGCCATTCCTGTAATGGCATGGTCCTCGACCAACGGCCTGCATCGCATAGATTACGAATCGGCGCCGCAGCGGCATACGAGCGAACCGCGACAGGCGCTAGGACAGATCAGGGCCTCAACCCAGGCAACGATATACCTGCTGCTGGACTTCCACCCCTACCTGGATGACCCCTACAACATACGTCTGCTGAAAGAAATCGCCCTGGACTACCCGCGACTGGGACACACGCTGGTGCTGGTAAGCCACCAGCTTGAGATCCCCCCGGAACTGCGCAGCTACAGTGCGCGCTTTTCCCTTTCCCTGCCCGATGCCGCACGTCTGGAAGCAATCATCAGGGAGGAGGCGAGTCACTGGTCAAAGGTCAATCACGGCAAAAAGGTAAAGACGGACCACCGGATACTGGACCTTCTGGTGAGCCAGTTGCGGGGCCTGACGGCATCCGATGCACGCCGGATTATCCGCACCGTTATCTACGATGACGGAGCCATCAGCGGCGAGGATCTGAACCGTGCTTCCCGGGAGCGCTACACCTTGCTGGCTCACAATGGCGCCTTGTCCTGCGAATTCGACACGGTGGATTTTATCGATGTGGGAGGTCTTGAGAATCTCAAAAGCTGGATCAAGCGCCGCCGTTTCGCCTTTCTTGAACTGGATGGAAAACTGGATATGCCAAAGGGCATCCTGTTGGTCGGTGTACAGGGCGGCGGCAAGAGCCTCGCCGCCAAGGCTGTCGCCGGAATGTGGAAGCTCCCCTTGCTGCGGCTCGATTTCGGCACGCTCTACAATAAGTTCTTTGGTGAAACCGAACGCAACTTGCGCGAAGCGCTCAAATCGGCCGAGGCCATGGCACCCTGCGTGTTGTGGATTGACGAAATCGAGAAGGCCATCGCCGCCGGTGACTACGACAACGGCACCTCACGGCGTATTCTAGGCAATCTGTTAACCTGGATGTCCGAACGCACAGCGGCTGTTTTCATTGTCGCCACAGCCAACGTGATCGAACACCTGCCCCCGGAACTGATCCGCAAGGGACGGCTGGATGAAATTTTCTTCGTGGACCTGCCCGATGACGCTATCCGCGCCGAAATCTTCGCCATTCATCTGCGCAAACGCGAACTCAACCCGTGCGACTTCGACATCCCGGCGCTCGCTGCGCTAACGGAAAGGTTTTCCGGCGCCGAAATCGAACAGGCCATCGTGGCCTCATTATACCTCGCGCGTGAACAGCAGATGCCTCTCAACACGGTTCATATCCGCACTGAACTCTTGCAGACTCAACCGCTTTCCCGGGTCATGACGGAGAAGGTGAGTCGCCTGCGTGCTTGGGCCAGGGACCGTACCGTATCGGCCAATTGAGCAATAAATCCCAAATACATTGTGTCAAGACATCGAAAACTGCGGATAAGTTATTAACAATCCTTTCAAGTACTGCGGGAAAACGACATAGAATCAGTGGCATTTCTCTTTATCGCAATGTATGTATTTGTTTTACATCATTTTATAATTCAGAATGGATAAACCTATGGGTTGAAGGCAGGGAAACTGATCGCATCCAGCGCCCTATTCCTGTTGTTCTATCCACACAGTTATCCACAGGTTTCCTCATGGATAACTCATTGCCGCCAAATGGAATTGCAAAGCATTCTCACTCTATATCGACCGGGACTTCAGCGACTGTGTTATGCTTTTCGCACACCGGAACAACAACAATTGTCGTGGCGTTGCCCGACATGAACCGGAGATCACCATGCGAAACAACCCATCCACGCCGCCAAAAGATTTCGATGCATGGTTAGCCCTTGCCAGGTCTGACCCGCAGGCATTCGAGGAGTGCCGAAACCGGATCATTAACGAAGCCATCCTGCGCGCTCCGGCGCACAAGCAACTGCGTCTGCGCAGGATGCAATGGAAGCTGAACCAGATACGCAATACCTCACGCACGCCCATGATCGCCTGCCTGCGCATGAATCGAATGTTATGGGAAGCGGTGATCGGCGACAGAGGGCTGCTCGATTGCCTGCTCCACCCGAACGACTCACGACGACGTCCTGATGCCACGGACAAGCCTACAGCCAGGATCATCCCTTTCGGTCAATAACGCCCGGCGCTTGCCGTGCGAATGTCTATAAAGTACTATACGCGACCTTTTCAAGGTGACTTGGCAAATGCCGTGCGCACCCCGACGCAAGGCGAAAAGCCGATATTTTCGAGGTAGTTATGAAAACCGACATCCATCCCGCATACGGGGATATCAAGGTTACCTGCAGTTGCGGCTCGGTTATTGAAACGCGCTCAACGGTCGGCAGGGATCTCAATATCGAGGTATGCTCGCAATGCCATCCCTTTTACACCGGCAAACAGAAGATCGTCGACGCCGGCGGCCGCGTGGACAAGTTCCGCCGCCGCTACGGGAAAAGCAAGTAGGTCGTAACCCGGACGCAACAAACCGCGACCAGGGGGTGTCCTTACGGGGCGCCCCTTTTGCTTTTGGGAACCGGCTGCTTGCATTGTTCCTTTGCTGTTGTTCGACAACAGTCAGCGCGACCGACTGTCCTGCCATCCGTGCCCGCGAACGGGTAGAAGTGACCTATGTCTACGACGGCGACACTGTCAAGCTGGCGGATGGCCGCAACCTGCGCTTCATAGGTATTAATACACCGGAAATCGGCCGTCACGGCAAGGCAAACCAGGCGCTCGCAACACAGGCACGGTCCTTCCTGGATGAGCTTCTCAACGCACACAATCGCTCACTGAACCTGCAGTCCGACAGTGAGGAACACGACCATTACGGCCGCCTGCTGGCCCATGCATTCCTGGACACTGGCAGCAATGTCGCCGTGCAACTGCTGGATGCGGGACTGGCCACCACACTTGTCGTACCGCCCGACACCTGGGCAGTCGATTGCTATCAGCAACACGAAAACATCGCCCGCGTGGCCCGCCGCGGCCTGTGGTCCCTGCCTGCCTATCAGCCGCAGGACAGCGCCACCCTGCAACGGGACACGAAAGGGTTTCTCATCGTACATGGCCGCGTCACGGCGATCCGTCGTACCCGTTACAGCGTGTGGCTTGATCTGGACGGAACGCTCACGGCGCGCGTCTCGACCAGGGACCTTTCCAACTTCAAACCTGGATATCTCGACAACCTGGAAGGAAAATACGTAGAAGTACGCGGCTGGATAAAGACCGGCCGTGACGGGTTGAGAGTAACCGTGCGACACCCGGCGGCGCTCCGGATGCTTATCAAGGGAGCATCGTCTCTTCCAAAATGACGCATGTCTCGCATCGGGGCAAATAGAATTCCATTCAGGTTTGGTCATACCCCGCCGTCTATACTTAAATGAAGTCGCAATTATTCGAATCACCTGCAGGTGAAGAACAGCATGAACAAGATAAGCATAATTGGCGGCGCCGGGCGCGTCGGTGAAACAACCGCACTGGTGATCGCAGAGCAAGGATTGTGCCGTGAAGTGGCGCTTCTTGATGTTGGCGAGGGAGCCGCCGAGGGTGCAGCACAGGACATCCAGCAATCTGCATCGTTTTTCAGATTTGATGTTCAGATCAACGGCGGTCACGACCCGGCGATTATCGGCGACTCGGATCTGGTCATAGTCACCGCGGGTTCGCCGCGGAAGCCGGGCATGTCACGCAGCGATGTACTCCAGACCAACCGGAACGTCATCGACGTTATTATCGACCAGGTGCTGCAATACGCTCCCCACGCCTTGCTGTTGCTGGTTACGAACCCTGTCGTTGCCCTGACCTGGCATGCCTGGAAACGAACTGGCTGGAACCGGAGCCGTGTGTTCGGCCAGGGCGGCGTTCTCGACGCTTCACGCATGGCCAATTCCATTGCGCAGGAAACCGGCTTGTCCTCCAGGGATATACAGACGCTGGTCATCGGCGGCCATGATGACACCATGGTGCCCTTGTTCCGCTTCAGCAGCATCAGTGGCATACCGGTAACGAAGTTCCTGGACCCGGCGGCTATTGAACGTGTAGCTGAGCACACACGCAACGGTGGCGCTGAAGTGCTGGCCCTGAGGAAAACCAGCAGCGCCTACAACGCCCCGGCCGCTGCGATCGCCACCATGGTTGACGCCATCAGCCATGACCGCAAACGCATTTTGCCCTGCGTCTGTGTGTTGGACGGTGAATACGGGGAACGCGATGTGACCGTTGGTGTGCCTGCGGTTCTTGGAAGCCAGGGCGTTGAAAAAGTTATTGAACTGGACATAAACGAACGGGAACTGGCCGCCTTCAGGCACTCTCTCGGCGGCATTCGTACCAGTATCGATCTCCTGTAGAACGGCGCACAGGCTCCTAGAACAACTGCTCCACGCTGCCGCTTCCCGAACGGGAACCCGAGCCAGCTGCCCGACTATCTACACTGAGTTGCGGAACCTCTGCCTCCCGAAACGTCTCAAAAATCGCATCTGACTGACCACTGCGAGCGAGCAGCCCTGTATTCGGATCAATGCGCACGGTCACCAGACCTTCCGGTTGCTCCCGTTTTTCATTCGCAGTACCTGCCAACGCCGCACCCATGTATTGCATCCACATCGGCAGGGCCGCATGGCCCCCGGTTTCAGCCCGACCCAGGGGGTCCAGCTTGTCAAAGCCCACCCATGTCGTCGTTACCAGTGACGGGTTATAGCCACAGAACCAAGCATCCTTCTGGTCATTCGTGGTACCGGTCTTGCCGGAGAGGTCGCTGCGCCCCAGCGCAATGGCACGCCGCCCGGTTCCACGCTGTATGACATCCTGCAGCATGGAATTCAGCAGCCAGGCATTCTGGGGGGTAATAACCGCTTCGGCGAGGTTGGGTCTGGTGTCCGTCGCATCGACAATGCCCTCAATGTTCTGCGGGCAATCGGGACAAACCACACGAGGCCGAGCCGAATAGATAACCTGTCCCTGGGCAT
>JBAVKA010000613.1:0-2721 GCA_049688075.1 Gammaproteobacteria bacterium
ACAGCAAGCCTTCATTCCTTGTGAGCCCACCATTGGCGGTGAAGCTGAGGTCGACTGGGGCAGCTGCCATGCAATTATCGACGGTCAATCCGTCAAGCTAAAGCATTTTTGCATGCGGTCAAAATATTCCGGTAAGCACTTTGTCTGCTGTTATCCTTGCGAACGCCAGCAGGCGCTGTTTGACGGCCATATACGGGCCTTTTCCTTTTTCGGCGGCATCTTTCCCGTATTGATTTACGACAACCTGACCACGGCGGTACAGCGGGTCTACCTCGGGAAGAAACGTGATTTGCAACAAGGCTATGAGAAGTTTATCGGCTATTACAATTTTACCCCGCGATTTTGCAATTCCGGAGCGGGCCATGAGAAAGGCGGCGTTGAAGGGCTTGTGGGCTATGCCCGTCGCAACTATATGGTTCCGGTGCCCCGGGCCGAGTCGCTTGAAGCGTTAAATGAAAGACTCCTTGAAGAATGTATGGCCTATGGTGAGCACCGGATGGCCACCCGAGAGCAAAGCGTCAATGAACTTTATGAGGCTGAAAGGGGCCATCTGATCGAGCTTCCCGAGGTCCCGTTCAGCAATATGGAGATGTGTTCTCCCAAGGTTGACAAGTACGCCACTGCCATCGTTGACAAAAATCATTATTCGGTTCCGACTCGTTACACCCATGTAAAAGTAAAGGCGATCTTGCGGGTGGACCAGGTTGACATCTATTACGGATCGAAGCGGATTGCCACCCACCATCGGCTGTATAACAACAATCAGTGGTGTCTTGATCCCGCGCATTATTTGGAACTGATCCAGCAGCGACCGCAAGCCTTTGATACCGCCCGTCCGATCGTCGAATGGAGAAAACGCTGGCCCCAATGCTTGGAGGCGTTGTTGGACCGTTTTCGCAACAGGCAGGGAAACACGCATGGCATCAAGGATTTCATATCGGTATTAATGCTCTACAAGCAATATGGCGCAAGTCAGATCGAGACCGCCGTCAAACTTGCGCTTGCCGCTGATGTCGGTTCCAGTGCCGCGGTTGAATACATTTTATGCAGTGCCACCCGATCATGTGATCAGCCGGTTGCTGGCGCAGCCGACTGGCCCCGGCTTGCCCCGGCCGATGTGTCTGTTTACCGGCAGATCGGCGGTGACCTATGAATGCGGCAATGAGTGCGATGCTCCTTGATAATTTGAAGATGCTCAGGCTTTCCACAATGATCCAGAATCTGGCGGCCAAGCTGCGCCAGGCCAAAGAGGGCAAAATCGCCTATGAGGAGTTTTTGTTAAACCTGACCGAAATCGAGGTTCAGGTCCGTAGGGAAAACGGTCGTAAAAGGAGAATCAGAGAAGCCGGTTTCCCCTTGCTGAAACCACTTGAAACCTTTGATTTTGAGGCCGCTGGCGACCTTGATGTCCGTTACATTCAGGAACTTACAACCGGTGGATATATCGAAGAAAAGCGCAATGTCATATTTTTAGGAAAAAGTGGAACCGGTAAAACGCACCTGGCCACGGCATTGGGCATGGAAGCGTGCACGTCAGGATATCGGACCCGGTTTGTCACCGGATGCGGTCTTGCCAATGAACTGATCGAAGCAAGAGATGAAAAGATTCTCAGCCGGGTGATTAAACGTTATGCCGGTTATGGTTTACTGATCATCGACGAACTCGGCTATGTGCCGTTTTCCAAAGAAGGGGCCGAACTGCTTTTTCAAGTGCTTGCCGAGCGCCATGAGAAAAGGCCGGTGATCATTACCACCAACATGGGCTTTGGCGACTGGACTCAGATATTTGGCGATCCCAATCTTACCGGAGCCCTACTGGACCGCATTACGCATAAGGCCCACATAATCAACTGCACCTGGGAAAGCTACAGATTAAAAGAAACGCTAAAAAATAAAAGGAGAAGTTCCAAGTGAAGGAAATTACAATATACAATACTTTAAAGGGAAGGTTGGAAACAGTCCGTTTTGAGTTTACTCCTGAAAATACTACATGGTTTGACGATAGTGAATCGTCTGATATTTACAGAATCGCAGATGGTATTGGCGGACTTCTAATCCAGGAAACCGGATATACGTATCCGATTTTAATTGGTGACGTATCCAGGGCAGACATCGAAGATACTGTACAAAAGGCCTTAGAACTGCTGCAAGGGCAGACGGATTGATTAGAGATATTCGAGGCCCGGCATGTGAGGGGCTTCCGGTCGCTACGCTCCCTCCAGCGCCTCACATGTCGAAAACATGCTCTAACCCTTTTTTAAAAGGAATACCATAAAGCTGCCAGGTGTCTTTTAATTGAACTTTAGGGGGGGTCAAAATTGGGTTGTCGCAGTGGGTCAATTTTAGGTTGTCATTTCTAAGAGAGCGAAATTAAGGAAATCACTGGTGTCAGCATTGAACAGACCAGAAAAGTCGGCGGTTCCAGAGATGGTTGTATTCTGGTTACAGTAATCAGTGAAGGTCATAGAGCCTGTAAAGGTACCATTGACATCATCCATTGTTACAGTATAACTTGCAGAACCTCCGCAATCTCCGTCGACAGTCTCTTGTTCTGTTTGAACTGCAAGCGAATCCCCTCTATGGCTATAGAAGTCAATTTTGTAGAGTGGATCACTGAATATTTGGACGACGTCATATAACTTGATTTCTCTTACGATTTTCGACTGGGAATCGTAAACTGAGCTGAAAATCCCTAAATTGGAACCGGTTTCACCTCCAATG
>JBAVKA010000614.1:0-3095 GCA_049688075.1 Gammaproteobacteria bacterium
CACGCTGGAACTGGCGGGCGCCGCGACCTTTTACACCGACAACGATAACTACTTCGGTGGCCAGCAACGCGAGCAGGACCCCGTGTATTCGATACAGGGACATGTTATCTACAGTTTCAGTCGCGGTGTCTGGGGTGCGATTGATGCGACGTATTTCTGGGGTGGGCGCACCACGACCAACGGCATCAGAGACGATGACGCGCAGGAAAATACCCGCATAGGAGCAACCCTGGCGCTGCCGGTAACCCGGCGTAACTCGATCAAGCTCTTTGGCTCCACCGGACTGGTGACGCGTGCTGGTGGTGACTTCGATTCGATTGGTGCGGCCTGGCAGTATCGTTGGGGTGGGGGAATTTAATTGTAATGACCGATTCTGCGAGGGTGGGTTCAAGTCGTCGAGAACGAATCGGCTTGGTTCTACCACAATCCAGAGTGAACTGGTTTATGATCTGCCGAATGGTTATTCAACCCACTATTGAACCGGCGATATGATGTCTTGAGTTCTTTTGGGGCGATGCTTGTTCCGGTTTCGACCGTGTGGGCGCGACTGGGCGACGTGGCGCCGAGGCGCTGACCAGGGCGGTTCAATCGCCCGTGGCCAAACTTGTCAGAATGCCCTTTCAGGACATATCAACTTCAATACCGGACTGCACGTGAAGCTCTCAAATGTACCGAAATTCCAGCCCCAGGCGTTCTACAATTTGGAGTAAATCATGTTGAGCAACTGTTCAAGTCGGTTACACATCTGCGTGATGCTGATCGCGCTGTGGTCATCTATCGCCGGGGCGGTCGATGATCCCAGGCATCCGCTGGAGCCATTGGACCTGTCCAGTCCCAGGGCGACATTGAACAGCTTTCTGACGACGGGGGATGACTATTTGCGCCTGCTGAACGATGAATACAGGGTAACCCCGAGTCGCGCCGTCGTTGCACGCCTGCACGAAATAGCAGCCAGGGCGGAGCGTACTCTCGACCTCAGCGAGACGCCACCCGCAGCCCGTTTCGTTATGGGCCGTGACGAGGTTGTCTATCTGTACGAGGTACTTTCCCGAATCGAACTCCCGCCCGTTGCGGAAATACCCGATGCGGCGGCCTACGCAGATTCAGGATATGAGAAAAAAAAAGCGGGCAGTAAACCTCTACACTGGATCATTCCGCATACCGAGATCACCATTGCGCGCGTTACCGAGGGTCAGCGTGCCGGGGATTTTCTGTTCAGCCCCTCGACGGTGGCCCGCGCAGAGGAGTTCTATCAGAAAACGCGTACCTTGCCTTACCGGCGCGACGTTCCCCTAAAGGACTATGCCGAAAAGCGCGGTTACCTGAGTATGGCCAGCTGGCTGATCCCGCCACGCACTATCGAAGGGTTCCCCGACTGGCTGAAGCGCGGCGTGTACGAGCAGGCGGTATGGAAGTGGCTTGCCCTGGCGGTACTGATACTTTTGACTGTCGTGCTGTTTATGCTTATTCATCGGCTGGCGCGGTGCGGGACTCGCCGTCGATCCGTCACTGCCCATCTGTGCCGCCTGGTGACACCATTGACCCTGCTGCTGCTGACACCGCTGGTGCTCGACATGGCGAACCGGGAGCTTACCCTCACGGGCTGGGTGGCAGAGGACTTGACGCTGGTGGCCGACGCCGTCGGTTATTTCGCGCTGGCATGGCTGGCCTGGGCGGGCTCGACAGTCCTTGCCGAGCTGGTCATCGCCTCACCGAAAATACCTGAGCAGGGCCTGAATGCTCACCTGCTGCGCCTTGCTGCCCGAGTCGTCGGCGGGGTGGCAGTTATCACCATTATTTTCTACGTCAGCAGCCAGCTTGGTGTCCCGCTGTACGGTATCGTCGCGGGCCTCGGTGTGGGAGGTATCGCCATTGCGCTCGCGGCCCAGAATAGCATCGAGCACTTCATCGGCAGCCTCAATCTGTTCGCCGACCGTCCCGTGCGGGTCGGTGACTTATGCCGCTATGGCGAGGATCCGACCCCCGACTGGCAGCGTATCGGCTTCGTCGAGTCCATCGGGCTGCGCTCGACGCGGATTCGCGGTATTGATAATACAGTGACAACCATCCCCAACGGTGATTTTTCCAAGATGCACCTCGTCAACTACAGCTTGCGCAGTCACATGTTGCTGTTAACTGTTCTGGGTCTGCGTTACGAGACAACGGATGATCAACTGCGTTTCGTGCTGGCTTCGCTGCGTACCATGCTGCTGGGCCATCCCCGGGTCGTCGACGACGAGCCCAAGGTGCGGTTCGCGGGTTTCGGTGATTACGCCTTGAGTGTGGAGATCCGTGCGAACATCAATACCACGGACCCGAATGAGTTCCGTGCCATTCGGGAAGACATCTATCTGCGCATGATGAAAATCGTCAAGGATGCCGGCACCGGTTTTGCGTTCCCGTCGCGCACTGTCTACCACACACGCGACGACGGCCTGGATGCCGAGCGCCAGCAGGAAGCCGAGGCGCAGGTGCGCGCCTGGTGTTCCGCCCAGGAGCTGCCTTTCCCGACCTTCACAGCTGATTACCGCAAGAAAATCCGCAACACGCTGGACTATCCGCCGGAGGGGTCACCGGAGGCAAGCCAGTAGTAGAACAATCGATCCCATCGGCAGGAGCGGAGCAGGATGCGGTTGCTGGACCTTCCGCACTTGGCATAATCAGGCATTTCGAGCACGCAAAAGCTGCAACACCGCTGTATCTGACCCGAAAGATAGCAGCGGGTTGGTAATTTCCGCCGGGCAGGCAATGACGCCATCCAACCGCTTGAAAAGTCCGCGAGTAATCCATTGATTCGTAATGACTGCATTTTCCGTGCTTCCGGACTTCAAAATCTTGACGCTATGGGGGCCGAGAGAAGAAGGGCCAGGAGAGAGTGGAAGGGGGGCTTGAGGGGACTTCCTGGCTGGGTCGCGAAGTCCGCAGGCTTCCGCAGGAACCCCCGTAAACACGCAGGACCCCGAAAGAAAAAAGGCCATAGGCCGCCAGATCGAGGTCGCTGTCCTCGGGGAGCTCCAGCCCATGCCGCAGACGGTTGAGATGAAACATCGGCTGTTTGACCGCCTGCGGCGCGACCTCCTGTTTCAGCAGGTGGC
>JBAVKA010000615.1:0-4818 GCA_049688075.1 Gammaproteobacteria bacterium
CCGGAGGAGAAGACCCCGCAGTCGCGCCGTTTCCGCGGGCTGCACGCCCTGCGCCGCTATCCCAACGGGGAAGAACGCTGCATCGCCTGCAAGCTGTGCGAGGCGGTGTGCCCGGCGCTCGCCATCACCATCGAGGCGGAAGAACGCGAGGACGGGACCCGGCGCACCACACGCTACGACATCGATCTTTTCAAGTGCATCTACTGCGGGTTCTGCGAGGAGTCCTGCCCGGTGGACTCCATCGTCGAGACGCGCATTTTCGAATACAGCTTCGAGAACCGGGGTGAAAACATCATGACCAAGGAGATGCTGCTTGCCATCGGCGACCAGTACGAGGCGCAGATCGCGAAGGACCGCATGGACGATGCGGCCTACCGGTAACGACCATGGATTTCGACCGCTTCGTCTTTTATTCGTTTTCCGCCATCCTGGTGTACGCCGCCGCGCGTGTCATCACCGTGCGCAACCCGGTGCACGCTGCGCTTCACCTGGTGCTGGCCTTTTTTACCTGCGCCGGGTTGTGGCTGCTGCTGGACGCGGAATTCCTTGCCATCACGCTGGTGCTGGTCTACGTCGGCGCGGTGATGGTGCTGTTCCTGTTCGTGATAATGATGCTGGACATCAATATCTCGCCGCTGCGCGAGGGCTTCATCCGCTACCTGCCCGTCGGGCTCACGGTGGCGGTGCTGATCGTGCTGGAGATGGGGATGGTGGTCGGCGCCAGGTTCTTCGGCCCGCAAGCGGTCGCCATCCCGGCGCACCACGTGGCGAACTACAGCAACACCCGGGAACTCGGCGCCGTGCTCTACACCGACTACGTCTATCCCTTCGAGATCGCCGCGGTGATCCTGCTGGTGGCGATCATCGCCGCCATCGCGCTCACCATGCGCCGCCGCCCGGAGACGAAGTACCAGAACCCGGTGACTCAGGTCGCCGTGAAGCGCGCCGATCGCGTGCGGCTGGTGAAAATGCGTCCGGAAAGCAAGCAGCAGGATTGACAATTATCACCGCAGAGACGCAGAGAACGCTGAAATACAAATTGAATAAAAGAATGAATGCCGAAATTGCATTAATCGGGGCATGCGTAAATACGATTTCTTATGGATATTAATGTATTTCTCTGTGCTCTCTGCGTCTCTGCGGTGAATTGATGGAATTCAAAATTGGAAACGACTGATAGAACATGATCGCACTGTCCGACTACCTGATCCTGGGCGCCATCCTCTTCGGCCTGAGCGTGGCCGGAATCTTTCTCAACCGCAAGAACGTCATCATCCTGCTGATGGCGATCGAACTGATGCTGCTGGCGGTCAACATGAACTTCATCGCCTTCTCCTATTTCCTCGGCGATACCACCGGACAGGTGTTCGTGTTCTTTATCCTGACCGTGGCCGCCGCGGAGTCCGCCATCGGGCTGGCGATCCTGGTGGTGCTGTTTCGCAACCGCCAGACCATCAACGTCGACGACCTCGATACCCTGAAAGGCTAAATGTGAAGGGCTAACGATGGAGAAACTCTACCTCGCCATACCGCTTGCGCCGCTGATCGGCGCCCTTATCGCCGGACTGTTCGGGCGGCAGATCGGGCGCGCGGGTGCGCACACGGTCACTGTCCTGGGCGTGGCGATCTCGTTCGTCCTGTCTCTGGTCGTGCTGAAGCACATCGCCATCGACGACGCCGGTACCTTCAATGGCAGCGTCTACACCTGGCTGGTCAGCGACGGCGTGCGCTTCGAAATCGGCTTCCTGATCGACAAGCTCACCGCGCTGATGATCACCGTGGTGAGCTTCGTTTCGCTGATGGTGCATATCTACACCATCGGCTACATGCACGACGATCCGGGCTACCAGCGCTTCTTCAGCTATATCGCGCTGTTCACCTTCTCCATGCTGATGCTGGTGATGTCCAACAATTTCCTGCAGCTGTTCTTCGGCTGGGAGGCCGTGGGTCTGGTGTCCTACCTGCTGATCGGTTTCTGGTATACGCGTCCGAGCGCGATCTTTGCCAACCTCAAGGCCTTCCTGGTGAACCGGGTCGGGGATTTCGGCTTTCTTCTCGGCATCGCCGCCATCTACACCTGGTTCAACAGCATGGATTACACCACGGTGTTCGCCGCGGCCCCGCAGTTCGCGGATACGACTGTCCAGATCCTGCCCGGCGCCACGTGGTCGCTGATGTCGGTGATTTGCATCTCGCTGTTCATCGGCGCCATGGGCAAGTCCGCCCAGGTGCCGCTGCATGTCTGGCTGCCGGATTCCATGGAAGGCCCGACGCCGATCTCCGCGCTGATCCACGCCGCCACCATGGTGACCGCCGGTATCTTCATGGTGGCGCGCATGTCGCCGCTGTTCGAGCTCTCGGAAACGGCACTCAGCTTTATCCTGATCATCGGCGCCATCACCGCGCTGTTCATGGGGCTCGTCGGCGTTGTGCAGAACGACATCAAGCGCGTCATCGCCTACTCGACGCTCTCCCAGCTCGGTTACATGACCGTGGCGCTGGGCGCCTCGGCCTATGCTGCCGGCATCTTCCATCTCATGACGCATGCCTTCTTCAAGGCGCTGCTGTTCCTCGCCGCCGGCTCGGTCATCATCGCCATGCATCACGACCAGGACATCCGCAACATGGGCGGGCTGCGCAAGTATATGCCGTGGACCTGGGCGACCTTTCTGATCGGCAGTCTGGCGCTGATCGGTACGCCGTTCTTCTCCGGCTTCTATTCCAAGGACACCATCATCGAGGCGGTGCACGATTCCCACATCCCGGGCGCCGGCATCGCCTACTGGGCGGTGCTGCTTGGGGTGTTCGTCACTGCGCTGTACAGCTTTCGGCTGTATTTCACCGTCTTCCACGGCGAGCCGCGCATGGACCATCACACCCGAGAACACCTGCACGAGACGCCCTGGGTGGTGGTGGGACCGCTGGTCCTGCTGGCCATCCCTTCGGTGATCGCCGGCTACTGGCTCGGACCGGTGGTGTTCGGGAGCTACTTCGAAGGCGCAATTTACGTCGCCCCGGCACATGACGTGCTGGGCGAACTGGCCGGGCATTACCACGGACTGCTCGGCTTTACGCTGCATGCCTTCGGCGGGCCGGCCGTGTATCTCGCCGCCGCCGGGACGGCCACCGCCTGGTACATCTATATGAAGAACCCGGACATCGCCGGTAACCTCGCCCGGCGCTTCAGCGGCATTTACCGGCTGCTGGTCAACAAGTACTACGCCGATGATTTCAACGATGCCGTCTTCGCCGGCGGGGCGCGCGGGGTCGGCAGGCTGCTGTGGAAACTCGGCGACACGCTGCTCATCGACGGGCTGATCATCAACGGCAGTGCACGCATGGTGGGCTGGGTGGCCGGTGTGGTGCGCCAGGTACAGTCCGGTTACCTCTACCACTATGCCTTCAGCATGATCATCGGTCTGCTGCTGCTGCTGTTCTGGTTTGTGTTTATGACACCGGGGGCAGGCGCATGATCGATTTCCCCCTGCTGAGCGTGCTGATCTGGCTGCCGGTGGCAGGTGGCGTGGCCCTGCTGGCGATGCAGGCCCTGGGCTTTCCCGACAGCCGCCCGGGAGCGCTGGTGATCGCCGGCGCGACCTTCCTGCTGAGTACGCTGCTGTACACGCATTTCGATACCGGCACGGCGACCATGCAGTTCCAGGAACTGGCCCCCTGGATCGAGACCTTCAACGCCAATTACCACCTCGGCGTGGACGGCATCTCCATGCCGCTGATCATCCTGACCACCTTCACCACGCTGCTGGTGGTGCTGGCCGGCTGGGAAGTGATCCGGGAGAAGACTGCGCAGTACATGGCAGCCTTCCTGATCATGGAAGGCCTGATGAACGGGGTGTTCGCGGCGCTGGATGCGGTGCTGTTCTACGTGTTCTGGGAGGCCATGCTGGTGCCGATGTTCCTCATCATCGGCGTATGGGGCGGGCCGCGGCGGGTCTACGCCACCATCAAGTTCTTCCTCTACACCTTCTTCGGTTCGGTGTTCATGCTGGTGGCGCTGATCTATATGTACCTGCAGTCCGGCAGCTTCGGCATCCTCGATTTCCAGCGCCTGCCGCTCGGTATGACCGAGCAGGTGCTGATCTTCATCGCCTTCCTGCTGGCCTTCGCCGTCAAGGTGCCGATGTGGCCGGTGCACACCTGGCTGCCGGATGCGCATGTGGAGGCGCCGACCGGCGGCTCGGTGATCCTGGCGGCCATCATGTTGAAGATCGGCGGCTACGGCTTCCTGCGCTTCAGCCTGCCGATCACCCCGGACGCGAGCCACGCGCTCGACTGGGTGATCATCCTCATGTCGCTGGTCGCAGTGGTGTACATCGGTTTCGTCGCGCTGGTGCAGGAGGACATGAAGAAACTGATCGCCTACTCGTCCATCGCCCACATGGGCTTCGTCACGCTGGGCGTGTTTCTCGTGTTCACGTTGCTGGATAACACCGCGGCGGTGCCGGGCGAGATACCGCGGGGGGCTGCACTCGGCATGGAAGGCGGCATGGTGCAGATGATCTCTCACGGCTTCATTTCCGGCGCGTTGTTCCTGTGCGTCGGTGTGCTCTACGACCGCCTGCACAGCCGCCAGATCGGCGATTACGGCGGCGTGGTCAACACCATGCCGGTATTTGCCGCCTTCATGGTGCTGTTTTCCATGGCCAACTCGGGTCTGCCGGGTACCTCGGGCTTCGTCGGCGAGTTCATGGTGATCCTGGCCAGTTACAAGGCAAACTTCTGGTTCGCCTTGCTGGCGGCGACCACGCTGATCCTCGGCGCCGCCTACAGCCTGTGGCTGGTCAAGCGCGTCATCTTCGG
>JBAVKA010000616.1:0-2887 GCA_049688075.1 Gammaproteobacteria bacterium
CGTTACATCCTGCAGATCCGTCTCGGTCAGTACGGTATAAGTCGTCGGTGGCGTATAAACATCACCTGTAAACAACATATAGTAACGGTCCTGCGTAACGGTACTGAGTGGATGTGCCCGATATCCGGAACCCAATCCAATGGCGAAATTAACCTGACCGTTACGCACGATTAATGAAACATCAGGTTCCTCATAGAAACGACGGTGTTCGTCGGCTCCACTACCTGCCAGATCGGCGATTACGCCACCGGTAACCACGGTATCGTTGCCACTGTTGTCAAGATCAAAGCGCCATACCTGTCCACCGACATCCACAGCGAACATGATATCGGTATAACCATCGGAATTGATATCGCCTGACACCACCGTGGCCGGGAAGCTGTATACCATATCCGCCGATATCAGGTTTGCGCCAGATCCGGTGCCACCAGCCCACCAGAGTCGTGCACCGGTGCTGGCATCGACCATGTAGAGCGCCCGTCCCTTATTGTCAACACCGGCGTTTTCCGTGTCCTGGTTGGTGTCGTATCCGCCGCCGAAGAGCAGTACGGTTCTGGGCGAACCACTGCTCTTGATCAGGGCCGTTTGCGGACGTGACCAGGTCTGGGCGAGTTCCTCGAAATTACCACCCGGGACTCCCCCCTTGATTATCCATTTCAGCACCGGGGCGCTGCGGTCGGTGATATCCAGGGCATAATAGTTAAGGCCGCCGCGCCGCATCCCGGCATAAAGATAGGCAAACTCTCCGGTTTCCGTCGTTCCGCTCGCGTCCTCCAGGACACCATTATGGTTAGCGTCGTTTGCCCACACCGTGATTGGACCATCCAGTCCGTAGGGATGGTTAACTGCAGCGGAGTTGGTATATAAAACATCCAGGTTCGGCAGTAGTTCCTGAGGGATGAAGGAAAAGTACTCTGTCCCGTCCCGGGTATTTAGGGCATGCAGCATGCCTTCATTCGTTGCCGCAAAGAGCGCGATATCGGGATTGGCGTCCGTGCCGCCATAGTTCACCACCACGGGATTGCTGTGCAAGGGATCGCCCATATGACGCCGTGCGTCGGCCGTCGACCCATCCTGATTTTCATCGAAGACATCAACGCCACGCGCCCACTGTATTAACTCGGTGCGATAGGCATCGACCATGCTGGCGTTGCCAAGCAGGGTTTTGGTAAGCAAGGCATTCGACTCATCGAACTTGTTGGCGGCGGTTATAAGCGAGTCGTTATTCGGTGCAGCGGCGCTGGTATAGGTATAGAGCTTGCGAGTAAGCGTCTGCCGACTGGCGGCTCCGCCCTTGGCGACATCATCTCCATCCGGTGCATCGGCGCCTTGCGTCCAGACACTGGTCGCCAGTGTGCTGAAGAATCCGGTTGATGCGTCGACCGCAGGATTGTCATTCGCATCGACAATCTCCGGCGGCGTACTACCCAGCTGGTAACGCTTTATATTGCCTGCCCACTCCGGGTTTCTGTTCGGGCGAAACAGGGCGAAATATAACTCGTTGCGATTGGTCAGACGGTTGAAGGCATTCACCGGAACAGCCGGTGCAACAAAGGTGGTATTAACGGCGAGGATTTCACTGATGATTTGGGTAAATGCATTAGTGAGCCCAACGGTATTATCCGCCGTGTAGTACTTGCCACCGCCCTTTCTCGCGGCATCCGACAACAACTGCTGGTTGGTGGTAAAGCCGATCATGTAGGATGACGCCACCTGATCACCATCGATATCCGGACGCTGGTCCCGCTCGAAGAGGTATTGCGTCACTTCATCCAGGCAGTCGTCATTATTGTTGAAGTCGCATGTGCCAGTGAGGGTGGTGAGTCCCGGTAGTGACTTGATAGCGTTGTCTGCATCGTAATCATAGGTCGGGTCGCCGTCGGTCAGCATTACAATGAAATTCTGCTGGCACTGGTATTCTACCGGGCTCTGGTATTTTGTATTGTTACCCGCAAGCAGTACCCCCGGAGTGTTGGTGCCCGGGCTGGTCGAATTACCGAACTTAACTCCCTCGCCCCGGAAGAAACGGGCAGCCTCGTACATGGTTTCAGCCAGTGGCGTGTAGCCTCCCGGCGTCAGTGCATCAACCGAAGTCTTGAAAGCAGATCTGGTGCTGGCGTTCACTTGCGTCATGGGGTACATGAAATAACCGCCTTTATTTTGCGCCTGGTTTTTGTTGTCAAAGCGCATCAGACCGGCATTGATCCCGGAGGTGCTGTCGATCAGGTCTTTGAATACATCCTGTACTGTCTCGAGGCGCGTCTTTTTGTAGGCCCCGGTACTGATCCAATAATAGTAATTCAGGTAATTGCCGGAATATAAGGTGTAAGTGGTTCCGGTACTATTCCAGTTGATCGCGCCGTTTGAATTGCTGCGAAATGGGCCGCCGCTGCCTTCATCTGCCGGGTAGTAATTGCTGCTCGTGCCATCCCCGTGTTTACTCCAGTCCTCCCTGCACTCCACGATATCTTTATCATTTGAGGTGCCCAGGCTGCCCCAGCTATCAGGACTACATCCTCTCCACCAGCTACAACTGCCAGGGTTGTAGCTCGCCAGCCTTCCGGCGTGATAGATGCCCGGTCCGGTGGATAGCGGTGCCCATGAATCCTGGCAGACGTTTATGGAATGATCGGCCAGGAACCAGTTGTTACTTGAACAACTTGGTATGTTGCTTCCGTTGCTTCCGCTGCCCCAGCCGCCCCAGCCGCCTCCACTGCTTGGGTCATCCCAATAGATACGGCTGGCATCGCAAGAGCCGGTATAGGTCTGGCTTGGATCATAGTCTGGCTTGTCAGACTGCACCTCCGTGTCCATGCTTTGCGAGGTGTCAATGATAAAGAGTACGTTCGGTCGAATATCCGTGGTGAAATCGATATCGCCAAGATAG
>JBAVKA010000617.1:0-2408 GCA_049688075.1 Gammaproteobacteria bacterium
CGTTACATCCTGCAGATCCGTCTCGGTCAGTACGGTATAAGTCGTCGGTGGCGTATAAACATCACCTGTAAACAACATATAGTAACGGTCCTGCGTAACAGTACTGAGTGGATGTGCCCGATATCCGGAACCCAATCCAATGGCGTAATTAACCTGACCGTTACGCACGATCAATGAAACATCAGGTTCCTCATAGAAACGCCGGTGTTCGTCGGCTCCGCTACCTGCCAGATCGGCGATTACGCCACCGGTAACCACGGTATCGCTGCCACTGTTGTCCAGATCAAAGCGCCACAGCTGTCCGCCAACATCCACAGCGAACATGATATCGGTGTAACCATCGGAATCGATATCACCTGCCACTACCGTGGCCGGGAAACTGTATTCCATATCCGTCGATATCAGGTTTGCGCCCGATCCGGTGCCACCAGCCCACCAGAGTCGTGCACCGGTGCTGGCATCGACCATGTAGATTGCCCGTCCCTGACTGTCGACACCGGCGTTTTCCGTATCCTGATTGGTATCGTATCCACCACCGAACAGCAGAACGGTCCTGGGCGAACCACTACTCTTGATCCGGGCCGTTTGCGGGCGTGACCAGGTTTGCGCGAGTTCCGAGAAATCACCCTGGCCTCCCTTGATTATCCATTTCAGCACCGGAGCGCTGCGGTCGGTAACATCCAGGGCATAATAGTTAAGTCCCCCTCGTCGCATCCCGGCATAAAGATAGGCAAACTCCCCGGTTTCCGTCGTTCCGCTCGCGTCCTCCAGAACCCCATTATTGTTGGCATCGTTTGCCCACACCGTGATTGGCCCATCCAGCCCGTAGGGATGGTTGGTCGCAGCGGAGTTGGTATATAAAACATCCAGGTTCGGCAAGAGTTCCTGCGGTATGAAGGAGAAGTACTCGGTGCCGTCCCGGGTATTAAGGGCATGCAGCATGCCTTCATTCGTTGCCGCAAAGAGCGCGATATCAGGGTTGGCGTCTGTGCCGCCATAATTCACCACCACGGGATTGCTGTGCAAGGGATCACCCATATGACGCCGTGCATCGGTCGTCGACCCATCCTGATCTTCGTCAAAGACATCAACGCCACGCGCCCACTGTATTAACTCGGTGCGATCGGCATCGGCCATGCCGGCATTGCCAAGCAGGGTCTTTGTCAGCAAGGCATTCGACTCGTCGAACTTGTTGGCAGCGGTGATAAGCGAGACATTATTCGGTGCGGCGGCGCTGGTATAAGTATAGATCTTGCGAGGAAGCGTCTGCCGACTGGCGGCTCCGCCCTTGGCCACATCGTCTCCATCCGGTGTGTCGGCGGCTTGCGTCCAGACACTGGTCGCCAGGGTGCTGAAGAACCCGGTTGATGCGTCTACCGCAGGGTTGTTATTCGCATCCACAATCTCCGGCGGCGTATCACCCAGCTGGTAACGCTTGATATTGCCTGCCCACTCCGGGTTTCTGTTCGGGCGAAACAGGGCGAAATATAATTCGTTGCGATTGGTCAGGCGATTGAAGGCATTCACCGGAACAGCCGGTGCAACAAAGGTGGTATTTACCGCGAGGATTTCACTGATGATTTGGGAGAATGCATTGGTGAGCCCAACGGTATTATCCGCCGTGTAGTACTTGCCACCGCCCTTTCTCGCGGCATCCGACAGCAACTGCTGGTTGGTGGTGAAGCCGATCATGTAGGAAGACACTACCTGATCACCATCGATATCCGGGCGCTGGTCCCGCTCGAAGAGGAATTGCGTCACTTCATCCAGGCAGTCGTCATTATTGTTGAAGTCGCAGGTGCCCGCGAGGGTGGTGAGTCCCGGTAGTGCCTTGATAACGTTGTCTGCATCGTAATCGTAGGTCGGGTCCCCGTCAGTCAGCATTACAATGAAATTCTGCTGGCACTGGTACTCTACCGGACTCTGGTATTTTGAACTGTTGCCCGCAAGCAGTACCCCCGGAGTGTTGGTGCCCGGGCTGGTCGAGTTACCGAACTTGACTCCCTCGCCCCGGAAGAAACGGGTGGCCTCGTACATGGTTTCAGCAAGCGGCGTGTAGCCTCCCGGAGTCAGTGAATCAACCGTAGCCTTGAAAGCAGCTCTGCTGCTTGCGTTCACCTGCGTCATTGGGTACAGGAAATAGCCGCCTTTATTGTATGCCATGTCCTTGCTGTCAAATCGCATCAGGCCGGCATTGATCCCGGAGGTGCTGTCGATCAGGCCCTTGAATACATCCTGTACTGTCTCGAGGCGTGTCTTGAGGTAGGACCCGGAGCTGATCCAATAATAGTAATTCAGGTAATTGCCGGAATATAAGGTGTATGTGGTTCCGGTATTATTCCAGTTGATCGCGCCGGAGGCATTGCTGCGAAACGGCCCCCCACTGTCTTCATCTGCCGGGTAGTAAT
>JBAVKA010000618.1:0-3244 GCA_049688075.1 Gammaproteobacteria bacterium
TCGTGTGATTCAACATCGATGACCTGTACGGTGTCGTTGTCCGGGTGGGCGAAGTTGACCCAGACCTGCCGCCCGTCGGGTCTCGCCATGACGAATACCGGCTGGCCATGCACCGGGATGGCCGCTACCTGCCGCCAACTGGTGGTATCGACGACCAGTACCTTGTGTTCACCGACGGCAGGCAGAAAGGCCTGGGTACCGGCAAGCGCCCAGCCTTCCAGATGCGGCATTTTATAGACGGGCAACTTTTCATCGTGCGCCGCGTAACCGGAGAGAATCCGGCGGACGCCGTATTCCGGGTGCCACAGGTCGAGCAGTACCAGGCTGTCCTCGCCGAACAGCCCGGCAATGTAATAGCGCCCGTCGGGGGTGATCAGCGCGTCATAGGGCGCCCGGCCGATGTTACGGAAACGGGTGATCGCCGGTTTGTGCGGATCGTTCATATTGGCGATCCAGATCTCGTCGGCGTCGTAGAGACTGAAGACGAAGCGGTTACCGGGAGCGTCCACCAGTCCGACGACCTTCGAGAGTTTCCCCGGCCCGTATTCGGCCGGGATGTCGGCCACCGGTTCGAGCGTCTCCGCGTCGAAGACGCGTACACCGCCGGGTTCGTAGTTGGAGACGGCGACCAGTTTGCCGTCCTGGGAGATGGCGCCGCCGATGCTGTTGCCCGCCTGCAGGATGCGCTTGACGAGGGTGCCGCTCAGCAGGTCGACCTTGGTCAACCCACCGTCACGGCCGAACACGTAGGCGTAGCGCTCGTCGCGGGAGAACACCACCGAGGCGTGTGACAGGTCACCGAGCCCGTCGATCTCCGCGAGGCGCGTGTCGGTGCTGTGCTCGACGACCAGCAGCTGGCCGCTGGCGCGTTCCACCACGACGCCGAGATCGCCCGTGCCGCGCAGTGCGGCCGACGCGGGTAGGGCGGCAAGCAGCAGGAGTAACCACAGCAGGGATTTCATGGGTGATTCTCCGTGCCGGTCATGTGATCGACCAGCCAGGCAATATCGGACTCGCTCAACAAGGGTTTCCAGGGCGGCATGGGGGTTCCGGGGCGTCCCTCGCTCACCGTCGTGATCAGCAGTTCGCGAGGTTTTCCCTGCAGGGCCTGTGGCGTCAGTGCGGGTCCGAGGCCACCGGTCAGACGCATGCCATGACAGGAACCGCAGTCCTGGAGCAGAAGGTTGCGCAGTTCCGCTTGGCGCTCGGTGGACAGTGATTCAGCCATGACGACGTTGGCCGGCAACAGACATGCGTACAGCAGCAGATACAGGCTACGCATAGCGCCGCAGGGCCTCCCGATAAAAGGGGTCAGTACCCTTTTTCTTGTAGCGAGCACGATAATCTGACTCATCGGGAACAGAAAGGGTACTGACCCCTTTTGTTCTTTGTTCAATGGCCACAGAATCCACGGAAATTAATATTGAGTAATCCGTATATTTCCGTGTGGTTCCGTGGCCAATAGTCTGCTTGAGAGAAAAGCCGGATTCCACCAAGTCTTACTTCAGTAGCTGTCGTGCACAGTATTGTGGAGGTTGAACTTTCCGGTCGGCGTCACCAGGCGCTTGTCCTTGATCACCGTCTTCAGCTTGCGGGTCTTGTCATCCACCACCACGATGGCGGATTCCTGATCCTTGCCGCTCCAGACCGAGAACCAGACCTCGTCACCGGCAGCATTGTATTCCGGCTGGACGACACGCTTGGGTCCTTCACCTTTGATATCCGCCCACTCGGCGATCGGCAATACCTCGAAGCCCTTGTCGAGGTGTTTCACATCAAACACCGCGACGCTTTGGCTGATCTTGGTATCCGGGTTGAGTGGCGTATCCACCCACAGATTGCTGGACTTGGGATTCGACTTGACGAACAGCGATCCGCCGCCCTGGCCCTCGAGTATACGCACGACCTTCCAGGCATTGGCCTTGTGCTTCACCGGATCGGTACCAATCTCCGTGATATTCGCGTTACCGAGCGCACTGGTCACCCAGACCGGCCCGTATTTCGGGTCTTTGAGGTTAGCGCCGCGCCCCGGATGCGGAATCTTGGTGACATCGATCAGTGCCACCAGCTTGTCTTCTTTGGAATCGATCACGGCGATCTTGTCCGACTGGTTGGCCGCCGTCAGGAAATAGCGCTGGGTCGAATCCCAGCCGCCGTCATGCAGGTAGCGCGCGGCGGGGATCTCGGTGACCTTGAGATTGTCGATGTCCTCGTAGTTGACCATCAGCACCTTGCCGGTCTCTTTCACATTAACGATGAACTCCGGGTGCTCGTGCGATGCCACGATGGCGGCCACGCGCGGTTCCGGATGATATTCCTGGGTATCGACGGTCATACCGCGTGTGGACACGATCTTCAGCGGCTCCAGGGTATCGCCCTTCATGATGACGTACTGGGGCGGCCAGTAGGAACCGGCAATGGCGTACTTGTCCTCGTAGCCCTTGTACTTGGAGGTCTCTACCGAGCGCGCCTCCAGTCCGATCTTGATTTCGGCCACGTTATCCGGCTTCTTCATCCACAGGTCGATGAGGTTTACCTTGGCATCGCGTCCGATTACGAACAGATAACGACCCGAGGTGGAGTAGCGTGAAATATGTACGGCATAACCGGTATCGATGACGTTGATGATTTTCTTGGTGTCGCCATCGATGAGGGCGATCTGGCCGGCATCACGCAACGTCACGGAGAAAATATTATCGAGGTTATAGTTGTTTTCCTTCTTTTTGGGGCGCTTCTCCGGCGGTATCAGCTCCTTCCAGGACGCCTTTATCTCTTTCATGCCGTATTCCGGCGGAATCGGCGGCTCGTTCATCAGGTATTTGGCCATGAGGGTGACTTCCTCGTCACTGAGCTGACCCGATGAACCCCAGTTTGGCATACCGGCCGGAGAGCCGAAATTGATGAAAACCTTCAGGTAATCCAGGCCCTTTGCATTGGTGATATCCGGGGTCAGCGGTTTGCCGGTGGCGCCCTTGCGCAGTACGCCGTGGCAGCCGGCGCAGCGTTCGAAGTAGATCTTCTTCGCCTTGGCGAACTCGGTCTCGCTCAGAGCCGGGGCACCGGGGGTTATCACGTCCTTCGAGCCTTCCTGCAAGGGCACCGGCGCGCCCTTGTAGCGCATCTCTCCCGGTGTCGTGCCCGGATGCTCGGATTTGTCGACGGCGCCAGCCCCTATCGTGACAAGCGCGAGCATGCCCAGCGCCATGGCACACCCGATTCGTGTCATTGTGCGGATCATCATTCT
>JBAVKA010000619.1:0-7305 GCA_049688075.1 Gammaproteobacteria bacterium
ATCGTATCCCCCGCGGGCGTTGAGATCGGCGCCGTGACGCCGGAGGAGATCGCACTCTCGGTGCTTGCCGGCCTCGTGCAGGCACGACGAAGCGCCGTGGCAACGGAACTCGCCGGCGCGCAGGCGACGGCCCCGGCAGCACAGGAAACCGCCGCACAGGCCATCGACCCGGTGTGCGGCATGTCGGTCGATATCGCCACGGCGGCGCATCACACCGAGCACGCCGGCCGCATGTACTACTTCTGCTGTGCGCACTGCCAGCACCGTTTCGAGAAAGAGCCGGAGCGCTATCTGGCGCCGACGCAGGAGACGCCATGACGCGGGTCTCGGCTATCCTGCTGGCCGCGGGCGAATCCCGCCGCATGGGCACGCAGAACAAGCTGGCGCTCCCCGTCGACGGCGTGCCGCTGCTGCGTCGCACGGCCCGGACCCTGCTCGCCTCGGGAGTGCGGGAAGTGGTCGCTGTGCTGGGCCACGAGGCGCAAGCCATGCGGCGTCTCCTCGACGAACTGCCGCTGCGGGTGGTCGAGAATCCCCGCTACCGGGACGGGCAGATGAGTTCCGTGCATTGCGGCCTCACCGCCCTGCAGGATCCGTGCGAGGGCGTGATGATCTGCCTTGCCGACCAGCCGCTGCTGACGCCGGCGGATATCGACACCCTGATCGAAGCCTTTGCGCGCTGTGCGCGGGGCGGCGTCCTGGTGCCAACCTGGGCGGGCCAGCGCGGCAACCCCGTGGTGCTGGATTTTGCGCAGCGCGCCGCCATCCTCGCCGGTGAGCGCAACCTGGGCTGCCGGTACCTGATCGAGCGCCTGCCGGAACGGGTGACGACCTTTGCGATGCCCAACGATCATGTGGTGTTCGATCTCGACACCCCCGCGGACTACACGGCCTTGCAGACACTGCTGCCGGGGGATGGCGCGCGGCTGGCGGTTTGATGTCCCGGCGATAACGGTAGCTGAACATGGCCAAAGAGATTCTCGATGTCCTGCTGGAAATGCGCGATAAGGGCCTGCCCTGCGCGGTTGCCACGGTCGTTGAAACCCAGGGTTCGGTCTCCGCGAAGACCGGCGCCAAGGCGGTGATCGATCACGAGGGCCGGGTCGTGGCCGGCTGGGTCGGGGGCGGCTGCGCGGAATCCACCACCTGCCACACCGCGCTCGAATGCCTGAAGAGCGCGACCACCACAGTGATCGACATCGACCTCAATGACGAGGTACTGGGCGCCGGGATGCCGTGCGGCGGCAGCATGCGCGTCTATGTCGAACCCGTGCTGCCCGGGCCGGCGCTGTGGATCATGGGCCACGGGCGGGTCGCGGAGTGTCTGTGCCAGCTGGGGGATCTGCTCGGCTACCGCGTCAGTGTCAACGACCCCGGTGTCGACCGCGAACACTACCCGGCCGCTACACGCCTGATCAGCGATGATATCGATTACCGGCAACTGCAGCCGGCGGCCGGCGATTACGTGGTGATCGCCACGCAGCACAAGGGGGATCATGAATCCCTCAAACAGGCGCTGGGTTCGGCCGCCGGCTACATCGCCCTGATCGCGAGCCGCAAGCGCTCACGCCTGGTGCTGGACTACCTGCGCGAGGCCGGCTTCGACGAAACGGCGCTGGCGCGCGTGATGGCGCCCGCCGGGCTGGACCTCGGCGCACGCAGCCCGGAAGAAATCGCGCTCTGCGTGATGAGCGAGATGGTACTCGTGCGGCGGGGCGGCAGCGGCCTGCGCATGCGCGACACGCTCTACGGTGAAGCGCGCAAACCGCGGGCCATGGGACGCTAGGGCCATGCACCAAGCCGCGCTGCAAACTTCTCGCCCTGCCGCCGGTTTCGATCCGGAAACCGTGCACGCCGATTTCCCGATGCTGGCTGAGCGCTCCGGGGAACCGGCGCTGCACTACCTCGACAACGCCGCCAGCGCCCAGAAGCCCGCGGCGGTAATCGAGGCGGTGAGCGACTGTTACCGGTGTTTCTACGCGCCGGTGCATCGCGGGCTGTACCGGCTTGCCGAGCAGGCGACGGCCGCGTACGAACTGGCCCGGGCACGGGTCGCGTTCCGGGGACGGGGGTGCGCCATCTGCATCGCTTCCGCCTCGATGATGACCGAGGTCCCCACCGGCAGGCGGCGCGGTGACGCCGAAAAACTTTCTGCCAGCTTTCGGGACTGGTTCGATTCAGCGGGAAACGCCCCGGCACCGCCGGAGCCCCTGCCGGCGCTCACGGCGGTACGGGGTTATCCTGCGCGACGACGCTGCGTGCTGCTGGCATGGGAGGCGCTGAACGCGATACTGGCCGAAGGGTCCGGTAGCGGCGGCGTACCAGCATCCGCGGGCAGGGCCACGACGGAGTAAGGTCATGCCCGAGCTGATCCATCCCTACGCCAGCAAGATCGAATACCGGCGGCGAACCGCTGACGCGTCACAACGTGGCGGGTCTGGCCGCCCGGATTCATGCCATCGACGGCATCGACGACCTGTCGCTCAGCACCAGCGCTACGGCACCCTGCTCGCCAGATACGCCGAATCGCTGCGCGCCGCCGGGGTTAGCCGTCCTTACAGGATCAGCCTTCTAACCTGTAGCTGTTGCACCATGGCCGGTACGGCCGACCTCATAGGCAGTAAGTCGAGATATCCGCAGTGGTACAAACCGTATCCCGATTACCCGTGAAATTCTGCCACGGTGGGGAAGGTCGGCAGCCGCTAATCCGTCTACATGCGCCTGGTAGCCAAGTTTCAGGGGTAATCAGGAACCGGATTGACGCCCCGCCCGGTGTGAACCAGACTGACCCTGAATGAGTTCGTGTTTCCTCTGTTTGGCCACGGGAACCACCACGGGTCACGATCCGTATGCTTCAGACTGATAGCGCCCAGCCGTTGCTTCATCGTCCGCACGCGGCCTGCGGGGTCGGGGTGCTGGTCGATCTCGAGGGCCGCGCCAGTCATTCCCTGGTGGACCAGGGTCTGGAACTGCTCGCCAATCTCGATCATCGCGGGGCGCGCGGCGCCGAGGAGAAAACCGGTGACGGGGCCGGCATGCTGCTGCAGAAGCCGCATGCGCTGTTCGCCGAACTGATTCCGGATCTGCCGCCGGCCGACCGCTACGGAGTCGGCCAGTGTTTTCTGCCGCGTGATGCGGGGCAGCACGCGGCCCTGCGCACCCTCATCGAAGCCACCGCCGCAACCGAGGGAATGCGCCTGCTGGCCTGGCGCGACGTACCCACCGATGACCGCGACCTCGGCGAGGGAGCGCGGGCATCCGAACCGGCGGTGGTGCAGGGTTTCTTCGCGCCGGTCACCGCCGTGCCGCCGGCCGAACTGGACACCCGGCTCTACGTGCTGCGGCGCATACTGGAAAAAACCGTGGCCGCGCAAGCGGCGGTGCTCGATCCGGACGGGCGCTTCTATATCTGTTCGCTGCATCGTCGCAAGATCGTCTACAAGGGGCTCCTGACCCCGGTCCAGCTGCGTTCCTACTTCCCGGACCTCACCGATCCGCGGCTGACCTCGGCGCTGGTGCTGGTGCATTCGCGTTTCTCCACCAATACCCTGGGCGCCTGGGACCTGGCCCATCCCTACCGGGCGATCGTCCACAACGGCGAGATCAACACGCTGCGCGGCAACCTCAACTGGATGCGGGCCCGCGAGACGGATCTGGCGTGTTCCCGGTTCGGCGATGCCATCGACAGGATCCGCCCGGTGACGGGCGAGGGCCTGAGCGATACGGCGATTTTCGATCAGGTGCTCGAGCTGCTGGTCGAAGCCGGCCGCCCCCTGGCGAAGGCGCTGCGCATGATGGTTCCGGAGGCCTGGGAGCAGGATGCCGGGATGACGCCGGCGCGGCGCAATTTCTACGAATATTGCTCGACCCTGATGGAACCCTGGGATGGTCCCGCGCTGGTGGTCGCCAGCGACGGCGAGCAGGTCGCGGCTATCCTCGATCGCAACGGCCTCCGCCCGTGCCGCTACTGGATCACCCGGGACCAGCGGTTGATCATGGCGAGCGAGTCCGGGGTGCTGGAGGTGCCGCCCGGCGAGATCCTCGAGAAGGGCCGGTTGCGGCCCGGCCAGCTATTGCTCGTCGACACCGTGACCCGGCGCATCGTGCCCGAGACGGAAATCTTCGATTCCCTGACCGATCACCCCTACGGCGAGTGGCTGGCGGCCAACCGGGTGACACTGGCCGACCGGGTGGAAACCGCCGGGCCGCCTATGCTAGAACCACAGGCAATACGGCGTCTGCAGCGCGCCTTCGGCGTCACCTCCGAGCAGCTGGACATCATGCTGCGGCCGATGGCGGAATCGGGCAAGGATCCGATCGGCTCCATGGGCAGCGACACACCGCCGGCGGCGCTGTCGACACGTGGTCCCTCGCTGTTTGCCTATTTCAACCAGCTGTTCGCCCAGGTCTCCAATCCGCCCATCGATTTCCTGCGCGAGGCGCTGGTGACCTCCCTGTCCTGTTACGTCGGGCGCCGCGGCAATCTGCTGGAGGACACCCCGGCGCACTGCCGCCAGCTGCTGCTCGCCTCGCCGGTATTAACCACACCGCAACGGGATGCGATCCGCGCGCTCGACATCCCGGGCCTGCGCACGGCCACGATCCACATCACCTGTCCAGTCAGCGAATCGCTGGCGGCTGCGGTTGAATCACTGTGCGCCCGGGTGGACGCCGTAATCGAGGACGGGTACGCACTGTTGATGCTCTCGGATCGCGACATCGGTCCGGAACGGATCGCCATCCCCAGCCTGCTTGCGGTGACCGGGGTGCATCATCACCTCATTCGCCGTGGCTTGCGCACCCGGGTCGCGCTGCTGCTGGATTCGGGCGAGCCCCGGCTGGTCCATCACCTGTGCACCCTGATCGGCTATGGCGCGGATGGCGTTCACCCCTGGCTTTCCTACGCCGCGGTGGCGCAATTGTGCGGCGATGGCGTACTGGAAATGCCGCCCGGGGAGGGGCTAGCCCGGTATCGCCGCGCCCTGGAACACGGCCTGTTGAAAGTCATGTCCAAGATGGGGATCTCCACCCTGGCGAGCTACAAGGGCGCGCAGGTATTCGAGGCCGTCGGGCTGGCCAGTGACCTGGTGGACCGTTACTTCACCGGCACCCGGCTGCACCTTCCGGGCGTGGGGCTTGACCGGCTGGAACGCGAACTCCGGGAGCGCCACCGCCTGGCTTTCGGCGAACGACCGGCGGCCACCCTGGCGCTGGAGACCGGGGGCGAATATGCCTGGCGTCGCGACGGCGAGCGGCATCAATGGAACCCCTACACCATCGGGCGCCTGCAGCAGGTGGCGCGCCACGCCGATTTTGAGGCCTATGAGGCGTTCGCCGCCGCCGTCAACGATCAGTCCACACAACTGCACACCGTGCGCGGCCTGCTCGACTTCGCGACCGACGCCTGTACACCGGTTCCCGTGGAAACAGTGGAACCGGTCGGGGAAATCCTGCGCCGCTTTGCGACCGGCTCCATGTCCTTTGGCTCACTGAGTCAGGAGGCTCATGAGACGCTGGCCGTGGCGATGAATCGCCTGGGCGGAATCGCGGGCAGCGGCGAGGGCGGCGAACAGGCCGCGCGCTTCGGTACTGAACGCGAGTGCAGCATGAAACAGGTTGCCAGCGGCCGCTTCGGGGTCACCATCGAGTATCTGGCTAGCGCCCGTCAGATCGAGATCAAGATGGCACAGGGCGCCAAGCCCGGGGAAGGCGGCGAACTGCCCGGGGCCAAGGTCGATGAGGGCATCGCGTCCGTGCGTTTCACCACCCCCGGAGTGGGACTGATCTCGCCGCCGCCGCATCACGATATCTATTCCATCGAGGATCTGGCACAGCTCATTCACGACCTCAAATGCGCCAACCCGGAAGCGGAAATCCACGTCAAACTGGTGTCGATCGGCGGGGTCGGCACCATCGCCGCCGGGGTGGCCAAGGCGCGTGCCGACGCGGTGCTGATCAGCGGCGATTCCGGCGGCACCGGCGCTTCCCTCAAAACCTCGATCAAGTCCGCCGGCAGCCCCTGGGAGCTGGGCCTGGCGGAGACCCATCAGGTGCTGTTGGAAAACAGGCTGCGATCGCGCATCCGGGTACGCGTCGACGGCGGCCTCAAGACCGGGCGCGACGTCGTGATCGCCGCCCTGCTGGGGGCCGAACAGTACGGCTTCGGCAGCGCGGCCCTGGTCAGCCTCGGCTGCATCATGCTACGCAAGTGCCATTGCAACACCTGCTCGGTGGGCGTGGCGACCCAGGACCCGCGGCTGCGCGCCCGCTTCGCCGGCGAGCCGCAGCACGTGATCAACTATCTGGGCTTTGTCGCCCGCGAGGTGCGCGAGCTGATGGCGCAGCTGGGCGTTCGGCGCATGGACGAGTTGATCGGACGCCGCGACCTGCTGCGGCCGCGGCAACCGGCGGGGGGCCCCTCCCTGGATCTCACGGCGCTGCTGTGCATGCCGCAATCGCAGGACCCCCCGCGCCAGTGCCGGGCGCAGGATCATCATCTCGAGCGGGTGGCCGACCGCCACCTGATCGAGCAGGCCCGCCCGGCCATCGAACACCGGAAGCCGGTACGGCTGCAGCTCGCGGTACGCAACCGCGATCGTGCCGTCGGTACCATGCTCAGCGGGGCAATTGCGCGGCGCTACGGCGGGCGGGGTCTTCCGAACGACTGCATTCGCATCGACTGCACCGGCTCCGCGGGACAAAGCTTCGCGGCGTTTCTGGCGCACGGTATCAGCCTGCACCTCGAGGGCGACGCCAATGACTACATCGGCAAGGGACTGTCCGGCGGGCGCGTCAGCGTGCGGGCGCCGCGCGAGTGCGGTTTCGATCCGGCACGCAACGTCATCGTCGGCAACGTCGCCCTCTACGGCGCTACCGCGGGCGAGGCCTACTTCAACGGGCTCGCCGGAGAACGCTTCGCGGTGCGCAACTCGGGCGCACTGGCGGTAGTGGAAGGGGTGGGCGACCACGCCTGCGAATACATGACCGGCGGCACGGTGCTGGTGCTCGGACCGACGGGACGCAATTTCGGCGCCGGGATGAGTGGCGGCGAGGCCTATGTCCATGATCCCGAGGGGCGGCTCGCCGGGCGTATCAACCCGGAGACCGTACAGCTGGAACCGCTATACAGCACGCGCGATATCGCGTTGATACGGCGGCTGCTGGAAAATCATGCCGCGTACACCGCAAGCCCGCTCGCGCACGCCCTGCTGGAGGACTGGGGCCAGTCCTGGCGCACACTCGTCAAGGTCGTGCCGCAGGCCTACGCCGCCGTGCTCACCCGCGCGCTGTCGGAGGGGCGCGACC
>JBAVKA010000620.1:0-5991 GCA_049688075.1 Gammaproteobacteria bacterium
TATTACCTGACCCGCGAATCCGTCAACGCACAGGGCGAGGGCATGGCGTTCGCGGACATCAGGGAAGTGCACCGTGCCTATGAAACCGGCAATGCCTCGCTGCATGCACGGGTCAAGGTCCGCCTGCACACGATGGAGCTCGATGAGGATGGCGCCCCGCAGGAAAGCTACGGCCTGATCGATACCACGGTCGGTCGCGCATTGCTCTCCGAACTGCTGCCCAAGGGGCTGCCTTTCAGCCTGGTCAACCAGAACATGACCAAAAAGGCGATCTCCAACCTCATCAACGCCTGCTACCGGCGCGTCGGTCTGAAGGAGACCGTGATCTTCGCCGACCAGCTGATGTACATGGGCTTCACGTTCGCCACCCGTGCCGCGGTCTCCTTCGGTGTGAACGACATGACCATTCCCGACAGCAAGGCGGCAATCCTCTCGGCGGCCGAGGACGAGGTCCTTGAGATCCAGAACCAGTACACCTCCGGTCTGGTCACCATGGGCGAACGCTACAACAAGGTGGTGGATATCTGGTCGCGTACCAACGACCAGGTGGCCAAGGCGATGATGGACCGGCTCGGCACCGAGGAGGTTACCAACGCAAAGGGCGATAAGGTGCGCCAGCCCTCCTTCAACTCGGTGTATATGATGGCCGACTCCGGCGCGCGCGGTTCCGCCGCACAGATCCGTCAGCTGGCCGGCATGCGCGGCCTGATGGCCAAGCCTGACGGCTCCATTATCGAAACCCCGATCACGGCCAATTTCCGCGAGGGACTGGACGTGCTGCAGTACTTCATCTCCACTCACGGTGCACGCAAGGGCCTGGCGGACACCGCGCTCAAGACCGCGAACTCCGGTTACCTTACCCGCCGTCTGGTGGACGTGGCGCAGGATATGGTCGTCATCGGCGTGGATTGCGGCACCGGCGAAGGTCTGGTGCTTAACCCGCTGGTTGAGGGCGGCGATATCGTGGAACCGCTGCGCGAGCGCGTGCTCGGGCGCTTCACCGCCGAGGATGTGATGCTGCCGGGCCGTGATGAAGTGATCGCCCCGAGAGGTACCCTGCTGGACGAGGACTGGGTCGATCGCCTGGAAGCCCTGGGCGTGGACGAGATCAAGGTGCGTTCACCAATCACCTGTGACAACCGCTACGGGGTCTGCGCCGCCTGCTACGGGCGCGATCTCGCCCGCGGACACATGGTGAACGAGGGTGAGGCCATCGGCGTGATCGCCGCACAGTCCATCGGCGAGCCGGGAACCCAGCTCACCATGCGTACCTTCCACATCGGCGGCGCGGCCAGCCGTTCGGCGACGGTCAACAGTGTCGAGGTCAAGACCGGCGGCATGGTGCGTCTGCACAATATCAAGACCGTGACCAACAAGAACGGCAATCTGGTTGCGGTGTCCCGCTCCGGTGAAATCGGCCTCGTCGACGAGTTCGGGCGCGAACGCGAGCGCTACAAGGTGCCCTATGGGGCGGTCATCAGTGCCTCCGACGGTGACAACGTCCAGGGTGGCAGCGTAATCGCAAACTGGGATCCGCATACCCATCCGATCGTGACCGAGGTGGCCGGCGTGGTGAAGTTCACTGACTTCCACGAGGGCCTCACCGTCCACGAGCATACGGACGAGATCACCGGGCTCACCAGCAAGGTCATCACCGATCCCAAGCAGCGCGGCAGCGCCGGCAAGGACCTGCGCCCGATGGTGAAGCTGGTCGACGAGCAGGGCCGGCAGCTGAAGATCGCCGGCACCGATATCGACGCCCACTACTTCCTGCCCGCCGGGGCCATCGTCGGTCTGGACGACGGCGCTTCGGTGCAGGTCGGCGACGTGATTGCGCGCATTCCCCAGGAGTCATCCAAGACCCGCGACATCACCGGTGGTCTGCCGCGCGTCGCAGACCTGTTCGAGGCCCGCAAGCCCAAGGAGTCCGCCATCCTCGCGGAAGTCTCGGGTACCGTCGGCTTCGGCAAGGACACCAAGGGCAAGCAGCGGGTGATCATCACCGGGACGGATGGTGAGCAGCATGAGGAACTCATTCCCAAGTGGCGGCATGTCACTGTGTTCGAAGGCGAACACGTCGAAAAGGGCGAAACCCTGGTCGACGGCGAACCCAACGCCCACGACATTCTGCGTTTGCTGGGCACTTCGGCGATGGCGGAATACCTGGTCAAGGAAATCCAGGACGTCTACCGCCTCCAGGGCGTGAAGATCAACGACAAGCACATCGAGGTTATTCTGCGGCAGATGCTGCGCAAGGCGGAAGTCACCGACGCGGGCGAAAGCCGGTTCCTGCGGGGCGAGCAGCTGGAGCGTTCTCGCGTCCTCGAGGAGAACGAGAAGCTGGTGCGCAACGACAAGGAGCCTGCCGCCTGGGTGCCGCTGCTGCTTGGCATCACCAAGGCCTCGCTGGCGACGGAATCGTTCATCTCCGCCGCATCCTTCCAGGAAACCACCCGGGTACTGACCGAGGCTGCGGTGCGCGGCAGCAAGGACAGCCTGCGCGGGCTCAAGGAGAACGTCATCGTCGGCCGCCTGATTCCGGCCGGCACCGGCCTGGCCTACCACGAAGCGCGCCGGCGCCTGCGGGATCTGGAGTCGCTGGAAATCGTCACCGGGGAGATCGCCTCCACGGTCGCTTCCGAGAGCGGACAGATGGAGGATCTCGCGGGATCCTGACGAGTTTCGAAAAACCTTCTTGACAGGGCCAGACCCTGTCAATAGAATTCCGCTTCTCTCGACAGGCCGGACCTCTCCGGCCTGTCGTTTGTTTTCAGGACTGCGGTTTTTCCCGGTTTATTTTTTTCAAGGTGTTTCTGGCATGGCCACAATCAATCAGTTAGTGCGTAAACCGCGCAGCAGGAAGCGGGAGAAAAGCAGCGTCCCGGCGCTGGAAGCCTGTCCGCAGCGTCGCGGAGTGTGCACCCGCGTTTATACCACGACACCGAAGAAGCCGAACTCGGCCCTGCGCAAGGTGGCCCGTGTGCGTTTGACCAACGGCTTTGAAGTTACCACCTATATCGGCGGTGAAGGGCACAACCTCCAGGAACACTCGGTCGTATTGATTCGCGGAGGCCGCGTCAAGGATCTGCCGGGTGTGCGTTACCACACTGTGCGTGGCAGCCTCGATACCTCCGGTGTACAGAGCCGCCGTCAGGGTCGCTCCAAATACGGCGCCAAGCGACCCAAGGCCTGATGTCGTTTTTATAACCACAGCGAGTTGAGAGTCACGAATGTCCAGAAGAAGAGTCATCGGCGCGCGGGAGATCCTGCCGGATCCGAAATATGGCAGCGAGATGCTGGCCAAGTTCGTCAACATGGTGATGCGTGACGGCAAGAAATCCGTCGCTGAAACCATTATCTATGGCGCGCTGAACCAGATAGCCGGAAAGGGCAACAGCGATCCGCTGTCGGTGCTTGACAAGGCGCTCGATAATGTTCGCCCGATGGTCGAGGTCAAATCCCGTCGCGTTGGCGGAGCGACGTACCAGGTGCCGATCGAAGTGCGCTCGATACGGCGTACAACGCTCGCCATGCGCTGGGTGCTGGATGCCGCGCGCAAGCGCAGCGAGAAGTCCATGCCGTTGCGGCTGGCCGGTGAACTGATGGATGCCGCCGAGAGCCGCGGCGCGGCCGTCAAGAAACGTGAAGATACCCACCGCATGGCCGAGGCCAACAAGGCTTTCGCGCACTACCGTTGGTAACTGAAATCCAAATCATCCAGACAGGAACGTTACAGTGGCACGCAAGACTCCAATCGAGCGCTATCGGAATGTCGGCATCATGGCCCATATCGATGCCGGTAAAACCACGACGACCGAGCGTGTCCTGTTCTATACGGGTGTATCCCACAAGATGGGCGAGGTGCATGACGGCGCCGCCGTGATGGACTGGATGGAACAGGAGCAGGAGCGCGGGATCACTATTACCTCCGCCGCCACGACCTGTTTCTGGAAGGGCATGGACAAGCAGTTCCCCGAGCATCGCATCAATATTATCGATACCCCCGGGCATGTCGATTTCACCATTGAGGTGGAGCGTTCACTGCGCGTGCTGGACGGCGCCTGCGCCGTGTTCTGCGCCGTCGGCGGCGTGGAACCGCAATCGGAGACCGTCTGGCGCCAGGCCAACAAGTATCAGGTTCCGCGCATGGCCTTTGTCAACAAGATGGACCGCGCCGGCGCCAATTTCCTGCGCGTGGTGAAGCAAATGCAGGATCGCCTGGGCGCCAAGCCGGTGCCGCTGCAGCTGCCGATCGGGGCCGAGGAAAAGTTCAAGGGCGTGGTCAACCTCATCCGCATGAAGGCGATTTTCTGGAACGAGGAAGACATGGGCATGACATACGAGGAGCGGGACATTCCCGCCGACATGGTTGAGGCCTGCAAGGAATGGCGCGAGCACATGGTGGAGGCCGCGGCCGAGGCCAGCGATGAGCTGAGCGAGAAATACCTGGAAGGCATCGAGCTGAGCCAGGACGAGATCCGCCAGGGCCTGCGGGCGCGCACGCTCGCCAACGAGATCGTGCCGACCCTGTGCGGCTCCGCCTTCAAGAACAAGGGCGTGCAGGCCATGCTGGATGCCATCATCCACTACATGCCGTCCCCGGTGGACGTGCCCTCGATCCGGGGCAATCTGGACGACGCGGCCGAAACCGAGGCGGAGCGCCACCCCTCCGACGAAGAGCCGTTTGCCTCGCTGGCCTTCAAGATCGCGACCGATCCCTTTGTCGGCAACCTGACCTTCTTCCGTGTCTATTCCGGCGTACTGTGTTCCGGTGACACCGTCTACAACCCGGTGAAAGGCAAGAAGGAGCGCATCGGCCGTATCCTGCAGATGCACGCCAACAGCCGCGAGGAAATCAAGGAAGTCCGTGCCGGCGATATCGCCGCCGCGGTGGGCCTGAAGGACGTCACTACCGGAGATACCCTGTGCAACCCCGACAAGGTCATCACCCTGGAGCGCATGGAATTCCCGGAGCCGGTTATCTCGGTGGCCGTTGAGCCGAAGACCAAGGCGGACCAGGAAAAGATGGGCATCGCCCTGCAGAAGCTCGCCAAGGAAGACCCGTCGTTTCGGGTGCACACCGACGAGGAATCCGGCCAGACCATCATTTCCGGCATGGGCGAGTTGCATCTGGAAATCATCGTCGACCGCATGCGCCGCGAGTTCAAGGTCGAGGCCAATGTGGGTGCGCCGCAGGTGGCCTACCGCGAGACGATCCGCAAGTATGTCGAGCAGGAAGGCAAGTTCGTGCGCCAGTCGGGCGGCCGCGGCCAGTACGGCCATGTCTGGCTGAAAATCGAGCCGCGCGAACCCGGTACGGGGTATGAATTCGTCAATGGCATCGTCGGCGGCGTGGTGCCCAAGGAGTACATCCCGGCGGTCGACAAGGGCGTGCAGGAGCAGATGCAGAACGGCGTGCTCGCCGGCTTCCCGCTGGTGGACGTCAAGGTCACGCTGTTCGACGGTTCCTACCACGACGTCGACTCCAGTGAAATGGCCTTCAAGATCGCCGGTTCCATGGGCTTCAAGGCCGGAGCGCTTCATGCCAGTCCGGTGCTGCTCGAGCCGGTCATGAAGGTCGAGGCGGTTACCCCGGAGGAATACCTGGGCGACGTGATGGGCGATCTCAACCGCCGCCGGGGGATCACCCAGGGGATGGATGAAAGCCCCTCCGGCAAGATAATCCGCGCCGAGGTGCCGCTGGCCGAGATGTTCGGCTACGCCACCGACCTGCGTTCCATGACCCAGGGCCGGGCCACCTATTCCATGGAATTCGAAAAGTACTCCGAGGCTCCGGCGAGCATCGCCGAGGCTGTCATCAAAAAGGCATCGTGATTAAACCATCTGAACTGTAACGAGGTATAGAGCCGTGTCCAAGGAAAAATTCGAGCGAACGAAGCCGCATGTAAACGTGGGGACGATAGGTCACGTGGATCATGGGAAGACGACGTTGACGGCGGCGATCACGAAGGTGATGGCGGAGAAGCACGG
>JBAVKA010000621.1:0-4770 GCA_049688075.1 Gammaproteobacteria bacterium
ATGCGGTTGAGGCGACCAGCCGGGGGGTCTTCAGTTATCTGACCAAGCCGTTTGACAGCAAGGTGCTGCTGGAGCATGTGGCGCGGGCGCTGAAGATTACCGGGGAGCCGTCGGGCTCGCAGCCTGACGCCAGGCCGGGCGAGTGGCGCAAGGAACCGCAAAGACGCTCAAAGGGTCAGAATATCTGATCCGTTCAGTTCCCCCGATCGCGCAGTCAGACATCGACTTCATCCGTAATTCGGGGAAGCAAACCCCGAGGTCCCTAACCGAACGCCGCTGCGGCACAAGTGATCCCGGAAACATCGGGGCTTGCCCCCTGTGTCACGTCCCGATCCGCTCGGCCAGCGGCCGGAACTGCAGGCCATAGAGCATCTGCAGGTAGCGGCGCGTTTCCGTACGTTCCAGGTCGGTAACGTATTTCCAGAATCCGTAGACCCGGGACAGGGTCATCATGCGTTCGGCATAGCGTTTCCAGGTGTAGCGCTCCTCGACCCGGCGCAGACCGCCGGCGGAAATGCGCTCCCAGTAACCCGGATTATTGCGGCATTGTTCGAAGAACTCCGCCAGGCGCTCCGCGGCTTGTTCGCCGTAATTCGGATCAAGGTGGAAACCGGAAATGCCGTCCTCGATAATTTCCAGCGGGCCGCCATAGTGGGTGGCGAAGGTCGGCAATCCCGAACTCATGGCCTCAATGACGGTCAGACCGAACGCCTCGAACAGCGCCGGCTGCACGAAAACACCCCGCTTCTCCGCCACGTAGCGGTACAGTTCACCGGTCATGCTCTTTTCCATACGCATCCCCAGCCAGCGCACTTCGTTGTCCAGGCCATACTCGTTCATGAGTCCATGCATGCGGTAAATCTGGCCGCGCTCCTCTTCGTCAGCGGAACGGTTCGGGTCGACGTAACCCGACACCAGCAGCAGATTGGCCTGCCGGCGCAGGGATTCAGACTTCGCATACCACTCCACCAGCCCGGTAATGTTCTTGATGTGGTCCATGCGTGCCATGGTGAAAATCAGGCGCTTGTCATGATCCTTCAGGTTGCCGCGAATTTCCTCATGCGGCTGCGTGCCATAGACCAGCTCGTCGATTTCCTGGTACAGGTGCGTCAGGCGCTGCTCCGTACGGGTGTAGGGAAAATAGACGCCGGTGTCCGCACCGGGCGAGACGATGTTGAACTTCGGATCATAGGGGTCGATGCCGTGCACGACCCGGTAGAGGCCTGGCATGGTATAGCTCATGTGGCTTTCATACTGCCCCAGACTGTCATTCGTACCCGCGATTTCCTGATAGGTACTGGTGATGATGAAATCGGCGGCATTCATCGCGATCAGGTCGGCGGTGAACTGGCAGGAGAAGTGGTACTGTTCCTCGTTGTCCTTCCAGTAGAGATCGGAATACAGGTACTTGGTTTTCTCAAGGGCATGGGCGATGTTGCACTGGGTGATGCCGAGATCCTGGGATAAAAGCGAAGCGACCAGGTTGCCGTCGGAATAGTTGCCTACGATCAGATCCGGGCGACCGCCCAGTTCCGCGAGAATTTCCCGCTTGGCCTCCTGTGCAAAACGTTCCAGCCACGGCCAGATCTCGAAGCGCGATATCCACTGCGGAATGAGGTCGCCCTGATGGCTGCGGAACGGCACACGCAGAATGCGCGCATGGCGGGTACCAACTACCGGTTCGATTCGCTGATCGCAGGTCGTACCATCGGCTTCCGGTATCAGGCGCGTCAGGATAATGATCTGCGGTTCGATTTCCGTGCCCTGCTCGTTCAGGCGACGGCGCATCTCCTCCTCCAGGGCGCGTACCTGGTCAAGAATATAGACCACCTGTCCGCCGGTATCCGGACGCCCCAGCACATTAGCCTGGCCAAAGTACCCGTGCGGGGAAATGATCACCATGGAAAATATCATGGGTATGCGGCTGAGAAAATTCTCCAGGTTGCCTGGAGACGGCGCCTCGAGAATATCCAGCAGCAGCCGCATGGTCTCGCGGGTACGGGCGGCGTTCTTTCCCCAACCGGGACAAAACCCCAGTTGCTCCAGTTTCGGCTGGAAATCCTGCCAGGGGGTCTCCGCATCGATCATGGACAGCTGGTTCTCGGCCTGACGCAGCCCGTCGCGCAGGCGCTTGACGTCGTCCACCTTGCCTGCAAGCATCAACTGCTGACCGCGGTACTGGTGAACGCGCAGAAAATCCAGCAGGCGTTTGTCGCCCTTGTTCAGATCCTCGAAGAGCTTGCTGGACAGGCGGCGGTTGAGAAATTCAACGCCGCGCCCTATCGACTCGGACTCCTGTAATTTATAGAACTCCCGGGAAAATGGCTCGAGGTCGATCTCCAGGGTCCATTCCGGCTGACTGACGCCCGTCTGCAGGCGTTCCTTGAAGGCGAGGTATTCGGAAACGTCGATAACTTCCAGCACCATGGTTTCCAGATGGATGCGCAGGTAACACCAGCGCGCGATGCGCAGCCGCAACGCCAGACAGAACCAGGTCGCATCCTGGGCGGCTTCCTGGGCATGATCGATCACGTCCTCGAAAGGGCCTGCGTGCAGGGCGCAGTCCGGGCTCTCCCCGCACACCCCGTGAAAGGCATCGTGCAGTTCGCTGCGCAGCATGAACGGCTGGTTAAGCGCCAGGAATCCATGCAGCATCTGGTGAGCGAGGTTGCGGTGCTGTTGAAAAAATTCCTGGAGCCGCGCTACAACGTAGGGTGTCGCCTGGTCGATCATTACAACTCCCAGCCATCGAGAAAGGGTTGATAGAAAGCCATGTCACTGACCGTGGCGCCACGCAGTCCGACAATGGCCGAAGCAAAGGTCTGCGCGCGCTGCATGATCAGCGTCAAGGGCCAGTGGCGCATGACACCGAGCAGCACCACCGACGCGAAGGCGTCACCGGCGCCGACCGTGTCCACGACCGAATGCTGCCGGTCTGGCGCGGCACTCGCCGTTTCGCCCGCCCCCGTCACCGCCAGCGCGCCCGCATCACCCCGTGTGACAATCAGCAGTTCGGGCGCGTAGCGCTGCATGAACTGGTCAAGTGCCTCATCCGGATCGTTCGTATCCGGCACCAGCAGCCCGAGTTCGTGGTTGTTGAGCTTGATCCAGCGCATACCGGCAAGCGTCGCAATCACCGCATCCCTGTCCCACCAGGGCGCACGGAGGTTGACGTCAATGAACGTACCGCCGGGATTCTCCCGTTTCAGGGCTTCCAGGGCCTGACGCGAGACCGCGTTTCGCAGCGCCAGTGTGCCGTGGTAGAGCAGTTCGCAACCGCCGCCCGGGGGTAGCGCGGCGGAATCGATGAAGTCATAGGCACAGTCGGGGACAATCGTGTACGCCGGTTCGTTATCGGCCGTCAGGCTGACCTGGACTCTCCCGGTCGGATGCCCGGGATCCTGCTGCACACCGTCCAGGCGCATGCCCCAGTTGTGCATGGCGGCGATCACCCGGTCACCCGCGGCGTCACTGCCCACGCGGCTGATGAACTGCGGCGACAGCCCGAATGCCTGGGCATGCCAGGCGACATTGAAAGGCGCCCCGCCAAGCACCTGCTGGCCGTCGGGGAACACGTCGTACAGTACCTCGCCGAAGATACACAGACTGTTTCCCGGCATATCAGGCATCCTCCCCCATCCATGCGCGGGTCTGCGGGAGGAAGTGCGCCACCCCCTCCAGAATGCCCGCGCTGTAATTACCGTTCATTCCCATGAAATCCCCCTTCGCCAGATACAGGCTGTCGCTGGTCCCGCGGGCGGCTGAGAGTTGCAGCGCTTCCTCGCGGATGTCCCCGGTGGCATTTGCCACCAGTATGGTGAGCAGGGAACTGCTCAATACCGGCAAGTCGTTGCCGCTGTCACCGGCAAAGACGGTGTTTTCCGGCGTAAAGCCCTCGCGCCGCATGAGATACTCGATGGCGTGAAACTTGGTGGCGCTCTCCGGCACGACATCCAGCAGGGCGATGCCCGCCGGGTCGTCGATACTCCAGATCAGGCTGGCCCTGACCTGGTGTCGTTCCAGCCGCTGCTGCATGGCGGGTAACAAGGTGTGCTTGTCGGTATACAGCGGTACGTAGAAGCTGAGCTTGTAACGACTCTGTCTGGCTGCCCCCTGCAGTTGCAGTTCGATCAGGTCCGCGAACAACAGGCGTATGGCGGTGTGATCCATGCCCCCCCATTCGGAAGAGAACTGTTCGTCCCAGTCGGCGCGCCGGCGCCAGCAATCCCCGGCGGATTCGTAAAGACTGGTGCCGACATCCGCGATGACGAAATCCGGCCGCGGCAATACGTAGTTGGCTATCGCCTTCTCGACCAGCGCCAGGTGCCGGCCGGTCACATAGGCGAGCGTGACTTCCTCGCGCGCGGCGAAGCCGGCAAAACGCCGGCGGGCATCGTGCGACTCCGGCTGCTTGCCGTTGGGGAGCAAGGTGCGATCGAGGTCCGTGCAGATGAGAATCGCCCCATTCATGCACTCCTGGGCTCCCTGCAGGACCTGAAGAAATTGTAGTGATCGATAGCCTCGAGTATGCCGGCCGCATGGGGACGTTCGGCGAAATAAACCCGGTCGAGGTCAACCAGCCCGGACAATTCCTCGTGGTGGCGGTTGGCGACCACGACGGCGAGTGTATTGCCGCGGATCATGTCTTCATCGGCACCCGATCCACCGGCGACCAGAATATGCTCCAGCGGAATATCCCATTTCTGGGCGAAATAGCGCAGCGCCAGTCCTTTCGAGGCGCGCACCGGGATGATGTCCAGGAACTGGCCG
>JBAVKA010000622.1:0-13906 GCA_049688075.1 Gammaproteobacteria bacterium
GGAAAAATGCCTGCCGGCTACGTCATCAACGCCGCGGGTCTGCAGGCGGATCGCATCGCGCAGGACTACGGTTTTGGCAGACGCTATCGTATCCTGCCCTTCAAGGGGCTCTACCTGCAGGCGCGGCCGGGGACACCGGCCCTGCACACGCACGTCTACCCCGTGCCCGATCTCGATAACCCCTTTCTGGGGGTGCATCACACCGTCACGGTTGACGGTCACAGCAAGATCGGTCCGACGGCGATCCCCTGCCTGTGGCGCGAACAGTATCACGGGCTGGCCAGGTTCCATGCCGGCGAGTTCCTCGAGATCATTGCTCGGGAGCTGCGGATGCTCTGCGGCGATGACGCGAATTTCCGGCGTCTGGCCTGGGAAGAACTGCGCAAGTATTACCGGCCAACCCTGGTGCGCCAGGCCGCACGATTGCTCACCGGCGTGAGTCCGGCCGACTATACCCTCCGGGGCAGGCCGGGCATCAGGGCACAGTTGCTCGATGTCGCGAACAAGCGCCTGGAAATGGATTTCGTCATCGAGGGTGACGCGCATTCCTTTCACGTCCTCAACGCCGTCTCGCCAGGGTTCACCTGCGCGATGCCGTTCGCGGAGCTGGTGTTCGGGGAAATCGAGAAACGCCTGCAGTGAATCGGCCGGGTATTGGAATCGGGGGCGATTTCTCATTACCATTGACGGACAAGGCAACCCGACATGCATCAGCGATGAGCAGACCACCCGATTACACGGACTTTCTCGACATCGACGGCACGCGAATCACGATCCGGACGATGCATCCGGAAGATCGCGAGATCGAGGAGCAGTTCGTGCGCCGGTTGACGCCGGCGTCGAAATATTACCGCTTCCACACCGCCCTGCGCGAACTCACCGAATACATGCTCGATCATTTCACCAACGTGAATTACCCGGACGAGATGGCGCTGATCGCGACTATAGGCGAAGGGGATGCCGAACAGGAGATCGGGGTGGCTCGCTATGTGCGCACCCAGGCAACCGACACGGCGGAGATCGCCGTGGTCGTCTCCGATGAGTGGCAGGGGAAGGGGATCGGCGGCAAGCTGCTGAAGGATCTGAGGGATCTCGCCCACCAGGCCGGCATCAGGCATCTGGAGGCCCGCGTCCTGCCCGACAACCGGCGCATGCTGGAACTGGCGCAGGATCTCGGTTTTCGGATCAAGCCCAGGGGCGAAGATTACAGCGCTGTCGAGCTGGGCAAGGACGTCGACTGAACTGTCACCGGCTTGCCTGCTCCGGCAGCTTCGCGGATTCGGCCCAGGCATCCGCAGCGACCATCCACCCGAAGCTGATTTTTTCGACGTTATGCCCGTGTACATGGGCCGCTGCGGCCTGCCATTGACCCGCGGTTGCGGAGTTCGGCAGGCGGCGACCTGTCGGGATTGTCCGCCGTGATGTGCCGCGTGGAGCGGGAGATCCGTCGCTAATCTGTGCAATGCATGATCATAATCAATGTGCGCTGACTCTGTGCATGCTATCACTATGAGAAATTCATGAAGCAGGCATTATGGCCTCGCTTCACCGCATGAACGGGAAATCGACAAGAAAAGGAGAACGCCATGCCCAATAGCGCCTACAAAGTCATCGATGTTATCGGCAGCAGCGAAACCTCATGGGAGGATGCGGCGCAGCGGGCGATCGCCGTTGCCAGCGAGTCGGTTCATAATCTCCGCGTAGCGGAAGTCGTCAAACTCGACCTTAAGATCGAGGCTGGCAGGGTCGTTGCCTATCGCACCCGTATGAATCTCTCGTTCAGGATCGAAAATTAGCGGGAACTTCGCGGACCGCATTGAATCGCGCAGAGCCGGGCGGTTTTCCATCGTTGCTGCAGGCTGTGTGAGGCACGCCGTTGCTGTTGTAACCCACCGGACGTGCTGTCAGGCCTTATAAAAAAGCAATGCGTTGCTGCGCAATGCCGGGTGGGTTAAGCAAAAAAACACTTGCCCACCCGGGATTTCGGCTTGGCCAGACGCTGTTCGGAACAGATCTGACAGGGCGTGTCGTACCCCGGACTCCCGTCCTGCCTGCAAAGCCGGCCTACTTGGTCGGGCAGGTGTTCACGCCAATCAGCTTGTAGGCCGGGCAGAACTTGAAAATACCGGTAAGCAGCAGTACGACGCCTACCCAGCCCCAGATAATCTTGGGACCGATGAATACCAGGCTGATCAGTACCAGTCCGACGAGGATGCGAAGCACCCGGTCAATTCCACCTACATTGCACATGCCAATACCTCTCTTGGATTGATGAACGTTACAAGAGGCAGTGTAGTTCAGCCGTGTCCTGCAGTAAGTGACATAGTCACATACGCGAGAGTTGTTCCAGCGCGGCGCTATCGAGCAGCCGGATGCTGCCGCGCTGTAATTCGAGTTTCCCCTGTATTTCCAACTCCTTAAGCAGTCGGCTGATGACTTCGCGGGAGCTGCCCAGCTCGGTTGCCAGCACCTGGTGCGTGGTCCTGATAACCCGCCCCGCCTCGCACTGCTGCAGCAGGTGACGGGCAAGCCGGCTGTCCAGCCGGCCAAAGGCAACCTCCTCGACCAGGGTGATGACGCTGGCCAGGTGCGTCGTGAAGGACTGAAAGACAAACTCGCGGAATGCCCCGGAATCCTGCATTGCCTGGTGAAAGGCACTGGCCGGCAGCGTGAGTGCAGTCACGACAGACTCTGTGACGCCCTCGGCCGGGTAACGCGTCTTCCCGAACAGGCAGGCCGTGGTCAGGACGCAGGAATCACCCGCACCCAGCCGGTAGAGCACGATCTCGCGCCCGTTCAGGGCACGGGTCAGTACCTTGACACTGCCCTGCAGCACCAGCAGATACTGTCCGCACTCATCCCCCTGCCGGAACACGGCGGCATTTGCCGGCAAGGTGATTTCCCGGCTATGCGTCAGAAATCCACGCGTTACCGCGGCATCGATATCAGCCAGTTGCGGCACTACCTGCTTCCAGAGTGTATTCATGATCGTCCTTCAGGTGAATTCCCTTCTTTGCGAAATCACGATATCGCAAAGGCTAATCCGCCCAAAAGGACTTACTGGGTTGCCGAGACCGGCGCCTTGGGACAGCTGGCGAAGAACTCGCGTTGCTTCAACGCCTTCAGGCACTGGCCGCTGGTGTAGGTCATCAGGCCACGGTTCGTACTGACGTTGCGCTCTCCGGTTTCCATGTCGAGCAGCTGCCGGGACGGGTTGCAGGCCTCGGCATCGCCGCACTGGTCCTCGTCTCCGCACACGCGCCGGACCAGGCGCTCGCAGGGGCTGGTGCCGACGATGCGGACACCTTCCCACTCCTCGGTCTCCGGCGGTCTCAACTGGCGCGATTCGAGGATGGACTCATTCGGTATGGCCACGCCGCGGTTGGTGATGAGGATGCTGCCGTCCTGCAGGCGATGGGCGCCGTCCCAGAGCTGGCTGGTGACGCCGCCCCGCGTTACCGTGGCGCGGTTAGTGTTCGGGTCCACCGAAACCGTTCCGCCTCCCTGCAATTGGGACGACCAGTCCGCGGCAGACACGGTGAACACCGCCGCCATGGTCAGTATCAGCAAGGTCAGGCGTGTCATCGGTCTTCTCCTCTCGAGTAGTCCTGGATCAGGGAGGCGCCGTCGCGGCTAGTAGCGCCCGTGCTGCTTGGAGATGTAGTTGGTCAGTTCCACGTACTGGGCGTTCATACCGCGCAAAATGCGGTGCACGGTGCGCATGATGGAGCGCATGACCTGGTAGACGAGTTCCGGGTCCTTTTTGATCAGGCCCTCGAAGCTGTCGCGGTCCAGGCGGATGAGATCGCAGTTGCCGAGCGCGCGCAGGCTGGCGGAATGCTCGACGCCGTCGATGAAGCCCATTTCACCCACCATGTCGCCTTCCTTGAGCAGCTGCAGGGTGACCCAGGTGCCGCCCCCGGCGCGGGTGAGCACTTCCAGCCGGCCCTTGGTCAGCACATGAATAGCGTCGTCCTTCTGCCCCTCCTCGATGAGGAAGGTGCCATCCTTGATAGAGCAGGACGTGGTTACCTCAGCGAGCAGCGCGCACTGCGCGTCGGTGAGTCCCTCGCCCAGAGGGGTATGCTTGATGGTGTCCTGGCTGATGACGGAATCGTCGCATGCGGTCATTTTGTCTGGCTCCTGTGTCGCGAATATTCAATGGTTGTCGGGAGGTCATTCCTGCCGCATGATCCGGCACGCCGTGGGCCCGGCTCACAGTTCCCGGATGACCTGCAGCATATCGAGTGCCGTGACGATGCCCGTCAGGGTGCTGCCACGGGTGACGAAGACCCGGTGTATCCTTCCCCTCAGCATCGTTTCAGCCACCTCCTGTACGCTGGTGTCTTCCTCCACCTTGAAGATCATGGGGGTCATGATATCCCGGACCTGGGCCGATGATTCGTCCCGGGCATGGAACATCCGCAGCTCCTCGTGACCGAGCTGCCGTTCCAGTTCATAGAGGTAGACATCGTGGGTGTCATCCGTTTCCTCGCCGTTAACCGGCATGCTGCCGTGACGCAGGATGTCCGTCATGGACACCACGCCTACGAGTTCACCGTTCTCCTCCGTAACCGGGGCGCCCGAGATGTTGTTGTCGACCAGAAACTCTGCCAGTTCATCCAGTGACCAGTCGGCGTCAACGGCAAGCACTTCACGATGCATCACGTCGTTTACGGTCATGGGCCTGGCATTCTTCTGCGGATTGTTCATTATTCTCTCCTGTCTTTCCTGTCCTGTTGTTTTTTGGGCAATCCCCGGCGAAAACGACTTACCGGTCGTAAACGGAACAGGAATGCAAGCCAATGGGACCGGCATGGGGATTGTAAACCGGCGGGCCAGGGGGAATTCTACAATAATTCCGTTCCGAAAACCCGGTTGGACGCCGCCCGGGCGTCGCCGGGCTGATCAGCTGCGGCTTGCCTTGATCAGTTCGTAGGCCGCCTTGATTTCACGCGTTTTTTCCGTTGCGAGCTTGATCATTTCCTCGGGCAGGCCCTTGGCGATCAGCTTGTCGGGGTGATGCTGGTTCATCAGGCGGCGGTAGGCCTTCTTGACCCCGGCATCATCGGTGTCCTCGCCGACGCCGAGAATCCGGTAGGCGTTGGCGAGCGAGTGCTTTTCCCGCTCCGGCGCCTGACCGGCGCCGACGAAGCCAAACAGGCGTTCGATGGCGCTGCGGTCGAAACCCAGGGCTTCGCCGATGCTGAGCAGGATACGCTTCTCATCACCGTGAATCCGCCCGTCGGCCATTGCCGTAGCGATCTGTATCTCGAGAAACATCTGCAGGAGATTGCGCCGGCCATGGCATTCGTGCCGGAATTGCGCCAGGATCTCCTGCAGGAGGAAACCCTCTTTCTTGCCCTCGTTGAACAGCCGGATGGCCGCCTTGCGCTGGGCCGGGTCGAGCTGCATGCGCGTCATGATGGACTCGGCGGCCGAAATCTCGGCGGACGTCACGCGCCCGTCGGCCTTGGCGATGTGGCCCATCACCGAAAAGGTCGCGGTAAAGAAGGCGGCCTGGACGCGTTCCTGCCTGCCCGGGTCAAATACCGAGGGTCGGTCGGCCGAGGCAAGGCCGCGCCCGAAGTTGCGGCCCAGGATGGCGCCGAGCAGGGCGCCGAGGGGGCCGCCGAACATGTACCCGAGCGTGCCGCCGAGCAGGGTTCCCCACCAGGTCATGGGAATCAGTTCTCTCCGTGGTTATTGTCGGGTGAGAGTTTACACCGACAGATGGCCGCGTATGCAGGTGTGTGACGACTCCATGCGCGTTTTGTCTGTCAGTGGCTTGCGGTGCGGTGAACTGCGGTAGAATCGAATTCCGGGAGGTGCACCCATGTCAAAATTCGTCGAAACGCTCAGGCTCAAGGAACTTGCGGAGGAGGACATCTACTTTGCGAAGCGCGACCAGGAATTGATCCAGGCATTGCACAACAAAAGGCTGGCCGAAGCCGTTGCCGCGGCTACCCGCAAGAACAGAAATCTCGCCAGGACGTTCGAGAAGCAATACCGGAAAGTCAGCCGGGTCTGCAGGAAGGAGCCACTGATGCTTATCCGGGCGATACGCCGGCTGGTTGACCGGATTCTGGTGGCCTTTCACCTTGCGGGTAAGCCACCCGAATAATCCGTGCGGTACACGGCGCCTCGCGGCTATCGGAAGGCTGGCAGGGGGCCGTCCAGGTGCCATAACCCCGCCTCGGCGTCGTATTTCCAGGTCTGCCGGTCCGTTAGTGTCACCTCCTTCATGCGCTCTTCATCGTAATACCTGATCTGCACCACGATATGCGCCTCGGTCTCGTCCTCGTTCAGTACGGTATTCAGGGTCTCATACGAGGTTACCCGGAACCGTTTGAGGTTCTCCGGGCTGGTCGCCGGTGCATCGGCGCTATCCTGTAATCTGAAGGCGTTGGCGGTCGCGTAGTCTCCCCAGCGGATGGCGCTTTCGTAATGGCGCGTGGCATTGTCGAGCATGACGGTTTTTTTTCTTTCGTCCATGCTGGCGCATCCGCTGAGGAATGCAGCCAGAAGGAGCAGTGTAATGAAACGTTGCATGGGCAGAACCTGGTGATGATGAACGGGCCTGAGTGTAAGTGCGCCAGATAGTAAAGAAAATTGCCTCACGGTACCACTTTCCGGGCCGATTCAGCGGGTTTCCAGACGTTTGATCAATCGGCCGATGGTAAGCCCCTGTACGAGTATCGAAAACACAACCACGATATAGGTGATCGCCACGAGCGTGCTGCGCACCCCACCGGCAGGCAGCGACAGGGCCAATGCGATGGAGAAGCCGCCGCGCAGGCCACCCCAGGTGATAATCTTTACCGCGTTAGGACTGAAGTTCCTGAAGCGGCGCATCAGGGTGATCGGCAGCCCGACGGTGATGAATCGCGCCAGCAACACGATGGGGATCGCAATCAGGCCGGCCACCAGATATTGCTCCCGGAAAACCAGCACCAGCATCTCCAGGCCGATGAGCACGAACAGAACGGCGTTGAGAATTTCATCCATCAGTACCCAGAAGGTGTCGAGGTGCTCGCGGGTGCGCCCGGGCATCGGCAACAGCTTCCCGTGATTGCCGATCAACAACCCGGCCACAACGATGGCAATGGGCGCGGAGAGCCGCAGCTTCTCGGCCAGGGCGTAGCCGCTGGTGACCAGCGCCAGGGTGATCAGTATCTCCACCTGGTAGTTGTCCACGTCGCGCAGCATCCGGTAGGCGACAAAACCGGCCGCCAGACCGAACAGAATGCCACCGGCCGCTTCCCGCAGGAACAGGCCGATCACGCTCAAGGTGGAGATATGGTCGTTGCCCGCAGCGATGGATGTGATGACCAGAAAGACCATTATCGCAACACCGTCATTGAACAGCGATTCCCCGGTGATCTTGGCCTCGAGACTCTTCGGGGCGCCGACCTGTTTGAGGATACCGAGCACGGCGATCGGATCGGTCGGAGAGATCAGGGCGCCGAACAGGAGGCAGTCGATGAACGGGACCTCCAGTCCCGTCAGGCCGAACGCCCACCAGGACAGTACTCCGATAATGACGGTCGAGCCGATGATGCCGAAGGTGGCGAGGAAGCTGATCATCCATCGCTGTTCGGCCAGATCGGTCAGGTTGACGTGCAGCGCCCCGGCGAACAGCAGAAAACCCAGCATGCCGTGCAGCACAGTGGCATCGAAGTCAATGCTCCTCAGCATGAGCACGACCTTGTCCTCAAGTCCCTCAACCAGCGGTTTCAGCATCAGGAGGCCGAGCGAAAACAACAACGCGATCATCATTATCCCGATGGTGGTGGGGAGCCTCAGAAAACGGTGATTGAGGTAGCTGAACAGCGTGGCAATGGCCAGCAGCAACGCCAGGATATGAAACAGGCTCATCGGCAGATAAGTACGTCGACAGATTTATGCTGCGTTGTTGAAGGCCCTTCAGGGCCCACTGCAGGTTATGGACCCTGTTTCGGTGGCAACGTTCGATCGGGACATGCCGTGGCTTTCGGCACAAGGGTGTACGGGCCAGAAAATGGAGTCTCGTAGCCCCTTTTCACTCATCCCCCGGCGTGAGCGACGCCTGGCTGCGGTTTGTTGAGAAAAGGGCTCAGTCCCGAGTGGCGCTTGCTCGGGCGGTTACCTGATCGATACAGGCTGGGCAGGCACGCCGTTGCGCCGCAACTGCCGGCTGTGCCGCCAGGCACCCACAAAATATGCGTTGTGTTGCTATGCAGCGCCTGGCGGATTACACACAATACGCAATCCGCCCAGCATTCAGACTGCCCGTCTTCCGACGCTCTGGCTCACGCCGTTCCTGATATCCAGGATGGTCTTTTCAGTCGTGGTCCAGTCGATGCAGGCATCGGTGACGGACACACCGTATTTGAGATCGTCGGGATTTTCCGGGATGGGCTGGTTGCCCCAGTTGAGATTGCTCTCGATCATCAGACCGATGATCGAGCGGTTGCCCTCGATGATCTGGTTGGTCACGTTCTGCGCCACCAGCGGTTGCAGCGCCGGGTCCTTGCTGGAATTCTCGTGGCTGCAGTCCACCATGATGTTCGGGCTGAGCCCCGCCTGCTGCAGCGCCCGCTCGCAGATCGCGACATTCACCGAATCGTAATTGGACTTGCCGTTGCCCCCGCGCAGCACCACATGGCCGTAGCGGTTGCCGGCGGTCGAGACAATGGACACCCGGCCGTCCGGATCGATGCCGAGGAAATTGTGCGGGTGGCTGACGGATTTCAGGGCGTTGATGGCCACGCCCAGCCCGCCGTCGGTGCCGTTCTTGAAGCCGACGGCGCAGGATAATCCACTCGACATCTCCCGGTGCGTCTGCGACTCGGCGGTGCGGGCGCCGATGGCCGACCAGGCGATGAAGTCCTGCAGGTATTGCGGCGAGATCGGGTCGAGCGCCTCGGTCGCCAGCGGTAGATCGAGTTCGGCCAGTTCCAGCAGCAGGCGGCGGGCGATGTGCAGCCCTTCCTCGATCTCGAAGGAGTCGTTCAGGTGCGGATCGTTGATCAGCCCTTTCCAGCCGATGGTGCTGCGCGGTTTCTCGAAGTAGACGCGCATCACCAGGTAGAGCGTGTCCTCGACCTGCTCCGCCAGCGCCCGCAGGTGCCGCCCGTATTCGATGGCGGCGACCGGGTCGTGGATGGAACAGGGGCCGACCACGATGAAAAGCCGCTGGTCCTTGTGGTCCAGGATGTCCTTGATGATGCCGCGGCCCCTGATGACGGAGGCGGCCGCCCGCTCGGTGATCGGCAGCCGGCGCTTGAGTTCCTCCGGTGTGATCAGCCGCGTGTAGGAGCTGATGTTGAGATTTTCGACGCGTTTGTCAGTCATGTGCGGTTCCGGCGATGCGTGGTGTCTGGCGTAAGGACGCTCTTCCGGTTTTTGGCGCCGCATAACCACACGGTGGCGTGGCGGTGACCCTCTACCCGAATGGTACTTAAATGAAAGGGAGAGTATTTATATTAACGTATAAATGGCCACGGGTCGCTCCCGGCTTCCCGGGCAATTGTTTCTGCACGACGGTCTCGGGCACCCTGTGCCGGGCATAGTGCCGTTGAATATAGCGGCGCCGCCGGTCGAGGTTCACCTTCCTGTCCCCGACAGGATGCCTCGCAGGTAGCCGTCACCCAGCAGGGACATTTGCTGCAGAATCCGGTCGCGTCTTTCCAGCACGTAGTCCGAGGGGTGATCGACCCGGAAACGGCGCGGATTGGGCAGCACCGCGGCCAGCAGCGCCGCCTGACTCGCGTTAATGGCGGCGGCCGGTCGCGAGAAATAGCGTCGCGAGGCCGCCTGGACGCCGAAGGTGCGCTCACCCATCTCGGCAATATTGAGGTAGACCTCCAGGATGCGGCGCTTCGGCCAGGCGATTTCCAGCAGCACGGTCATCCAGGCTTCCAGCCCCTTGCGCAGATAACTGCGGCCCTGCCAGAGGAACAGGTTTCTCGCCACCTGCTGGGTCAGCGTGCTGGCGCCGCGCAGGCGACCGCCACGCGCATGGCTCTCGGCGGCGTCGAGAATGGCGTCGAAGTCGAAGCCGAGGTGGCCCGGAAATTTCTGGTCCTCGGCCGCCACGACGGCCAGCGCCGCAGCCGGCGCGATGCGTTCCATTGGCACCCACTGGTAATCCTGGGACCGGCTCTCGCCGAGGGTGCGCGCCAGTATCACGGCCGTGGTCGGCGGAGGTATCCAGCGCATGAGGATCACCGGCAGCACGCTGACGAGAAGGAATACGAGCACAACCCGCAGCAGCCAGCGACGCCAGGGGGGGACGGTGCGTCCGGACGCGCGGCGCCTCCCGCGGGACTTTTTTCTTCTCGACAGTCGCCTGGATGACGGCAGGAGCGGGAACCGGGATTCAGTCATGTAGGTGACCGGGGTGATAGTTGTCGTCGGAGATTAACGCGGGTTCGGCTAATGACCTGGAGACGCAGCCGTGCCGCGCAATTGCGGGTAGTATAATCCCGGGTTGCGAACTCGCGGAATCGGTTGCCGGTGCGGGATGTATATGCACCGCCGCGGTGTGCCCTGGCGGCACAACGGGTTCCGACACTTTCTTCGATGCGCTGGTGTGCCGCTTCCGCCATCGTGCAGGGAACATGCCGATGCCACATACGAAAGCGCTCTATCAATGGATCTTCGATGTCGACTTTGAGAATTTCGACAGCCGGGTCGTCGAACCCTCGCATGAACGCCCGATTCTTGTCGATCTCTGGGCTGACTGGTGTTCGCCCTGTCTGGTGCTCGCACCGGTGCTGATGCGCATCGTGGAGGAGTCCGGCGGCCGGCTGCATCTGGCGAAGGTCGAGGTGGATGAGGGAGAGAACATGAAACTGGCGGGGCATTATCATGTGCGCGGGTTTCCCACCGTCATCCTGTTCGAGCAGGGAAACGAACGTGCCCGTTTCAGCGGTGCACGCCATGTGCACGCTGTCCGTGAATTCGTCGATCAGAACAGTCGGCTGCTGGAACATTGATGACGACGCTCATCATCTGCAGAACGCGGCTGATCGAACCGGTCATGCGGGCTTGAATAGTATTCAACCGGCGTGAAGGCCATCCTGGCCGCTTGATGTCGTTAAGGTACGTACATTCCACAATTGTGGTGGCATGGTGATTGCGTTACTGTTTGAATTGTCCAAAGGGAGTTGGATGTGGTTTTTTTCATAGTTCATGACTCCTCAACGGCGACCGGCGATTAAAATTGCTGGCCGCCGTTTTTTATTTTTATTATCAATAATATACGTAGTTTCACTAATTGTGGTGCTTCTGCGCATAGCTTATCTTTATTAGTAGCTAGTGATACTCCCTGATGTGAATTACGGTGAGGACGCATGGAAGATGACAGCCTGTTTACGGCGCGCGTTTCGGCGCGTTTGCTGCTGGACGACGATCCGGAATCCTCGCTCCGCGGGCGGGCTGCCGACGGTAAATTGAACAGACCCCCTGCCTCCATCCTCAGGACATTCCCGACGCTTGAAGAGAGTAGCGGCATCTGGCCGGTGAGGATACAGACCCTGGGGGTGTTTTCCCTGACCCTCAACCGCAAAGCTGTCAGCCTTGATTCCGATTCCGTGCGACAGGTTCTCGAGTTCCTGAAGGCGCTGATCGCATTCGGAGGACTCGAGGTCAGTACACAAAACCTCGCCTCGGCACTCTGGCCACAAATCGACAGGACTGTCGCGCAGCGCTCGGTAGATGCAATGCTGCGCAATCTGCGTGACATCCTGGGTGAAGAATGCGTGCTGGTGTCGCCGGACGGAGGAATCAGCCTGGTGCCGGATTACTGCTGGGTCGATGTCTGGGAGTTCGAAAGGACGCTTGCCGTGACCCGGCGCATCCTGAACAGGGATTTCACCGGCAAAGACGCCAGCCGTCTCGAGTTGTTGTCCAGCCGGCTGCGGAATCTCTATCAGGGTCATTTCATGACCGGAGAAGACGCGACCTCATGGTCCGTGTCCCGGCGGGAGCGGTTGCGCATCCGATTCATCACGCACCTGCTCGATGCCGGACGTTTCTGGGAGTCTCGCGGATTATGGGACAGGGCCATTGCATGCTACCAGCAGGGATTGCAGGTCGACGATCTGGTCGAGGATTTCTACCAGCGACTCATGGTGTGCCACCTCGTAACGCAGCGTATCAGCGAAGGTTTGTCGGTTTACCTTCGGTGCAGGAACGTGCTTTCCACCATCCTCGGTTTGCAGCCCGCGGCGGAGACCGAGGCGCTGTATAACGCCCTTGCACGCACCATTCAGGGCAAAAACAGCGCCTGAATGTCCGCCTGCCATTGATCGGGTGCCGCGCGGATGACAACCAGATGAGCGGAACCCGTGTCAGCATCGAGAATCCGCCAGCCTTCGAGTACCGGAGGTCATCATACTGATACAGAAAAAAAAGTAATAATGACACCTCGAAAATACAAAATGAGTCTTCATGCAGGAGCGGGCTGGACGTCAACACGCCTGCCTGCCATGATCTGCACATGCCACTCAGCGTGTTTCATCCGGCCGTCGCCCGCTGGTTCGGAGAGCATTTCGACGCCCCTTCGGAAGTCCAGTTCCAGGCCTGGCCGGCGATCCGGTCGGGCCGCCCCACCCTGATCGCCGCTCCCACTGGCTCGGGCAAGACCCTGGCGGCCTTCCTCGCCGCCATTGATCAACTGGTACGCGACGGACTGGACGCGCCGCTGCCGGATGAGACACAGGTGCTCTACGTCTCGCCGCTCAAGGCGCTGTCGAACGACATCCACAAGAACCTCGAACTGCCGCTGAACGGCATTCGCGACGCCCTGCTGGAGAGCGGTCTGCCGGACGTGCCGGTGCGCGCCCAGGTGCGCACCGGCGATACCTCGACGGCGGCACGCGCGGCGATGAAGCGCAATCCGCCGCACATCCTGGTTACTACGCCTGAATCGCTCTACCTGCTGCTCACCTCCGAGTCTGGCCGCGTCATGCTGAGTACGGTGCGCAGCGTGATCGTGGATGAAATCCACGCGCTTGCCGGCAACAAGCGCGGGGCGCATCTCACCCTTTCGCTCGAGCGCCTCGCGCAACTGACCCCGAAGCCGCCGGTGCGCATCGGCCTGTCCGCCACGCAGAAACCCCTGGAGACCATGGCGCACTATTTGACCGGCACACGCGAGACGGACTGCACCCTGATAGACACCGGTCATGCGCGCATGCGCGATTTGCGCATCGAGGTAACCGGCTCGCCGCTGGAGGCGGTGATGGCGAACGAAGTGTGGGGCGAGATCTACGACCGCCTGGAACAACTGATCGAAGAACATCGCACCACGCTGATCTTCGTGAATACCCGGCGTCTGGCCGAGCGCGCGGCCGCCGCGCTGGCGGAGCGTCTGGGCGAGGACGCGGTGACCGCTCACCATGGCAGTCTCGCGCGCGAACACCGGCTGGATGCCGAGCAGCGCCTCAAGCAGGGGCGGCTGCGGGCGCTGGTCGCGACTGCCTCGCTGGAACTCGGTATCGACATCGGCGAGATCGACCTGGTGTGCCAGCTTGGTTCTCCGCACAGCATCGCCACCTTGCTGCAGCGGGTCGGACGCTCCGGCCACCGCCTCGGCGCGCTGCCGAAGGGCCGCCTGTTTCCGCTCTCGCGCGACGACCTGGTGGAATGCACGGCACTGCTCGCGGCGGTGCAGCGCGGGGAACTGGACCGCATTCCGATCCCGGAGCACCCGTTCGACGTGCTGGCGCAGCAGATCGTCGCGGAGGTTGCCAGCCGCGACTGGGACGAGGCGGAGCTCTACGAGGTCTTCCGCGGCGCCTGGCCTTACCGCGACCTCACCCGCGAGGCATTCACCGCGGTGGTGAAGATGCTGGGCGATGGTTTCCACACGCGGCGCGGTCGCCGCGGCGCCTACCTGCACCGCGACGCCGTGCAC
>JBAVKA010000623.1:0-7886 GCA_049688075.1 Gammaproteobacteria bacterium
CCCATGTCCAGTGCGCGCGCCTGCGCGAGCACTGGCAGCGGCGCAGTCATGCGCTGTTCGGGCATCGCTTCATGATGGATCTGGTGGTCCCTGGCGGGGTGGCGCACGAATTGCCGGCAGACGCGCCGGGGCGGCTGCGCGCCGACCACGCCGCACTGCGCCGGAGCATCGAGCCGCTGTTCGATGTCATCGAGGATCACCCGTCGCTCGATGACCGGCTGCTCGGCACCGGGCGGCTGAGCGTCGAGGATGCCCGCGATCTCGGCTGTACCGGCTACGTGGGCAAGGCGAGCGGTCAGGGATTCGATGCACGGCGCGACAATCCCTATCCGCCCTACGATGAACTGGCGGTCGAGGCGCCGATCGAGACCGACGGCGACGTCGCCGCACGGGTACGGGTGCGCATGGCGGAAGTACGCGAGAGCCTGACGTTGATGGATCACCTGCTCGATGCGCTGCCGGACGGTGACATCGTCACCTCCCTGCTCACGCCGCCGGGCGGGGCGATGGGTATGGGATTCATCGACGGCTGGCGCGGCGAGGTGCTTGCCTTCGTGCGCTTTGCGGAGGGCGGGCGCATCGCGCGCTACTTTCCGCGCGATCCCAGCTGGTTCACCTGGTCGGCGCTGGAGCGGCTGATCCACGGCAACATCGTTCCCGATTTCCCGGTATGCAACAAGTCGGTCAACGCATCCTATTCGGGACACGATCTATAGCCATGTTCCGCATCCTCAAACAATCCCTGCTGACGGGTGTCATCACCGAGGCGCCGCCGCTGAGCGGCGACGCCGAGCTGGAGAGGCTCGGCATTACGCTGCGCCGACGCATCGAGTCGCGCCTCGGCCGCAGCCTCGCCATCCGCCAGGTGGACGCCGGTTCCTGCAACGGCTGCGAACTGGAGATCCACGCGCTTAATAATCCCTACCACGACGTCGAGCGTTTCGGTGTGCGTTTCGTCGCCTCGCCTCGGCACGCCGACGTGCTGCTGGTGACCGGCCCGGTGTCGCGTCACATGGAGACCGCACTGCGGCGCACCTGGCGCGCCACGCCTGCGCCGAAGCTGGTGATCGCAGCTGGCACCTGTGCCTGCAACGGCGGCGAGTTCGGCGTGTCCTATGCCAGCTGTGGCGCCGTGGAGAATGTCATCCCCGTGGATGTGAAAATTCCCGGCTGTCCGCCTGCGCCGAGCGATCTGCTCACGGGCCTGCTCGGGGCGCTGCGCCGCTGATCGACCCTGCACAGGCTCGACCCCGTGACCTGCGGACTGTGGTACGACATAATTCGCACCCACACGATATCGAACCTGTCGTTCCCAATAATTCAGTCCGGGGGCGGTGTCATCACCAATATCACCGGCATTACACAGCGCCGCGTGGATATGGTGTTTGGCATCGGTTACAACGATGATATTGAAAAGGGACAGAAAATCCTCGAAGAGATTGTCAACGGACATGAACGGTTCTGAAAGAGCCGGAAGCCATCGTCAAGCTTCATGAGCCTGCCGATTCCTCGGTCAATTTCATTTGCCGTCCCTGGGTCAGGCCTGAAGATTACTGGACTGTTTACTGGGATGTTACGCGCGAGGTAACGCGTCGCTTCGATGCCGAAACTGTCTCCATACCGTTCCCGCAGCGTGATGTTCATATCTATCAGGGAACAACCGGCTGAACCTCAAACGTGAAGTCTGATCCCGATTACCGCTAAATATCAGGAATAATCAGGATCTGATCCGATTCACACGGTGAACAGCCATCTCGCCGGGGATGCGGTGGCGCCGTGAGGGAGACAACCCGCATCGACGACCCGGCGGTCATGCCCAAGGCAGTTTATGGGCAGTCCCTCGAGAATAAACTCACCCATCTGCAGGGAAAGGCTGCCTCGGGGCCAGCCTGCCTGCAGCCGGAATGCCGGGTACTCAATGCGATCTATCCATGGATTCCGGGCGAGAGGGCGTTTATGCTTAACCTGCGCTGCATTTCCAGCCACGTATCCCGGTAGCCATCCGAATCATGTCTATCCCCGAATCCGTCAACGCCACGCCCGGCGAAGTGCCGGACGACTCAGCCGTCCCCCTGGATGAAACCACCCGTTTCTCAGTGCTGTCGGCCATCAGCTTCTCGCATTTTCTCAACGATATGATGCAGTCGTTGATGCTGGCCATCTACCCGCTGTTCAAGAGCGAGTTCCAGCTCAGCTTCGCCCAGATCGGCCTGATCACGCTGGCCTTTCAACTCACCGCCTCGCTGCTGCAGCCGCTGGTGGGCCTGTACACCGACCGCCATCCCAGGCCTTTCTCGCTCGCCTTCGGCATGAGTTGCACCCTGGCCGGCATGGTGACGCTGTCACTGGCAGCAAGTTTTCCGGTACTGCTGCTCGCCGCCGCACTGGTGGGAACCGGTTCGTCGGTGTTTCATCCGGAGTCTTCACGGGTGGCGCGCATGGCCTCTGGCGGCCGTCATGGACTGGCGCAATCGATATTCCAGGTCGGCGGAAATGCCGGCACCGCCGCCGGGCCGTTGCTGGCGGCGTGGATCGTGTTGCCGCTCGGCCAGCGCAGCCTTGTCTGGTTCTCGCTGCTCGCGCTGCTCGCCATCATCGTGCTCACCGGCGTCGGTCGCTGGTACCGTCACCAGCACCGTTTGCCGAAACACAATCGTGAGCGTGCCGCAAATCCGTTGCCGCGCGCTCTGATCGCACGCACCCTGGCCATACTGCTGGCGCTGATCTTTTCCAAGTTCTTCTATCTCGCCAGCATCAACAGCTACCTGATTTTCTATCTGCTGCACCAGTTCGATATCAGCACCCGGCTGGCGCAGTATCACCTGTTCTTCTTTCTGTTCGCGGTGGCGGGTGGAACGCTGCTGGGCGGGCCGCTCGGCGACCGCATCGGCCGCAAACGGGTGATCTGGGCGTCGATCCTCGGCATTGCGCCGTTCACGCTGGCGCTGCCCTATGTCGGTCTGGGCGCCTCGGCGGTGCTGACGGTCATTATCGGTTTTATGCTGGCGTCGGCGTTTCCGGCCATCGTGGTCTACGCCCAGGAACTCATCCCCGGCAAGATCGGCACCATATCGGGACTGTTCTTCGGTCTTGCCTTCGGCCTCGCCGGTATCGGCGCCGCCGTGCTCGGCAGGCTCGCCGACCTGTGGGGTATCGTCGCCGTGTATAAAATCTGTTCCTTCCTGCCGCTGATCGGATTGCTCGCGGTGTTCCTGCCGGATCTGAAAAAAATGGAACTACAGGAGCAGTAAGAAACGGGACAAACCACGTTTATTCAGTAAGAAAGCGTGGTCTGTCCCGTTTTCTGTGCTTCTGCGGTAAACAGGGTGCTGGTACAAAGACTAGCGGGCTAATTGCGATCGGCCATGCGCACGTAGTTCTGTTGCGTGTTGCCGATATAGACCTGCCGGGGGCGGGCGATCTTGAAGTCCGGGGATTCGTTTTGCTCGCGCCAGTGGGCGATCCAGCCGGGCAGGCGGCCGATGGCGAAAATCACCGTGAACATGTTGGTGGGAATGCCGATGGCGCGCAGGATGATGCCGCTGTAGAAATCCACGTTCGGATAGAGCTGTCGCTCGATGAAGTAGCTGTCGCTCAACGCGATCTCCTCCAGTTTGCGGGCGATGTTGAGCAGCGGGTCTTTCTGGCCCAGGGTGGCCAGCAGTTTCTCGGCGACGCGCTGCAGCACGAGGGCGCGCGGGTCGAAGCTCTTGTAGACGCGGTGACCGAAGCCCATCAGTCGCACCTTGCTGTCCTTGTTCTTGGCAAGCCGCACATATTCTTCCGGGGTGGTCTTCCCCTGGTGGATTTCCTCCAGCATGTGCAGCACCTGGACATTGGCGCCGCCGTGCAGCGGCCCCCACAGGGCGCAGACCCCGGCGGCACAGGACGCGAACAGGTTGGCCTTGCTGGAGCCGACCATGCGAACCGTCGAGGTGCTGCAGTTCTGCTCGTGGTCAGCGTGCAGGATCAGCACCAGGTTGAGGGCGTCGCGGACGCTGTCGTCACAAATGAACTGGTTATACGGCTGGGTGAACATCATGTGCAGGAAATTGGCGACATAGGGCAGCCGCGTATCGGGATAGACGTAGGGGAAGCCGTGCGAGCGGCGGTAGGCGAACGCCGCGATGGTCCTGACCTTACTGACCAGTCGGGCGGCGGCGCCATGGATCTGGTCCGGGTCCTCCAGTTCGTGGAACTCCGGATGGAAGCAGGACAGGGCGTTGATCATGGCGGAGAGGATGGCCATCGGCGGCGCCGTGCGCGGGAAGCCCTGGAAGTTGTTCTTCATGGACTCGTCGATATTGGCGTTGCTGCTCAGTTCGGCGCTGAACGCCGCGTATTCGTCCGCGGTGGGCAGCTTGCCGAAGATCAGCAGCCAGGCCACTTCGACGAAATTGGGATTTTCCTCGAACTGCTCGATCGGGATCCCGCGGTAGCGCAGGATGCCCTTCTCCCCGTCGATGTAGGTGATGGCGCTCTCGCAGCTGCCGGTGTTGCCGTAACCGGGATCGAGTGTAACCAGGCCGGTCTTGCTGCGCAGCTTGCGAATGTCGATGGCCCGATCGTCCTCCGTGCCCTGTATGATGGGAATCTCGTAGTGCTGTCCGCTATAGTTAATCGTCAATGTATCGCTCATGAATTTCTCCCTGGTGCGCTGAAGCGAGGGACGGTTGCCTTGGCAAAGAGCATACCACCGGTTAAGCCCGGAGTTGATGCTGCCGGCATGAGGACAAGCCATGAAACAGCCTGCCGGTCAAGCCGCTCGGCCGGTTCGACGGGCAGCGGCGGCCGCGTTTTCCAGCCGGCGCCATGAATGTCTTTATATGACAAGCCAGCAGGCCCTATAATATGCGGCCGGTTCGTTGACAGCAGGTTTATGGCGGCTTGTGCCGGTCCCCTCGCGACGATAAGCTGTGAACTCCGTCAGGCCCGGAAGGGAGCAGCGGCAGCAGTGGACTCGGGCGCCGGGGTGTGGCTGGTACAGGTCGCCTCTATTCTCCGACCACTCCAGAGAAACGGAGACTCCGGACATCAGCATCCACTCATGAGTTATCAGGTACTGGCGCGCAAATGGCGTCCCCGCAACTTCAGTGAACTGGTCGGCCAGGAGCATGTGCAGCGGGCGCTGATCAATGCCCTGGATCATGACCGCCTGCACCATGCCTATCTCTTCACCGGCACGCGCGGTGTCGGCAAGACCACCATCGCGCGCATCTACGCGAAATCCCTAAACTGCGATACCGGCGTCAGTTCCACGCCGTGCGGCGCCTGCAGCGCCTGCCGGGAAATCGACGAGGGGCGATTCGTGGATCTGGTGGAGGTGGATGCCGCCTCGCGCACCAAGGTCGAGGATACGCGCGAATTGCTGGAAAACGTCCAGTACGCACCGACCCGGGGCCGCTACAAGGTCTATCTCATCGACGAGGTGCACATGCTCTCGTCGCACAGCTTCAATGCCCTGTTGAAGACGCTCGAGGAGCCTCCGCCGCACGTCAAGTTCCTGCTGGCGACCACCGACCCCCAGAAGCTGCCGGTCACCATCCTGTCGCGCTGTCTGCAGTTCAACCTGAAGAGCCTGACCATCCCGCAGATCACGGGGCAACTCGATGCGATTCTTGGCAAGGAACAGGTTGAGGCGGAGTCCGGCGCGGTTCGGCAGCTGGCTTTTGCCGCGCACGGCAGCATGCGCGACGCGCTCAGCCTGCTGGATCAGGCCATCGCCTACGGACAGGGCGCACTCCGGGAAGCAGAGGTGTGTGCCATGCTCGGCACCATCGACAGGAATGTGGTTTACCGGTTGCTGGAGGCGCTGGCCGCAAACGATGCCGCCGGCCTGCTTGGCGAGATCGGCCAGGCCGACGAGTTCGCGCCGGACTATGCGACGCTGCTGGCGGATATGCTTTCGGTGTTGCAGCGCATCGCCATCGCCCGGGTGCTGCCGGATGCCATTGACGATACCTTCGGTGACCGCGAGGCGGTCATCGGGCTGTCCTCAAGGCTTGCGCCGGAAGACGTCCAGCTTTACTACCAGATCGGCCTTATCGGACGGCGCGATCTTTCCCTGGCGCCCGATCCCCGCGGCGGCTTCGAGATGGTGATGCTGCGCATGCTTGTCTTTCGGCCGCAGACCATCGGCGAGACCGATGCGGCGTCCTCCGCGTCCGGTACACCCGCCCGCACCGGGGGGGCGACGCCACGCGAGATCCTCGCGGCCACACCGTCACGGGCAGTGGTCGGGACTGCCGCGGAGGCGGTGCGCGAGGCCGTTCCCGAAGCCGTTCGGGAGGCGGTGCCCGATACCGCTCCCGCCGTGGACCCCGCGGAGGGCGACTGGATAACGCTGGTCGAACGGCTAGACATCAAGGGGATGGCGCGTGAGCTTGTCCTGAACTGCGCACTGCAGGAATTCTCGGCGCATGCGGCGGTGCTGGCCGTCGATCCGACCCATGCCCGCCTGCTGAGCGAGATGCGACGCCAGCAGATCGAACAGGCCCTGTGCGGGCATTTCGGACGCCCGTTCAGCCTGAAAATTCTGCAGGAGAGCGAATTCCGGGGTGAAACCCCGGCGCGCAGGCAGGCGCGTGATTGCGAAGTGCGCAAGCAGCAGGCCGTCCAGTCGATCGAGGCCGACGAGAACGTTAAGGCGCTGCAGGATGCGTTCGGCGCCACAGTGAACTACGATTCCATCAGGCCGCGTGAGTGAACGCCGTGCCTGACATTGCAACCGATGTGTTGAATTCAGATAAATCAGGAGACCGAGAGGTAACACGATGAAAGGCGGATTGGGTAATTTGATGAAGCAAGCCCAGGAGATGCAGGCCAATATGCAGAAGGCTCAGGAGGAGCTTGCCCGGCTGGAAATTACCGGTCAGTCCGGCGGCGGGCTGGTCACGGTCATCATGACCGGCAAGCACGAGGTGCGACGCGTCAGCATCGACGACAGCCTGCTTGGCGATGACAAGGACATGCTGGAAGATCTGGTGGCGGCGGCCATCAACGATGCAGTCCACAAGGTGGAGTCCACCACCCAGGAGCGGCTTGCCGGTCTCGCCGGCGGCCTCAACCTCCCGGCGGGCATGAAGCTGCCGTTCTGAACCGCATGAGCGGCTCGCGCCTGATCGGACAGTTGATCGAAGCCCTGCGCGCGCTGCCCGGAGTGGGCCCGAAATCCGCGCAGCGCATGGCCTATCATCTGCTGGAGCGCGACCGCGAGGGTGGCCGCCGGCTGGCGGCGGTGCTGCAGCAGGCTATGGAACACGTCGGCCACTGCCGGGATTGTCGCACCCTGAGCGAGGAGTCGCTGTGCGCGTTGTGCGCCAGCGACCGGCGCGACCGCAGACAACTGTGTGTGGTCGAAACCCCGGCCGATGTGCTGGCGCTGGAACAGTCGACCGGTTACCAGGGTGTGTATTTCGTGCTGATGGGGCATCTGTCCCCGCTGGACGGCGTCGGTCCGGAGGAACTCGGACTGGACAGTCTGGAGGCGCGTCTGCAGGCCGGCGAAATCCGGGAGGTCATCCTGGCGACCAATCCCACCGTCGAGGGGGAGGCGACCGCGCACTACCTCGGTGAAATGGCGCACGCTCACGGCATACGTGCTACCCGCATCGCGCACGGCGTTCCGATGGGCGGGGAGCTGGAATACATCGACGGCAATACCCTGTCGCACGCCTTCGCTGGCCGCCGGGATGTCTAGGAGCCTGTCGGACTTAGGCTTGATCTACTGCGCTGGCGGGAGAGCGGCCCATAGTTCCCCGATTTTTCGTTCCATAGCACCACTATGGGCCTCAAAATCGGTAAACTCTGTCCTCGCTCTGCCACCATGCTCGCTACGATCACCCAAGTCCGACAGGCTCCTTGCACGATTTCCGGATTACACCGCA
>JBAVKA010000624.1:0-2091 GCA_049688075.1 Gammaproteobacteria bacterium
AGTTAATTGATGCGCGAGCAGTACCAGCTTTTCCTTCATGGCAGAGAAAGGCAGGTAAGGTTGCGTTCAGGAACAAGTCTGTACAAGTGTTATTTTTCAGGTGCGAATTTGGAATTCGCCATCGACAGGATAAAGCTGTTGCCTTTTTACTTTTGATTGCATTGTATTCTGATGTGTTGGTTCTCTGGCGGTACAATGTCCGAGACCTTTGTCGTGCCAGTAAACTGGCGCATGCCCCAATTATCTCTACGTACACGACATGACACAAAAATAACTAAATAAACAATATGTTACCTTTTATAACTGCCTGCTGAAACCACAATTTGCAGTATGGTACACATATTGCTTTATGTTATAAAGCGAATGAACCGTAGTGAGCAACGACGCGCATTGTGGAGTTACAGAACTATGGCTATTACACAAAGTCTCTGGCTATCGGCGTTTGCAATGGCTGCCTCTGCGCTGGCCACACACTTTCACATTTCCCAGGATACCCGCAGGATCGGTGATGACGTGGAGTGGGAGGGGGATACATTAATTGCATCCGTTCCCCTTCAGCCGAAGTACACCCTACCGGAATGCTGCCGGGAAAAAACGCCGACTGCGATCACGCGGCCAGTATCGAAAACTCTTGCCGAGTCGGTCGGGTCCATTGATATCTGGGAGCGGCTGCGCACCGGGTTACGCCTCCCGCTAAAGGCTGCGCCGTCTGTGCAAGCTCATATCGATAACTTCCGTAACCACCCCGGTCATATTGAGCAAATATTACAGCGTGGACAACCCTACCTGTCTTATATCCTAAGTCGCGTGGACGAACGCGGTTTACCCTCTGAACTCGTTTTGCTGCCGGCCATTGAAAGCGCCTTTGATCCCTTTTCCACGTCTCCGGTCGGAGCGGCTGGTATCTGGCAGTTTATGCCTGTCACAGCTAAACATGTCGGACTACGCCAGGACTGGTGGTTTGACGGTCGCCGGGACATCGTCGCAGCAACCGAGGCCGCCCTGGATTATTTGAGCGAACTCCATCTGAGCTTTGACGGCGATTGGCTCCTGGCATTGGGGGCATACAACGCTGGCAGAACACGGGTTAACGAGGCCATACGCCTCAATCGCAGCCGGGGAAAACCGGTCGATTTCTGGCACCTGTCGTTGCCTGAGGAAACCCGGAATTATGTGTCAAAACTGATCGCACTGCGAGCCATCATCTCAAACCCCGATGCCTACAACATCACACTGCCTGCCTTGGCCACTACTCCTCATTTCACTGTCGTCGATACTGGTGGACAGCTTGATCTGCGGGTCGCCGCACAGTTGTCCGGAACCTCAGTGGAGGAATTACAACGTCTCAACCCGGGTCTCATCCGGTCGACTATCCCGCCCGATAGCCCACACACCCTGCTCATCCCCAGGACTAGTGAACAGCACTTCCGCGAACAGCTCGCCCGGCTGCCTGCGGACCGGCGTGTGCTGTCGGTGAAGTACCGGGTTCGCTGGGGTGACACATTAAGCACCATCGCACAGAATACCCGTACCACAGTCACCAGGTTGCGCCAGGTTAATCAACTGGGAAGTGCCCGTATTTTCGCCGGCAAGTTTCTCATTGTGCCACTGGGTGAGCATGATGAGAATGCTAGCGGGGAGTTGCAGACTTCCTGATGTGCATCGCCTGCTGTGTGGCGATTTACCGGGAGCAGGTTAAAAAGAACCGGTTGGAGCGGTGTGACTTATTTCCTGATAATTCCCTGTTAATAATTCCTGGGTGGATCTTCTGGTGTGCGAAAGACCAGAATAACAACTGGTTGTGGACTGACAAGTGGCAAGACAGCCCTAAAACAGAGGAAATTCCCTGTAGATTTCCCTCAAACAGGGAAGATGTCGTGAGACTAGTTAGCTGTAGACTCCCTCCACCGCCATCCATAGAAAAAGGGGCCTTGAGCCCCTTTTTCTATGGATTATTGATGGTGAAATCGAACCCTCGATAATCAATCATCTGGTTCGACGAGCGGCGGAGCCGCGAAGAACGCTGCCGCAAGGCAGCGGCCCGGAGGGTGAGCCCCGAATGGGGCGAATAATCCCTCCCTCTCCGCCATA
>JBAVKA010000625.1:0-3652 GCA_049688075.1 Gammaproteobacteria bacterium
CGCCGCGGGTGTCAGGGGATACACCGTCGCCGTCGCCATCAGTCCGGCCAGGGCCTCGTGGCGCACCGCCGGATCCGGGTCACCGGCGGCGGCCTGCTGCAGCGCGTTGACGATTGCGGGCGGATAACCGCGCTGCTCACTGATGCCGCGCAGGGCGCGTGCGGCAAGGCTGCGCACGGTTGCCTTGTCATCGTTAAACAGCGTATCGGTCAGGGCCTGCACCATGGCTTCGCTAGCCGGTTGCGCCCGCGCATAGTCATCGATAAGCAACACCATCTCACGCCGCACGCTGGTATTTTGTTCGCGGCCAAGGGATGCCACACTGGCATCGATCTCCGCCCGGGGAAGCCCCTGGCGTTTGCGGATGTGCCGCAGGGCCTGCACCACATAGGAGCGGGTATTGTCGTTGCGTGTGCGGTTGGGATTTTTGTCCACACGATGCCACAGTACCATGGTCAGGTCATCGATCGCCTTGTCCGAGAACGTCTGGTAGCGCGCCACCCCGGCGACGGTTGACGCAGTCCGACTGGTCACCCTGGCATCATAGGCATCGTTGTGCACCAGCACCGATGTCAGCAATTCCACGTTTGCGGATGACCAGGTCGTCTTGCTGGCGGTACTCTGCAGCGCCCGCTCCACGCGCTGCATGAAATCCGAGAAGCGGGTCTGTTCCGCGTCCTGCGACTGGAACTGCCTGATCAGCACCTCCACCGTCCCCGGGTCATCGGGCGCCACGGACATCAGTTCATCCAGCGCCTTGCGCCGTTCGTAAAGACTCGAACTGTTGAGCTGCAGATAGAGCGCCTCGCCGGCGTCTGCGGTGCCGGCATCGGCTCGCCCGTCTTCTGCCGGCACGCCCGTGGGGCCGGAAAGCAGCACGAGCAGCAGGCCGTGTCGCAGCGTGAACATCAGTTGCATGATCGGTGACATTTCGGCTTCGCAAAATCGGGGACAGCCCCGGATAATCCGCTGCGCTCCCTACGGCGAAGCGAGCACACCGACCACTTCCGCCAGGCCGCCGGTCACCCGTGCCAGGCCGGTGTAGTCAAGCTGTTGCGGTATATCGGTCGCGTCATGATAGTGCGGATAACGGAACGGCGCCGTGTCCGTGATCATAATGGCTGAATAACCGGCCTGCCAGAAGGACCAGTGGTCTGACCAGTGAATACCTTCTATTCCGCCTGGCGCCGCCACACCTTCCGAGGGAAACGCCGTCGACGCGCGGAATGCGCCGATTGCCTGACGAACCAGGGACCGGGATGCGAGATTGCCCACGAAGCCGACGAAATTACCGGTATCCGGATAGAACCAGCTGAACGGGAAGGGATACTTTTGCGTCTCCGGCTCATCGGTGTAGTAACCCAGCGTCTCCAGTGAGAGCATTGCCTCAATGCGCTCACCCTGCGCCTGCGCGCGGGCGGCATACAGGGTACTCCCCATCTCATCACCGTAGAAGAACGGCGCCTCTTCATTGGCAAAGGCCACGAAGCGTACGGTACGCGGCAGCATCGACCCGGCAAGCAAGCGGGCAAGCTCCAGCATGGTGGCCACACCCGAGGCATTGTCATTGGCACCCGGGCAGCCGGCCACTGTATCGTGATGCGCCCCGACGACAATGATTTCATCCGCAGCGCCGTGGCCGGGCAGTACCGCTTCAATATTGTTCACGGTCGTTCCGCGGCTGGGAAAGGCCTGGACATTGACCCCATAGCCCGTGCCTTCGAGCGTCTTGCGGATATAACCGGCTGCAGCGGCCATCGCCTCGGGACGCCAGACATTGCGCTCGCCGATGCGGCCCGCCAGCGCAGCAACATGGCGCCTGAGATTGTCACGGATTAACTGTTCCCTGTCCGTCAGGGGCGGCAGCGGCCCCGTCCATGAACGACCTGGCATGCCAGTCACGAACCAGATCCCCGTCAGGATGACAAGGGGGAGGATGGCCAGGCGGACGGCCCAAGCGAGTCGCTTGCTGTTGCGGCCAGGGCTGGTCGGCTGTTTGCTTTCGTCGGTCACGGGATCAATGAGAAAACAGGGTGAGAGTCATTGTTCCTGAGGCTGGAAGCAATCGAAACAGTAAATGGGGTCAGATTCCAGTTATTCCTGATATTGCGGTAACCGGGAACTGACCCCGGTTACCTTTTAAGATCAGGCCGAGCAGGACCTTTTCCTTGCCCAGTGCATCCAGGGCATGACGGTAGTGGTCGAACAGATCGTCGCCGTCCTTCTTGATGAGACTGGACCAGCTGTACTGCTTCGGGACGATGCCGGGCTGCTTATACGGTGCCCGAGTGCGCTCATCGACCATCTTGAGGAACAGCAGGTATGTGAGCTGTTCGACGTAGTCGCCGTCACTCATGCCGTCGTCGCACAGGACATTGCAGTAGTTCCAAAGCTTCTGGACGATGGTGGCAGTGTTCACTCGGTGTTCCCCAATGCATCCAGAATCGCTTCCAGTGCAACAATCAATTCCGGAACCCCTTCCGCGACTACGGCATACAACCGACGGTAATCGATAGCACCGTACTCATGCGCCAGTACATTGCGAAAGCCGATGATACCTGCCCAGGGAATCTCCGGATGATCCGCGCGCGTCTGCGGCGACACCCGCCGGGCGGCCTCGCCGATGATTTCCAGGGCGCGCTCGATCGCATAGCGGATACGCGTCTGCGCCAGCAACTGGTCAAGATCGATATCGGCGGCGAAGTCAGCGGCCTGCCGCGCTGCATCGAGCATATCCCACAGATGTGCGGCATCGCGATCAAGCGGCTTCATACAACAATTGTGCATCCCGTTCTATGGTCTTCCTGCGGTAGGGATTGCGCAGAATCTCGGGCGGTGCGATATCAACGCGCCGGCCGCCCAGCAGCCGGGAAAGCTCGGTCTGCAATTGCTGTGCATCCCACAGAGACGGCGCTGCCGTATCCTCGAACTCGACCAGCAGATCGATGTCGCTCTCCGGCTCGAGTTCCCCGCGCGCCGCCGACCCGAACAACTCGAGGCGACGGATATGGTAGTGCCGCGCCAGTTGTTCGAGGGCGGCACGCGAAACGGCGATGGTCTCGCCTATCATCAGCGTATCCTTGTCACGATTCAATACGGCTTCCTCCTGTGCGGCCTCCAGACCCAGTCGCTGTTGCAATTCCCGAATCGCGGTTTCCCGTTCGCGTGCGCGCCCACCCCGGATGGCGTCCACCAGCACCAGCAATTCATACAGCACCGAGTCTGCCCGGGCCGCCTTCGGTGCCGATTTGTACAAGGGCGAAAATGACGTTCCCCGCACCTCGCCTTCGGGGTCAGGCCACACGGGTACCGGTTCGGCTGATGGAGAAATCATCACATTCAACGGCGCGGCAGCAAAGAGGGTCGGCATCCCGCGGGTCATTTCGCCCCACTCGGGAACGAATACATAACGTAAGCCATGGACCAGGAATTCACCCAGATTCCTGATATCGGGTACCAGCTTGCCATCTTTTTTGACCGCCAGTTGTGAGACCTGTGCACGTCTGGCAGCGGCATGCACCTCGGCCGGACTCATCCCGAGTTCAATGGCCAACTTATTGTATGACCAATGTTTTTCCCGCAGCGCCACCAGTTTGAGTAACACGAGTACATCTTGGGGCTTAAGCACCATACATTCATTCTCTGTTCGCGA
>JBAVKA010000626.1:0-2694 GCA_049688075.1 Gammaproteobacteria bacterium
TGGTGGCCATCGCCCCGGGCTTTGCACTCGCCGCGACGAAACCCAATATTCTCCTGATTGTGTCCGACGACACCGGTTGGGGTGATCTTGGCGTGTACGGCGGCGGCGTCGGTCGCGGCATGCCCACGCCCAATCTTGACCGCATGGCCGACGAGGGAATCACGTTCTTCTCCTTTTACGGCCAGCCAAGCTGCACGCCGGGCCGGGCGGCTATCCAGACCGGGCGCATACCGAACCGCAGCGGCATGACCACGGTGGCCTTCCAGGGCCAGGGCGGCGGGCTTCCGGAAGCGGAGTGGACCCTGGCCTCCGTTCTCAAACAGGCGGGCTACAAGACCTACTTCACCGGCAAGTGGCATCTCGGGGAGGCCGACTACGCGCTGCCGAATGCCCAGGGCTATGATGTCATGGAGCATGCCTTCCTGTACCACCTCAACGCGTACACCTACGGTGACCCGAACTGGTTCCCCGACATGTCCCCCGAGCTGCGGGCCATGTTTGACAAGGTCACCAAGGGGTCGCTGTCGGGCAAGGCGGGCGAGCAGGCTCACCAGGACTGGAAGGTCAACGGCGAGTACGTGGACACGCCGGAGAAGGGCGTCGTCGGTATCCCCTTCCTGGACAAGTATATCGAGCAGTCGGGCCTGAGCTTCCTGGAGGATGCCGCGAAGAACCCCGATCAGCCGTTCTTTATCAACATCAACTTCATGAAGAACCACCAGCCCAACATGCCGGCACCCGAGTTCGAGCACAAATCGATGTCCAAGACCAAGTACGCCGATTCGGTGGTCGAACTGGATACGCGCATCGGAAACGTCATGGACAAGCTGCGTGAACTGGGTCTCGACAAGAACACGCTGGTCTTCTACACCGTCGACAACGGCGCCTGGCAGGACGTGTATCCGGACGCAGGCTACACGCCGTTTCGCGGCACCAAGGGGACGGACCGCGAGGGTGGCAGCCTGGTGCCGGCGATTGCCGTGTGGCCGGGTAAAATCAAGGGCGGTGTGCGCAACCACGACATTACCGGAGGCCTCGACCTGATGGCCACTTTTGCAAGCGTCGCAGGAGAGAAACTGCCGACGAAGGATCGTGAAGGCAAGCCCATCATCTTCGACAGCTTCGACATGTCGCCGGTGCTGTTCGGCACCGGCAAGTCGGCCCGCACTTCGTGGTTCTACTTCACGGAGAATGAACTCACCCCCGGGGCGGCACGCGTGGGTAACTACAAGGCGGTATTCAACCTGCGTGGGGACGACGGACAGGCCACGGGCGGTCTTGCGGTCGATACCAACCTCGGCTGGAAGGGCGCGGAAAAGTATGTCGCCACGGTGCCGCAGATCTTCGATCTGTGGCAGGACCCGCAGGAGCGCTATGATCTCTTCATGACCAACTGGACGGAGCGCACCTGGACGCTGGTCACGTTCAATCAGTCAATTACGGAGCTGATGAAGACCTATATCGAGTATCCGCCGCGGAAGCTGCAGAGCGAAGTCTATACGGGTCCGATCACCATTTCGCGCTACCAGCGATTCAAGAACGTGAGGGAGGAACTTGAAAAAGAGGGGATAAGCCTTCCCATGCCCACGGGGAATTGAACCGCCCGGGGATGTGCATGCGACCTGAGGGGAACCGGGCGGCCAACTGACTTCGGCATCGAGCGGACGGCCAGCAGCGGCACTTCGCTTGCTGCTGGACGCCGCTCATGCCGAACGATGTTCACCGTAAGGCGCGGGAAGACTGACACGCTACGGGCCGGTCCGGGCAATGAGCACCGTCGCGAGTACGTGGCATCGCAATAACAAATGTACGCCTATTTGAGGAGACTCGTGGTCACTGTTTGACGAGGATTTGTGTGCCGATGGGACGTCATGACCCATTCGCAGCAGGTTCAACAGTACCCGGACAGCATTGAACATGGCACCAGGCACACAGATGCACGCTCCTGTAGCCTGGAGATGAACAAATTGTCCATGCGCAATCAACACGTTTCTGGCCTGTTGGGAGCGCTTGCAACCCTTGTTCTGTGTAGTGTCTTTCCGGTCCAGTTACAGGCGGGTGCACTCTATGTCTATGAAATGGCGAGTCCCGCGGATATAGGTACCGCGGGGGCCGGTCTGGCGGCAAAGGCGCAGAACGCCAGTACGGTATTTACCAACCCGGCGGGCATGACGCGATTTGACCACCCCGAACTCCATAAATTCAAGACCGATGGACTCAAACTGGGTGGCTTCGGTGTCAACAAGGTCAAGCTGACTGGCGATGTCTATGACCTCAGGAATGTCGCCGACTTCGCAGGCGTCTATGGTGTCGCCGAGGCGGGCGCCACGCTGGGTAACGCCAGCAAGGCCGACTCTGTGATGAAGAACGACAAGGGCGTCATCCTGCACCTGAAGTCGGCGGCGCAGGGCATCGCGCTCGACCTTGGCGTAGAGGGACTAAAGATCACTCTGGAATAGCGATATCTTGTCAGAGTAGCCATGAAAAAAGGCCAACCGAGAGCGGTTGGCCTTTAGCGTTTTCTTATCTAACTTTCACACTTGTCTGATGAACACCCACCGCCCACTGTGCAGCTGGTCATTAGATTGACTAGAATGAAAAACACAGCAAACAACATATACGGAAAACAGGAGCTATATTCATGACCTATCAAATACTAGTGTTCTGTCTCGTATTAAATGCACATATCAGCGA
>JBAVKA010000627.1:0-3801 GCA_049688075.1 Gammaproteobacteria bacterium
TTCCAGAATCGTGTCCCACCCCGTTTCGTTGATAGGAATGTCGAGGAAGGCCGTAATGTGGCGCATCTGTCCCGGCATATCGCGCTTCAGGTTCGCGAAGTGCACGAACAGGACATTCGGGAGGTGGCGAATCTCCCACCAGGTGCGGACGTTCTCCCAGAACGACCAGAAGGGATAGCCGTCGCGCTCCAACCAATCGTGCCAGTACTGCCGGATATCGCTGGGAGGTGGCTCAATGGGCGGTCCAACACGTCCAGGGGTGTCGTTGAGCGCTGCATACTATGAGCGAAAAGTTTGGTTGGATTTCTGTAACACCTTGATTAAAAGGCAGATACATATTGGCTCCAGTCCTGATTGTATCCAGGAAATTGTATAAATAATACACAAATCCTCTTCCATACCAGCTGAATTGGTGACTTTTCACCCAATTTCTGGAGATAGCATGGCATAATGTTGGTACAATAAGGACTAGATAGTCCCTATTGTACCAAACCTGCCGCAATGCTTTCCAAACCCGATGCCTTAAAAGCCCTGCATGCCTTTTTCAAGAAAAAACAAGTGGCGATGTTGCCGGATATCTATGCCGTGTTGAACACGACTTCACGTATGAGCGCTTTTCGTAGATTGCAAGAGCTGGATTATTTATCCAGCTTTTCTCATGCGGGACGGTATTACACGTTGCCTGCCGTGGCCAACTTCAATCTGCAGGGACTGTGGTTTTACGAAGAAGTCGGTTTTTCCCGTTTTGGTAATTTGAAAGAAACCGTGATCCATTTGGTGGACCAATCGGTCGCGGGGAAAACCCATGAAGAGCTAGAGAAACAATTGCACCTTCGCCTCCATAATACGCTTTTGGAGTTGGTCCGCTCAGGGAAGATTGCCCGGCAGGCGTTGAAAGGTGTTTTTGTCTACCTCAACAGGGATGCCAATCGGGCACAACAGCAACTTATACGCCGCCACGATGGGGTAGTCGATAGTGCACAGGATGTATTGCCAGATGGGATTGTCATCGAGGTGTTGAGCGAAATTATTCGAAGCAACCAGGTACAAATCGATCAAAGCGCCATCCTAATACGGCTTGCCCAAAGGGGAATTCGGATTACCCAATCGCAGCTCAAGCATTTGTGCATCAGCCTGGGTCTAAAAAAAACGCTGGGGTTTTTGTCGTAAAACTGCTGCACCAGTATATTCATCAAGTCGTTTTCCATCTATCGATGAGGAACCTGTTTCCCCAGCGGCCCACCTTGTACTTCAAACCGGAAAGTTCCGTTTGTTCCTGCGGCAGGAGACTCACCGTATCGAAGACAACCTCCCGTTCGTTGGCATCATTGGTCATCGGCGAGTTTCATGCCCATATCACTCAACTGACTTGTTCCCATTGCAAAAAGCGCTACAACAGCGAAGAGCTCCAATCAATGGTATCGCCAAACGGCAAGTTTGCTTTTGATGTCATGGTATATGTCGGGAAGGCACTGTTTTTGCGCTGTCGTAGTGAACAAGAGATCCAGCAAGAACTGGGCGAAAGAAACATTACCATCTCCCTGCGAGAGATCGATCGTCTGGGACGGCGCTTTATTGTCTATCTGGCATTGGCCCATGAACAGAGCCAAGAGAAACTCAAAGCGCTCATGGGTTCACGGGGCGGGTATATCCTGCATCTGGATGGGACTTGCGAAGGAGACAGTCCCCATCTGATGACTTCTATCGACGAGATCTCCAAGATCGTGCTGGGCAACATCAAGCTCCCTTCGGAAAACGCCGACCAGCTGATTCCTTTTCTACGAACCCTCAAGCGAGCCTATGGCGAGCCGATTGCCATGGTGCATGACATGGGAGCAGCGATTTTGAAAGCGATCAACGAGGTCTTTCCGAAGATACCGGATTACATCTGTCATTTTCACTTTCTCAAAGATATCGGCAAGGATCTGTTTGGCCACGACTACAGCACCATCCGCCGACACCTGAAAACCCATGCCATCCGCACTCATTTGCGAAAGACGGCAAAAGGACTCAAGCAGGCCATCGATGCGGACCCCAATACCTTAGATTGCCTTCTCCGCTATTTGGAAACTAAGCCACTGCACGAACCCAAAACGCCACTGATGCCCCTGGTGACGACCTATCTCATCGTCTGCTGGGTATTAGAGGCCAAACAAGATTCCCATGGTTTTGGCTTTCCTTTTGACCGGCCACATTTCGATTTCTACCACAGAGCACAAGAAGCCTACCCGGACTTGTTGGCGTTAAAACCGAATATGGCCGGGCTGCTGCCACTGACACCGATCAGCAAGCTGCTGGCCGACCGGGCGCTTGCCGGCACCGTGCTGAGGATGCAAGAGAAGGTCAGGATATTTGACCAGTTGAGGGAGGCAATGAGAATCGCACAACCCGATAGCCAATCTGGATTGAATGATGAGGGTGATGCAAATATCCAGACCATTCGATCGCGTGTCATCGCTTTTCGCCTTTCGAGTGAGATCGAAGAACTATCGGCGTCCAACATCGCTTACCGGAGCATGATCAAGCAGATCGACAAATATTGGAACAAGCTATTCGCCGACCCCATTCAAGTCGCCACCAATACAGGAACCGTTACCCTGCAGCCGCAACGAACCAACAACATCTTGGAGCAGTTTTTTAGAGACCTGAAGCGCAGCAATCGGAAACGAAGCGGTTACCATGCGTTATCGAAACCGCTGAAAGCCATGATGGCGCAAACGCCGTTGATGAAAAATCTTGACAATCCCCTGTACATGGAAATTATCTTGAATGGCAAAGCGACTCTTGAAGAGCGGTTTGCCGCGATCGATATTGTCGAGATACGCAAGGTATTCGCACAGGCGCAGGAATCAACGCAGCGATATCCAAAGAGGATGGCGGAGGTGTTTAAAATACGCCATCTCTCAAAAACACTGGTTGATGTGTCCGGAAAAAAGGCGGTTAATTCCTGAATCCAACCAAACTTTGCGCTAATAGCCCATTACAACGAAAAGCTGCTTGAATTCATTGGGTTATAGGCATCGTTGCGCCCGCAAAAAAAGGAAACATCCGATAAAATCTGGAAAACTGGGAGAAATGAATACCGTGCAACCTCTGTTTCCCCATTTGCCAGAATGACCGCCTGTTGGCGGCGCTTAAGCCAGCCTGCCAAAGCCATTGCTAGGCGCTGGTGCACCTGGACATCACGCGGCATACCCTGCATGGTGCATGGCACTGACGCGATATTGCCAATGAGCTGCGCCTTTTGATCGTCATCCATCAAGCGTAACACACTGCCGGGCTGGAGGTGGATCGCGCACGGTGTCGGCCGATCCCTGTTCACCCGCGACAGTGGAAAAGCGCAAAAACACCTCACACTCATTGCTCGCATTCTGGAACAGTTTGGCGCGTGTGGTGCTATGTGCTTCACCGTACAGACTACGCTTGATCATGAGACTAGCCTCGTGCTTCACATCCGCAAGTTTCCATGCAATGGGTCCAGGCTGCCGCTACACCGTCGCTGCTGCAGACTGCTGCTGCGCGAGGCGCACGAGTGGCGGAAGGCCGGTTGCGACAATAAAGAATGCTCGATTGGCGACCCCGCCAGTCGGGTCCCTAACAAGCCCCCACCCAGGGAGGAGTATCAGGATGTATAACATACGTAGTAATCTCCTCGCACTCATGGTCGCGGCGGCAGCAATCGTCTCGATGGGGGTGATGAATCAAGCAAGCGCGGCAACCGCGGAGGATCTGGATAAGGATTCCCGGCAGGCCTTGCAGACGCTTTATAAAACCGAACCTGTTGCCGAGACCCTTTCGCGC
>JBAVKA010000628.1:0-8800 GCA_049688075.1 Gammaproteobacteria bacterium
TCCACTCGTAGCCAACACTAACCTGCTAATTACAAAATCCTTTTTTGCAGAGTAAATCCCCGGTTTCTCACGCACCATTAGCGTTGCGGGAGTCTGCCTTGCAGACCTTGTTGGCGGCCGCGATGAGATTGCCCAATTCTGCTGCGGAGTAATGAGTCGTCATTCGTGCTGACTTGTGTCCGAGCAGGTCCTGGCGATCCTCAAAGGATACATCTGCCGCGCGGAGTCGTCGGCCAAAGGTGTCTTCAGATCATGAACACGTATGTGCAGTAATCCATCAGGGCACGGTTTCCCCAACACCTTTAAGTACTTCCCAGTGGCCTTAACTCTCGCCAGCTTCCATGCGCTGTTGTACATGCGGGAGACTCTGTGTCCTCTGTACGGGAACTCATATTCGGTATGCAGACCTCGTTGGCCTTCGATTACCGACATAGCTACCCGCTTGAGTACCACGAAACGCTCATCTCCGTTTTTTACCAGTAGGCTAGGAATCTTGAAAAACGATGTTTCAAGATCAGGCAGCTTGATTTCCCAGTCCCAGCGCAGTCCGCAGACTTCCTGCTCCCGGCACCCTGTATTGACCTTGAAAAGCGCCATATGCCGGAGATGCTTCGGAAGCTCACCCAACAACAGATCCCGCTCCTCCCATTGAAATTAACCCGTTAAGTAACAACAACCCCCCACATCCCTGTGCAGGGTCGTCGGCATATCCGGCCTGGTTACTTACTGGCTAGTGGCCGGTGCGGCTGGTTGGGCAGGTGCGGCTACCGCTGGGGGTGCGTATCCATACGGGGCACCATAGGCGCCGGGATAGCCACCATAACCATACGGACCACCCCAACCACCATACGGATAACCACCGTAGCCATAGCCATAACCACGGCCATAACCACGGCCATACCCACGGCCATACCCACTGCCGTGACCGCCGCCACTCATGCTAAAGTCGAAATCGCCGGAGCCGTCACCCCAGCCGTCACCCCAGCCATTATTACCCCAGCCACTGTTCCAGGGACCACCACCGCCCCAGGGACCGCCCCCCCACCAAGCCTGGGCCGCTGTGGACGGAATCGCCAGTACGCCGGCAATGGCCGTGGCACACAATGTTTTGCTCAGTTTAGTCATATCTACTACCTCATCAGAGTGTTTTATATGCAATGTAAACAGCAACCTTGGTAAAGTAACCAAGTCACTGCAATCGTTAGCGGATAGAGACTTCCGCAATTTAATTTTAGCAGGTCATCGTTCCCGGAGTGTCACGCTTATTTGCCTATTCCCGATGTATCCTTGCTTTCCTGATGCCGTGGACCTCCGCGCTTTTACAACACGGACTTGCTTCGCTCGACTACACTTCTAGAATATCAGCGCCATGGAAGGTCCGTTTGGCCCTCATCAGGCACTATCGCCCCTCCCCACTGCACTCCGAGGGGCTTTTTTTACACATCATGATAGGGTCGGGAGTTATCGCATCATTTAGCTCCAGTAGCTATTCGCCAAACCGAGACTGCGAGATTGGATTCCCATGGGTTTGGATATCGGTGCCCGAAACAGGTCCCCGTCCTGCTATCACGGGTAACCGCACAACCCAAGTGACATGAATGTCCGTAGTGGCTTGGACCTTCCGGTTCAGTTGGCCATCGGAGTTCATCGACCCATTTCAACATTAGATCAAAGGGTGTTGTGTCACGTCGCAGGGGCTTGTTCCTGTTCTTTTCCAAGAAAGAATGGCGTCTGGACGGCTTTGATCGGCTGGAAATTTGGGAAATGCCTGGACATAGATCGATGGGTGATACGCATGTCGATATGGAATTGAAGAGGTCAGCAATATACTTCGTATATCTTGTGCAAGGGGATAATCTTGCTGTAAAGCTTTCTCAAGCTACGGAAAATTGCGTGCTTATGAAAAGCAGGACGAAGAAGGTGGCAGACTTTTGCGGTGTTCATTGCGATATGAACGACAAAATCCATACAATGAAAATGAGCAAGACATGGAATAAATATTCGGTAACTTACCCAGTTAAGGAATGAGTTCATAGGCGTTCGCGTGTGGCCCATAGACGAAGCAGGACAGATATGTGTTAACGTCTGGAGTTGCGGCATTCGAGACATCAGCCGTCCTTCGCGTGACCGAGGAAGGTCAGCCACGATGGCCCGCTACCACCGGATTCTGGACGGTATTGGATGGCAAGGACACGCTGGACAACATCTTTATCAATGTCAGTACCAAAGGCTCGGTTGATCTGTTGCGAGATGCGTGGACAACCGAAGCGCGGATTGAGACATTTCAGCTCAATGATGGCCTGGATAAGTTCAAATGAAGACCCCTTGGGGCCCGGTTTACCTTTTCGGTGAGCAGAATACAGCTGTCGGTATTTGCGCTGCTTGAGCAGTCGGTGGAAGTTCAGCAGCGTCGATGGCCGGAGAATCACAGCAGCCCGCTGGATATGACGCGGACTGAGTAAAAGTGACCAGAACCCGGGCAGGAAGCGATCAGGGCGGTTAGATTGGGTGCGCGTTTCCGGCTTCGATTCATAACCAGGAGCTGCTGTTTCATCAACAGATTGTCGGCGACGACAGCTTTTGCGCCACCGGGACCTATGAGCCTGGCGATCGTGGTCAGCTGATGGATGAGGAGTATCAGCAGGTCCTTCATGGCGTGGCGGGGTAGGGCAACCAGCCAGGTTGAGCAAGTCCATAGAGGCTATTGTTTTTAGGTGAAAATATTTAATTCGCCATAGACGGGTTGCGGTTGGCGTTAATGACGATCCCGTCCACCTGGGGCGCAAGCGCAGCTATGACATGCTCGATTAGCGGATGTCCCTGCAGCATGATCAATCCCTTGTCACGCACGCCGGGTCTTCGTCCCCTGCCGCCAGCAAGGATGGCACCGCTGAGGGAATGATTCATTGTTGACTCAGGCACAATCGTATATCTGCAAACAAAACCGTGCGCCAGCGAGTTGGTTGGCTCCGCCGACCATTACCCGGTAGGGTGGGGAATCGTATGACGGGGTCAGAGATTCCATAAGGCAAATAGATAATCTGACTCTTCTCCCCTCATGCTAGCCTGCTCCCTGTGGAAGAGGAGATCTTGCTGCGTTCGAGTTAAGCCATGCGACGATGAACGTAGTGACCGCACTGGAGTTGTTGATGTCCAACACCGGCAGGCCGCCGGCATCGAGCGTATGGTCACAGGCGACGGCGATTATGGCGGGGTCATACGGGTGCAGTAGCGGGTTGCCAAGGGCCAGGCGGTGAAGGTCGATCCTGGGAAACGACACGTGGCTGAAGCCTTCGACCAGTACCAGGCCAATGGCTACTGGATCGAACCGGGCGATTAGGGTGTCGAGGTCGGGATCGTCTGCCTCGGGGGTTTCGGTGATCAGCGCCCAGCGACGGGTGGAGGCGACGAGCACCTGGGGTGCGCCCGACTTGCGCAGCTCGTAGCTGTCCTTGCCCGGGATATCGATGTCGAAGTCATGGTGCGCATGCTTGAAAATACCGACGCGCAATCCCTGCTGCGAAAGCAGTGGAATCAGTTACTGCAGCAGCGTTTTCTTGCCGGTACCGCTGAAGGCAGCGAAACCCACTACCGGCAGGGACAGCTTCATGAGTGGTGCCCGGCGGGAAACAGCAGGCGGACCGGGTAGCCGGGCTGGAGGATGCAGCCGTTGACGAAATGGAGATAGTCCTCGCGCACCCCGCGTAGCAGGATCATGCCGGAGAGGGCGAGTCCCGGCAGCAGCAACAGCACGATGAGCGGCAGGTAGGTCGCCTTCAGCAGTGTGGCCGCCAGCGGCAGCAGGTAGAGCGGCCAGCTGAAAAGCAACCCGCGAAGGCCGTGCTTGAGCCCGAGGAGTACGCGTGCGATGACGCGGTGCAGGCGCTGCCGTGGCGAGTTATACACGGCGAGGAACACGCCGCGCTCAAAGTCGTTGCGGATGTCGGCGAGGCGTTTGGCTGCGGCGGCCGGCACGCGTGGTTGAGGTGAGGCTGCGTTCATGTGAAACCATATACCGCAGGTAGGCGTGGTTGGCAAAGCGGCATTTATCCCTTCAGGCTGGATTTGAACTTGCCTAAACCATGATTCAGGTAAATAGCCAAGGAAACATACGGAAGTCACGGAAGTTTTCAGTGCATCGTCAGTGTTATTCCGTGTGCATCCGTCGCCATTCTTGGTGGAATAAGGGATCAAGGGAGCGGGGATGGGGGGTGGTTGATGGCAGAGTTATGAATGACCGCTAATGGCACTCGGGCAGGACGCCGATCTGTGGCATTCGGGCGAGACCGGTCTCGCGGGCGTGTTGCTCGAAGCCCCTGTTGCGCCAGAAGAACGCGCCGGGCATCGTGGTGGGAATGACGAGCGCATAGAACAGGGCGCGGCCGATGAGCGCAGTCGCGAACACGGTCAATGCCGCGCACGCCCACAGCAGCAGGCCGGGCAGGTCGCCGGGGTGCAGTACGGCGATGAGCGCGAGCAGTCCCATGGAAAGTGCCAGGCCAGCGTTGCGCAGCCGGTAGGTGTTGCCAAAGGTGGTGCACTGTTCGTGGTGTGAGGCCTCACCCTCGCCGCCGCTGCGGCGCAGGTCGCGTGCATGGCGGTAGAGGCCGATGGCTTCCAGTGCCAACCCAAGCAGCATCACCGCGGCGAGCGCGCCCGCGGTCGTCGACCACGGCAGGCCCTGGACGGTGTCGACCGCGGCAAGCGTCAACACGATGAGCAGCGGACCCAGCGCCAGCATGTTGCCGTAGAACGCGGTCAGCACCTGCCAGTGGTTCCAGAAGGGGCGGGCCGGAATGCGGTAGATGCGGTGCATGAAATACAGTGCCGCGACGCCGGAGACGGCGGCTCCCCAGCCGCTCGCCTGCGCGAGCAGGGCGGTCGCGCCGTGCGGCAGCCAGGTGAACAGCATGGGCAGGCCGGTCAGCAGCGCATAGGTACCGAGGAAATTGTAGAACACCGCGATGCCGGCCACTTCCCGGCTGACCGGCGAGTAGCGCAGATTGTTGAAGGCGCGGTAGAAGCGGTGCGGGCGGCCGAGGTGCAGGGTGGAGAGCACCAGCGCCAGCGTCTGCAGGCCGATAAGCCCGAAGAACAGCAGTGGGGTGGCGATTGGGTGGCTCGCCGCATCTAGCGTCACCACGCCGAACAACGGTCCAAGAAACAGGGTGAGGAAGGCGCCGATCACCGCCTGCGAGACCAGCGTGAAGATTACCAGCGGGTCCTCGCGGGTGCGCAGTTTGCTGAAGCTCCAGGCGCGCTCGCCGGAGTCGGCGGCGACCCGCGGCCGGTAGCCGCCGCCCGGCGCCTGCTCGTCTCGCTCGTAGCGCAGCGGCAGGCTGTCCGGACGGCGCAGCTCACGTGGCAGGCTCCTGGTCTGCTGGAAGCGGATATTGGGGTGAGTGATTTCCGGCGTGGGGAAGCCCGGGATGCGCGTCTCCAGTTGCTTGCGCTGCGCCGGCATGGTCTCGATGATGCCGAAATCGAGCGCCCCCGCTAGGCAGGCGGCGGCGCAGGCCGGTTTCAGTCCGACCTCCAGCCGGTCCACGCACATATTGCACTTCGAGACATGCCCTGCCTGGGTATCGAGCTGTGGCGCGTTGTAGGGACACACCCAGGTGCAATAGCCGCAGCCGAAGCAGATATCCGGGTCCTGCAACACCGCGCCGTACTCGGCAAACTTGGTGTAGGCGCGCGTGGGGCAGCCCTTCAGGCACACCGGATCGTCGCAGTGATTGCAGGCCATGGAGATGTTGAGACGATGGTAGGCCGGCCAGGTGCCACCCTCGACGTAGCCGACCGAGCGGAAGGCGATATGTGCCGGCAGATCGTTCTTCTCCGAACAGGCCGCCTCGCAGGCATGGCAGGCGATGCAGTTATCGGCTGTGAAATAGAAGCCGTGCTGCTTGTAGCGGTTGGGGTTGGCGGAGACCGTGCCGTCGCCGTTGATGTTGAGTGACTGCCCGCGCAGCGCATCGCCGGGCGGCACCGTCTCGATCGGGGCGCCGTAGCGATTGCTTGCCGGGTGGGATGTGTCCGGGACGAGGGCGTAGGGCTGTTCGTTCGGGCGCGGTTCAAACATGGGTCGTACCGGAAGGGGAAATCATTTTCATCAGAACGCCCGCGCTGCGAGGTTGCGGGCCGCGGCAGCGGCCTGGTCGTCCACCGCCTCGATGCGCACGGCACACTGCTTGTAGGCCGGCTGGCGCGAATGGGGATCAAGGAGACCGAGGGTGAGGCGGTTGACGCATTCGTGGTAGTGGAAGGGGATGAACACCATGTTGCGCGCGACGCGCTGTGTGCACTGCACCATTACCACCGCGTCGCCACGGCGTGAGGTGAGCCGCGCGTAGTCGCCGTGACGGATGCCGAGTTCCGCCGCCGCGTCGGGGTTCATCTCCATGTACGGCGTCGGGCTGAACTTGTTGGCGTTGGACACTTTGCCGGTGCGCGTGCGTGTGTGGAAGTGCTCGACCACACGTCCTGAATTGAGCCAGAACGGGTAGGCCGCGTCGGGGCGCTCGTTGTTGTCGATGAAAGGCAGCGCGATCAGCTTCGCCCGGCCGCCAGGATAGGGAAACACGCCATCGGTGTAGAGGCGCGGCGAACCTTGCGGCGCGGTCTCCTCATTGCAGGGCCACTGTAGACCGCGTTGCCTCTCGATCATCTCGTAGCTCATGCCCGAGTAGTCCAGCAGGTGGCCTTTCGACAGCGCCTTCAGCTCGTCGAACACGCCCTCGGCGGTTTCCGGGAAGTTGATGCGGCGGCCCTGCTCGAAGCGCTTGGCGACCTGGTTGAATATCCACAGGTCGGGCCGCGACTCGCCGTGCGGCTTGCACACATTGCGGATCAGGTTGACGCGGCGCTCGGTGTTGGTGAAACAACCTTCCTTCTCCGCCCACACCGCCGCCGGCAGGAACACTTGCGAGTATTCGTTGGTCTCGACATCACGGTAGGCGTCCTGGACCACCAGGAATTCGAGTTTCTCAAGGGTCCTGCGGATGCGCGGGGTGTTCGCCATCGAGGTCATAGGGTTGGTGGCGATGAGCCACAATCCTTTGATCTGCCCGGTCTCGATCGCGGGCAGGATGTCGGTCATGAATAGCCCGCGTTGTTTCGGGAAGAACCCGGGGTCGATGCCCCAGAAGTTCGCGATCTCCTCGCGGTCCTGTGGCTTTTCCAGCGCGCGGTAGCCCGGCAGGCCGGAGCACGACGACCATTCGCGCGTGCCCATGGCGTTACACTGCCCGGTAATGGAGAGGCTCGAGCCGCCGGGTTTGCCGATGTTGCCGGTGATGAGGTTGAGGTTGTTGATGGCAACCACGCCGTCGGAGCCGTGGGTGCTCTGGTTGATGCCCATGGTCCAGATGGTCATGGCGGTGCCGGCTTTGGCATAGAGGCGCGCGACGTGGCGAATGGTGTCCTCGTCGATGCCGCAGAGCTTCGCGGCGCTGACCGGGTCGTACTGCGCGACCAGCTGAGCGAAGGCCTCGAAGCCCTCGGTGTGCGCCTCGATGTAGGCGCGGTCCTCGAGCCCTTCGGCGAGGATCACGTGCGCCAGCGCGTTCAGCAACACGAGATCGGCGCCGGGCGCGACCGGCAGGTGCAGGTCGGCATTCTGCGCGAACATCGTGACGCGCGGGTCAACCACGATGACCGGAAAGCGGCGGCGCTCTCGCGCCTGCTGCATGCGCCAGTAGATGATCGGGTGCTGTTCCGGCAGGTTGGAGCCGAAGGCGAGCAGACAGTCGGTGTTCTCGAAATCCTCGTAGCAGCCCGGCGGGCCGTCGGAGCCAAAGGAACGCTTGTAGCCCGAGACCGCCGAGGACATGCACAGGGTGGTGTTGCCGTCGTAGTTGTTGGTGCCAATGACGCCGCGCGCGAGCTTGCCGAGGGTATAGAACTCCTCGGTCATGATCTGGCCGGTGGAGACGATGGCGAAGGCGTCGCTCCCGTGGCTTGCCTGGATGCGCTGGATCTCGTCGGCGGTCCTGTCGAGCGCGGCATCCCAGCTGGTTTCCCGGAATTCCTCCCAGCGATGGTCGCGCATCAACGGCGTGTCGCCGCGCCCGGCAGTCTTACGGAACAGTTCGTGCTCGAAGATGCCCTTGATGCACAGTTTGCCGCGGTTGACGTCGGCGTCGGCGACGCCGCGCGAGGCAACCGGCTCGCCCGTGGCGTCGAGCCCTACCTCGATGGAACAGCCGGTGGAACAGTAACCGCAGGTGGCATAGCGCCATTCAGTCACGCCCTTGTCGGCGATCCTGATGGGGTTCTTACTGCGACGGCCGAACAGCATGGCGTATCGATTCCGGGCCGGATCAGGCCGCGGCTTCCACGGCTCGCAGCGCGAGGTACACCCGGCCGTCCTCGACCTTGACGGCGTAGACGTTGGTGCAGCCCTCGTCCGGACCCAGCGCCTTGCCGCTTGCGAGATCGATCTTCCAGTTGTGCAGCGGGCAGGTGACAGTGGTGCCGTGCACGATGCCCTGCGACAGCGGCCCTTGCTTGTGCGGGCAGGCGTCGCGTAGCGCGAACACCTCGTCGGCGGCGGTGCGGAACAGGGCGATGTCCATGGTGTCGGTGCGCAGCACGCGCGCGCCGAGGCGCGGGATGTCTTCCAGTCTGGCGATTTCAGTCCACTTGCTCATATTAAGGTGGCTCGTTTGAAGTCCGGATGGTTATTCATTTACTCATTTATTGCAGAGACGCCGAGGGCGCTGAGCAAATAATTGCCAAAACATCCAGGGGCATCTCGAAAAATTGTGGTATGTGCCTGTAGGAGCGGGCTTTCCCGCGA
>JBAVKA010000629.1:0-2425 GCA_049688075.1 Gammaproteobacteria bacterium
GTTCACTACAGCCCCGTGTCATTATTGTGTAGACTTTTACCCATAGTTAAGAATTAGAAACATAAAAAACCGACAAGGTTGGCTTGCTGCGCAGATGCGTGGAGATGGTTCGCCAAAGCTGCTGTTATCCCAACGATTCACACGTTTTGAAGAACTTGCGGCATTGGTTGTCGCTTGGGATCTCGACTTTCATCAACTCAGCAAAAACGACTCCGACACTGTCCTGGAACAGATCCAGTCAGGAAACATCCTGTTTTCGCACCTCTCTTGTGGTTGTTTCGCAACACATGCCGGAGCAACACCAGAAAACATGTACACCATCTGCCTGCCGGACACAGGATGTCCAGAGTTCCGGTATTATGATCGTCTAATCGATCGGCCAGTGCTGCTCGTTACCACGCGAGGTCAGGAATTCGATGTCATTGCGCGACCTGGGTATGGAATAGCTACCTTCAGCATTCCGAAATCTGTTTTAGATGACTACTGCGAGACGAATTTAGACTGTCCATTAGACAGGTTTTTGCATTTCGGGGATGGGGTAATTCCTGTTAATCCGGAAATGGTCATAAATCTGAGAGCCATGGCGCTAGAGCTGTCGAGTTGTGCGCAGCGCTCATCTGATTCGTCAGGTCAGCTTGATCCCGTGCAATCCCTTGAATCTCAATTGCTGGAAAATCTCTTGAGGTCACTCCGGCATGAAGAGCAGACAAACAGAGCACCCGGCGTGGTAGCACGGAGCCGAATGCTCAAGCGCGCGCGAGAGTTCACAAGAGACCACGAGCATGAACGTTTGAACGTACGTGATCTGGCTGCTGCCACACACACGTCGCAACGCTCACTCGAGAGGGTATTTCATCGTGAATTCGGCATATCGCCGAAAAGATACCTGTTTGGGGAAAGAATGTATGGTGTGCACAGGCAACTTTGGCAATCGAATCCATCCGAGACAAGCGTGGCTGACATAGCCAATGCACGGGGATTCTGGCACATGGGGCAGTTTGCAGAAGACTACCGCTGTTTGTTCGGAGAGCTGACTTCTGAAACGTTGAACAGATCCGGCACAACTCGATTCAACTGAATAGGTGTTCCGCCCCGGCTTACAGGCATTTCGTTACTTACGCCTGGGCGGTTTCACCTGATAGAGGAATCGCGACCGTTTGTTGTGGTCGATTGCTGAACGTTATGTCGCTTACCCGACAAGGATCGAGATCGCGACAACCCGCCCTGTCCACAAATAATCACAACACCTTGATTATTCATGTACATCAGGATTGGCATCGGAATTGCTGTCACTCATCCAGCACTATGCAGAACAGCCACATGCGGTAGCATTGTGGAACTGCGGCACGGCCCGGTGTGCTGCGAAGCCGTCATCGAACCGGCAGTCGGCTGGTCCCTGACCGCCGTCGTCACCGCGGAGAGGGCGAAGAACATCGGCCTGCATCCGGGCGCCCGGGTCTTCGCCCTGCTCCAGGGCCTCCCGCGTCATACCCGGCGTTCATCAATCTCTCCCCTACCGGCAATATCACCAAGAAAAAACACCGCCTGCTCATCCGCTCGACCCTGCTGGCCACGGCGCTGCTCAGCAGCCGGCTTGCAGCCGAAGAGGTTCGCATCGCGGTTGCAGCCAACTTCACCGATGTCACCCGTCAGATTGCCCCGCTGTTCGAGCAGGCCACCGGCCACACCACGCGAATCAGCTACGGCTCTACCGGCATGCTCTTTTCCCAGATCGAGAACGGCGCCCCGTTCGACCTCTATCTGGCCGCCGACATCCGCCGCCCCGTCCAGGCGGAGGCCGCGGGCCTGGCGGTCCCCGGCAGCCGCTTCATCTATGCCAGGGGCAAACTGGTGTTGTGGAGCGCGAACCAGGGCGCCTTCGAAGCGGGTGAGTCCTTCCTGAAACAGGGCGAATATGCGCACGCCGCCATCGCCAACCCGGAAACCGCCCCCTACGGGCTCGCCGCCCGGCAGGTCATGGAGCACCTGGGGGTCTGGCAGACACTCCAGCCCCGGCTGGTGCGCGGCGACTCCATTGCCCAGACCTTCCAGTTCGTGGCCACCGGCAACGCCGACATCGGCTTTGTCGCCTGCTCGCAGGTCAAGGCCTGGCAGAAGACGCCGGGAACGACCTGGGAAATACCGGCAGACTACTATGACCCCATCGACCAGGCCGCCGTGCTGCTCAAGCGGGGGGAAAACAATCCCGCCGCCCTGGCATTTCTGGCGTTTCTCAAGCGCGAGTCCACCCGGGCGGTGATCGAGCGCTTTGGCTACGGTGTGGAATAATCGGCTGGGGGTCGATGCAGCCCCCGCCACTTCTATGGGAGAAAACATGGCTTTCGACTGGCAACCTGTCTGGCTGACGCTCATGCTTGCCGGCATCACCACGGTCACCCTTCTGCTGTTCGGCACACCCCTTGCC
>JBAVKA010000630.1:0-10437 GCA_049688075.1 Gammaproteobacteria bacterium
GCTGGAGGATCTGGCGCGCTACGAGGCGGTCGAACGCCAGCCGGTGACCGGCCATTACCGTGGCCTGCGGATTACTTCCGCCGGTCCGCCGTCCTCGGGCGGCGTGGTTCTGCTGACCATGCTGAACATCCTCTCCGGGCTGCCGCTGGACGCAGCGAATGAGGTGACGCACACGCACCTGATTATCGAGGCGATGCGCCGTGCCTATCGAGACCGGGCGCTGTATCTGGGAGATCCGGATTTTGTAACCGTGCCGGTCGCGATGCTGACCGGGGCGGCGCATGCCGCGGCCTTGCGCAAGAGCATTCAACTGGATCGCGCCACCCCGAGCGCAGCGCTGGGCGATGCCGCCCCTGTGATGGAGGGGCCGGACACCACGCACTTCTCCGTGCTCGACCGCGAGGGCAACCGCGTGGCTGCTACGCTCAGCATCAACTATCCCTTCGGGGCGTGCCTGACGCCGCCCGGCACGGGGGTCCTGCTGAATGATGAAATGGATGACTTTTCCGTGAAGCCCGGCGCACCCAATGCCTATGGCCTGGTGGGCGGGGAGGCCAATGCCGTGGCGCCGGGCAAGCGCCCGCTGTCCAGCATGACGCCGACCTTTGTCGAGGACGCCGACGGGGTGGCGATACTCGGGACGCCTGGCGGCAGCCGGATCATCACCATGGTGCTGCTGGCGGTTCTGGATATGGCCGAAGAAAACCGGCCGCAGTCCTGGGTCAGCCTGCCGCGCTTTCATCACCAGTACCTGCCGGATACTGTGCAGTACGAACCGGATGCCTTCGACCGCGTCATGATCGAGGGGCTCGACGCGCTCGGCCACCGGCTGACGGTGCTCGATGCCCCCTACGGGAACATGCAGGCGATTTACTGGGATAAAAAGGACCGGCGGGTCTACGCCGCCAGTGACCCGCGCGGCGGCGGCGAGGCACGGGTCGGTCCGTCAATCGACTGAACCTGGTCGCCGCTCCGGGTGACGCTTACACCATGCGGCGCTTGTCTATCCGCCGCACGAATTCCTTCATAATCCGCAGGTACAGTTCGTCCTTGAGGACCTTGTCCTCGACCCGGGACTCGATGCTGGGGTTGTCGTTGACCTCGATGACGTAGATGCCCTTCGGCGTCTGCTTGAGGTCGACGCCATAGAAGCCGTAGCCGATCGGGTCGGCCGCTTTCAGCGCCATGGTGACGACGTCCTCGGGAATGTCCTCCACCGCCCAGGTTTTCCAGCCGCCCATTTCGACCTTGCCTTCGTCGCCGTAGCGCACGATCTGCCAGTGCTTGCGGGACATGAAATACTGCGAGGCATAGAGCGGTTCGCGATTGAGGATGCCGATGCGCCAGTCGAACTCGGTGTATACGAATTCCTGGGCAAGGATCAGTTCCGATGTCTTGAACAGCAGCTCCGTGTACTCCTGCATCTGTTCGGGATTCTCCGCCTTGTACACGCCCTGCGAGAACGATCCGTCCGGCACCTTGAGCACCATCGGGTAGCCGATAGCCTTTTCCGCAGCCTTCAGATCGCGCTTGCCGAGGATCACCGTTTTGGGGGTGGGCACGCGATGCGCACGCAGCAGCTCGGCCAGGTAGACCTTGTTGGTGCAGCGCAGGATGGATTGGGGATCATCGATCACCACCATGCCTTCGCTCTCGGCCTTCTTGGCGAAGCGATAGGTGTAGTGGTTGATGCGGGTGGTTTCGCGGATGAACAGGGCATCGTATTCCGCGAGCCGCGGGTAATCGCTGCGGTCGATCAGTTCGACGTCGACGTCCAGGGTCTTGCCGGCCTTGATGAACGCGTTGAGCGCCTTTTCGTCGGAGGGCGGCAGGGCATCGTCCGGGTTGTGCAGGATGGCAAGATCGTAGCGCGCCAGGCTGCGGGTGCGCGGCAGTCGCCAGCGGCGCTGTAGATAGGCGGACAAGGCCTCGATGAAGAACTTCTGGTTGTAGCTGTCCAGCTTGTTGACGGAGAGCGGCTTGATGGATTCCATATGCCAGTTATCCTGGCGCCGGAACATGATGCGCAGCAGCGGACAGGGGAAAGTCTCGAAGATATCGCTTGCGAGATCCGTCAGGCCGGGGTAGCGACAGCGGCCGAAGAACACATCCATTTCGAACAATGACTCGATGCTGTCCTTGCGGTGCTTGCGCAGGCTCTTCTGCACCACCTCATCGAGGTTTATCGACTCGAGGCTGTACATCGCCTTGCTGCTGAGATCCATCATGGTCTTGACGGTTGGGATGATGCGGTGATGACGCGCCTCCGCAAGCAGGGAGGTGTAGTAGCCCACGCTGAGGTAGCGATAGCTGCGGCACAGGTTGATCACCTGCACGCCCTTCAGCTTGAAGTACTCCTGTCCGGTGAGGTAGTTGTCCACATGCACCACGGGACAGCCGACCTCCATAAAATCGAGGTCGTTCCTGTTTTCCAATACGATCAGCTGCTGGGTCATTCCAGTGTTCTCCGACCTGCGCCGCGTTTGCGCGCGCTCATCACGGCGCACCCTCCCGGGGTCCCGCGACATTCCCTGTATTCAAAAAGTTTCCTGCGGTGCCGGACCTGCTGCGGTGCCGGAGTCCGCGTCGAAGCGGGATGATAGTCCGATGGCACGAGGGCGTATAGCCCGCTTCGGGGCCGCGACGGCTGCGGACGCGAGATCTAAATTGCTGGCGCTGCCCGGACCGATCCAGCCGTCCGCCGGGCGGGAAATATTTCGCTTGTCCGATGCGCAGGTGACGGCACACAATCATGGCATGGACCGCGAGCTTCCCCCCCTGATGGAGATGATGCGGCGGCTTATCGGCGCGCCGTCGGTCAGCAGCGTCACCCCCGGGTTCGATCAGAGTAACCGGGCCGTCATCGACCTGCTGGCCGACTGGCTGGATAGTCTGGGTTTCGCCATCGAGGTACTGCCGCTTTCACGCCAGCCGGACAAGGTCAACCTGATTGCCACTCTGGGCCGGGGTCCGGGAGGACTGGTGCTTGCCGGTCATACCGACACGGTGCCCTACGACGAGGGGCGCTGGAGCAACGATCCGTTCCGGCTGACCGAGGCCGACAACCGCCTGTACGGGCTCGGCACCAGCGACATGAAGGCCTTTTTCGCCCTGGCCATCGAGGCCGCGCGCCACTGCCGGGCCGATACCCTGCAAGCTCCACTGATCATTCTTGCCACCGCCGACGAGGAGAGTTCCATGGATGGCGCCAAGGACCTGGTTGCGCTTGGTCGTCCCAGGGCCCGCTACGCGCTCATCGGCGAGCCGACCGGACTGCGTCCGGTGCATATGCACAAGGGTATCCTCATGGAGGCCATCCACGTCTACGGCCATGCCGGACATTCCAGCAATCCGCAACTTGGAGCGAGCGCGCTGGAGGGAATGCACAAGGTGCTCGGTGACCTGCTCGCCTGGCGCGGGGAACTGCAGGCAGCGCACAGCGATCCGCGCTTCGCCGTGCCGGTGCCGACGCTCAATCCCGGTTATATCCAGGGTGGTGACAATCCCAACCGCATCTGCGCGCACTGCGAGTTGCATTTCGACCTGCGGGTGTTGCCGGGTATGGATCTCGACGGATTGCGCCACAGCCTCGACGGACGCCTTTCCGGTCTGTTCACCGGCAGTGCCTTGCGCGCGGAACGCCGCTCGCTGATCGACGGTACGCCGCCCCTGCACACGCCGGCCGATTCGGCGATCGTGCGGGCAGCCGAACGTCTCACCGGCCATAGCGCCGAGGCGGTCGCCTTTTGCACCGAGGGTCCCTATCTCAACGCCCTCGGCATGGAGAGCATAATCCTCGGGCCCGGCGACATCGCCCAGGCCCATCAGCCTGACGAGTATCTGGCGCTGGAGCGTATCGAGCCGACGGTCGCCTTGCTGCGCGACCTGATCACGCGTTTCTGTGCTCAGTTAACTTCTGAGGCAGGCTAGGAATCGGGGGAATACTGCTCACCGTCGAAACGGTAGACCTGGTTGGCGACGGGAGTGTCTGACTCCGGCGTTTCGGCACTGTGATTTCTTTTCTTGACCAGGATGTCGTAGAACCCGCCGGTGGTCTGCGGCAGTGTCCCCATCTGCCAGGAGCCGGTCGCCAGTCCCTGTTCTTCATACAGAAAGCCGTGCCTCTCGGTGACGAAGGAGGCCACCTTGCGAAAGTCGCCGTCGATCGCCGTGTAGATGTCTAGGCTGGCGTCCCACGCCCCGCGCTGGTCTTCGCTGGATTCTATGACGACGCCGAATCTGTCGGGTCCCAGCTCCATGATCCCGACGCTGTACGGCGGGCTGCCCCAGCTTCCTTCCGGGATTTCCCCGATACTGCGTGCTTCGGGCGCCCAGCCACCCGTTTTCGGCGAGAACTCCACCAGACTGAGCCGCGGTGCGCAGCGGCGGCAGTCGAAGGGTTCGGGCTTGGTATAGGCGACCACCAGGTGGTGTTCCCCGCCGGTGTAGTTCAGGCGGTAATAGTCATAGATATAGTGATGCAGGGGGACGCTGCTGTAGGGTTCCGTGTCGAAGCCGAAATCTGCCGCGTCCCCGTGGTTTTTCAGGAGATCGACAACGTAACGGCCCGCCTCGATGTTGTTCCATTTTCCCGCAATGACCGGTTCTGCGGAATGCCGATGCGACATAAAATACAGCCCGCCGAGCAGCAGAATCAGGCTGGCGGCAGTCGCGAGTAACACCCTAAATCCGTTAAGTATTTTCATGCGTCTGTGTAGTCTATTTGCCGTCAAGATACCAGTGATCGTGAAATGTTGACACCCAGCGCGGCCGATAGACCACCAGCAGCGTCATGGTCATGCCGTTGAGGAAAGCCTCGGCGAACATCAGCAAGGGGATGAACAGCAGGTAGTCCCCGTCGCTCCGGTACACGTCGCCCCCTTGCACCAGGGCAAGCACGGCTGCGGCGGCCAGACCGCAGAGCAGTATACCCAGCGCCCCGGCGAAAAAGGCATTGACGAAAATATAGATGAAGAAATTATGCGTTAGCAGGCGCTGGCTTGCGTATAACAATACCCGGGTGGACAGCACCGGCAGAGCTCCCATCACCAGAGCGTTCAGGGCAAACGCTTCCCAGCCGGCCGGACCCTGCCAGGTTGTGACCAGCAGGACCAGGCTGACTGCGAGCAGTGCGAACTGCCAGTCGAACATCAGACACAGCGAGGTAACGCCGAGCAGGTGATAGTTATGCCCCGGTGCAATTCCGGCATGCAGCGTCCATAGCAGGCACACGACGGCCACAGCCGCAAAATAGACATGTGAAGCCTCGTTATCCGCCAGCTTCGACCAGGGCGCGTTCAGCAGGGCGACTGCGAGTATCAGGATGTAGAGGAAGGCCGAGCCCCACAGAAAGCTTGCGGGCAGCAGGCCGGCTGGAATGTCCATAACGAGTTGAACGACGAATGCAGGAGCGTCCAGCCTAGTCTGAACACCAGGTGAAGAAAAGCTTTACTCAAGGAAGGTTTTTTGCCGTGCTTTGGAGTCGTTGAGCAGTCCGTCAGGGACGGGCACACGGTAACCTCCTCGGAGCGGCTTGATGCCGAGCCGGAGAGCGGATTTCACGCCACGTAAATTCCCGCTGTTGTGCCCGCTCAGAGTGGGAGGCGCAGGGTTTGCAACTGTGCGGGGATTCCGCTCAGGCTTCGGTCATCAATAGCCTGGCTTCATGTCACCCGTTAATGGTTTTTGCCGAGGGTCGCTGCGAACCCCTGAGCCCTACACGCTCCTAGGCGGCGAGGGTCAGATACAGCCTGACCAGGCCCATCACGAGCGCGATGCCGATCAGTCCCAGCACGATGGTGAGCACGTGGTTCTTGCGCCAGCCGCGGTAGATCCAGTAGCTCTGCAGGCCGCTAAAGCCGGCTGCCGTGCCAATGACCATGACGACATCCTTGCGGGGAATATCCATGGGCAAAAGGAAAATGAAAAAGAACACAAACGCCACCCCGAGGGGGATCAAAGAGAAAAGCCAGTCTTCAACTTCCTGTGGATTTCTGCCGGTTTTCAGCAATTTGCCGAGTTTGCCATCATGTGCCATCTGCCTGCCTCCTTGGACTAAATTTCAAACAATCAGAATATTATCAAAAACTGATATTAAATGTTTTGACACAAGTCAATTCCTCCGGGTGGAGGGATGCAGGCGGGTTGTCAGTCAGGGGAAGAAAATGCGGGATATGTGCATGTCACGCCACAGTATCCTGTGAGAATCACCATGAGATTCCGGATTATTGAGGGGGCGGCCGGCATACCACGAGGGTTGAGCCTGAACCCCTGTCAGTTCCCGGACGCTGGCTTATGGCGGTTGTCCTGAAGCAGGTGCTCACACTGTTTCATAAAGAACCGCGCCCGGGCCTGGCCGAAAACCCGGACCGCCGCCGACAGTTGCAGTTCGGCACCTTCGACATCTCCCTGATGTGTCATCGACCTGGCCAGTGACAGGCGAACCAACGCGGTCTCCATGGGCATTTTCAATTCCTGCAGTCGCCGGATGGCATGATTGAAATGGCCCGACGCCGCGACCGGGTCTCCTGTCGCCATGGCCAGTTCGCCCCGTGCCCGGGTGACGAAGGCGTAGATCGCCCCGGTCTCCCACTGTTCGGGCCTGGCATCGAGTCCCGCCAGGGTTTGTCGCGCCAGTTCATGGCGGCCGGCCAGCGCGGCGATGATCGCAAGATAGGACAGGTAAAGATCGCGCCGTTCACCGGCGACCCAGTGCGTCGGTTCGACAGCCCGCTGCAGACCGCGCAGGGCGGCATCCGGGTTGCCGCGATAGAACTGCAGCAGGGCATAACCCGGATACGGGTCCCAGCCATGTTCATGGGCCTTGCGATAGGCGTCCTCGCACTTTTCGAATTCACCCCGGGCCAGGTAGAGATCGCCCAGCACCCGGAAGGCGTCTCCCTCGGCCCAGGGGGCACTGCGACGCAGCGTCTCCGCGCCTTCGTCGAGCTCCCTGAGGGCTGAAGCGAGGTCTCCTCGTGCCGCGTACACCTCGGCGCGATGCAGTATGCAGGGACCGGCGAAGGTGCGCAGGTGCATGCGGTCACACCAGCGGCGGAAGCTTTCTGTCCACTGGCCGGCACGCGGCCAGTCACCTGAATTGCAGCATCCGGCGATCAGACCGCAGTAGACGATCCCGCCGATCAGCGGTGAGACGTCGCCGGCCAGTACCGCGGCGGCGGCTTCGTCCTGCAGTTCGATGCCCAGACGGGTATCGCCGCTTGCCTGGATGGCGACTCCCCGGTAGAGCAGCCCGATGGTCTCGAGATCGGCATCTTTCAGCCGGCGGCCGATGTCGATGGTTTTCAGAGCATGTTCGATCGCCTCCGGGATCTTGCCGATGAAGCAGCAATAGCGGCTGCTCATCCATTCCAGGTGGCCGTGCTGCGCGCACAGGGGCAGATGTTCCAGCAGACTGGCGGCGCGGCGCAGGCAACCGCGCGCAATGGCGGTTTCCAGCGACTCCAGCTGAATCCGGGCGAGCAGGATATTGGTCCGTGCGGTCGCCTCCGGATCATCCAGTGCGGCATAGGCCGCCGCGGCGCGTTCCAGCGGATCGATGGCGTTCAGCAGCAGCCCGGCGCACTGGGCTGTCAGGGCCCATTGCTCGAGATCCCCGGCGTCGAGCGCCTGTTCGGCGTCCGCGATTTCGAAGGTCTGGGCAGCCTCGGTCCAGTGACTGGCGGCCATGAGCGCGCGGGCCTCCTGCAGCGTCGCGCCGGGCGTCATACCGCCGCCCGTCAGCGACTCGGCTGTCGACTCGGGGCAGAAACGATAGCCACGGCGCGAATAGGTGCGTATGGCATTCTCCATGCCGCCCTCGCGCAGCGCGCTGCGAGCGAGGCTGATGGCCCGTTGCAGGGAGGACTCGGTGACGATCACCCCGCTCCAGAGGGTGGAGAATAATTCTTCCTTGCCCACAACCCGATCGCGGTGATCGATGAGATAGGCCAGAAGATCAAAGACCCGGGGCTGCAGGAGGATCTCCTTTCCGTGCAGACGCAATTGCCGCGCGCCCACGTCCATCTCGAACTCGCCAAATGATCTGATGGTCACGGATTCCCCGCTGGTACCGGTCTGCGCTCACCCATCAGCGAAGGTTAAGGATTTGGTAAGGTCTTGAAAAGGATATTAAGGCCGGTTTGGCCCATAGTTATTCCCGGTACCTGCCTCAGTTGAGGCACGGGTCCTGGGCTCCTCCGGGATCGATACGACGCCCGAAGGATCAAACAACCAGACTTCAACTGCTGTTATAAGGAGAGTACAAAATGAAAACCTTTGTCATTCGTCGCCGCAACGCCTGGAAAAACGTACAGGAACTGCAAGCCACGGCCGCCGTCTCCCGAAAGATCGGCGACGGGGAAATGTCGCACCAGGTCCGCTGGATTCGTTCCTACGTGGTCGAGGAAGCCGATGGCACACTGGGCACCGTCTGCATCTACCAGGCCACCGGCCCCGAGGCCATTCGGGAGCATGCGAACCGTGTCGGCATGCCGGCCGATGAGATCACCCCGGTTGAGGCCGCGGTGGTTATTCGTGAAGATCCCGGAGAGGAGGCGGCAGCCGCCTAGCGAGCGTAAGTTCCGGGGACGCTATACTCGTTCACGATGGTCTGATCAGGGATTAAGTCCCCGGAATACGCACATGATGAATGATGACAGGCCCCGCTGCGACTGGCCGGGCGATGACGAACTGATGCGTCGCTACCATGACGAGGAATGGGGCGTGCCAGTGCATGATGAGCGCAAGTGGTTCGAGTACCTTGTGCTCGATGCCTTCCAGGCGGGGTTGTCATGGAGGACGGTGCTGCACAAGCGGGAAGGCTTTCGCCAGGTATTCCGCGATTTCGACCCCGGGCGCGTGGCGCGCCTCACGCAGAAGCACCTCGCCGCAGCCTGCGTGAACCCGGCCATCATCCGCAACCGCCTGAAGATCGAGGCTGCGGTCAGGAATGCGCGGGCCTTTCTCGAGGTGCAGGAGAGCCAGGGCAGTTTCGATGCCTTCATCTGGTCGTTCACCGACGGGAAAGTCGTCCACAATCGCTGGACGGGACTGGAGCAGCTGCCCGCCTCGACCCCGTTGTCGGACAGCGTCAGCCGGTCGTTGAAGCAGGCGGGCTTTTCCTTTGTTGGCAGCACCATCTGCTATGCCTTTCTGCAGGCCGGCGGCATCGTCAACGACCATCTGGTGCACTGCTTCCGGCACCGGGAGTTAATGAAAGGCGGCTTCAGCAAACGCAACTAACCGGTTCCGGTGTACCAAACGACCCCGATTACTGGAATCTGTCTATATCCTGTGGAGCGATGCGCAAGTTTGCGGTGGCCGGAAGAACCTCGCGGAGAAATGCGAGTAGTCCTGTGAAAAACCTCAGCATGGCCAGTACCGGATACCGCCAATCCGTCTGCATGAGCCTTGTAGTTAAGTTTCAGGGGTAATCAGGAAAGCTTATTTCTGGCACGCCGGGCAATAAAACGTCGAGCGCTGTCCCTGCCGGATTTCGCGGATGGGGTGTGCGCAGACGGGGCACGGTTCGCCCCCGCGACCGTAGACACGCAGGTGGATTGCGAAATATCCCGGTTCGCCGACGCCGTTGATGAAATCGCGCAGCGTGGTGCCACCGGCGGTGATGGATTCGTTCAGCACCCGGCGGATGGTGGCGGCGAGTCGATGGTAACGATCGCGGCCGATGCGCCCGGCGGCGCGCCGCGGGTGGATGCCGGCGAGATACAGCGCCTCGTTGGCGTAGATGTTGCCGACCCCGACCACGACATGGCTGTTCATGATGAAGTGCTTTACCGCGACCTTGCGTCCGCGTGCGGCCGTGAACAGGTAGTCGCCGCTGAAGTCCCCGACCAGCGGTTCCGGGCCGAGGCCGCACAGCAGCGGATGTTCCGCCGACGGACGCGTCGTCCACAGCAGGCTGCCAAAGCGTCGCGGGTCCCTGAAGCGCAGGGCACGACCGTCGGTGAAGACGATGTCGAGGTGATCGTGCAGCCCGGGTGTGGCGTCAGCCTCGATGAGGCGCAGGCTCCCGGACATGCCGAGGTGCACGAGGACAGTGCCGGTGGCGGTTTCGAGCAGCAGGTATTTGCCGCGCCGGCCGACGGCCAGGATGGACTGGCCCGGGAGCTGCTCGACCAGCTCGTGCGGGACCGGCCAGCGCAGCCGCGGCTCGCGCACAAGCAGTCGCGCCACGGTGCGGCCGGTGACATGCGGGGCGATGCCGCGGCGGGTGGTTTCGACTTCAGGCAGTTCGGGCATCGTGCCATGATACAAGGGATGCGGCCGACAAGCTTATTGCGATGCATTCAGAGCGTGTCACGAGAGGGGTTGCCCGGCAGGGACATAGTCAACGGCTTGCGAGGAGTTCATACGTATAGAAATCACCTCACCGCAAAGGCACACGACGGCAGGGAGAAGGTGAGTCCGGGAACCGGT
>JBAVKA010000631.1:0-2936 GCA_049688075.1 Gammaproteobacteria bacterium
GCTGTTTCCGATGATCGCCACCCAGAGCGTCAGCCGCAGTGACAATTTTGCCGTCAGCCGCAAGAAGAACACCAAGTTGAAACACCTCGTCACCCACTCCAGGTACCGTGAATGGTTGCTCTCGAAATTGATGCGCCCGGGCGAGGCCTTCGTGGTGCTGCTGTCGCCGCTGTTCTTCGTCGCGCAGATGAGCGTGCGCCTACGTGACTGGGCCATCCAGCGGATCACGGGATTAATGAACGGACAGCGATGACCCGTGAGGGATCGGGTGACAGCTTGCCCGTGTCGCTGCGGCACTCGACTGGAGTCGCGGTTACAGCTGCTTATTATGCCATGGCGTCACACAACAGGGTTCCGGGAACCCGACGGGATAATTGCGAGAAAGATTCGGAACGGGTCGCCGGCTCTGATCTGATCATGCCTGCGAACGTGATGAGATTCTGGCCCCGCTTCCTGCTGCTTTCACTCGCTTGCGTGGCGGGGTGCCAGCCCTACCTGCCCATGTCACTCAAACCCGAGGCGGTGAACCGCGAGCTGGCGGTCCCTCCCGATGAGGTGCTGCGCGTCCGGGCGCTGGACATCCGCCATCCCCTGCTGCTGCCCCTTGTCCTCGATTACCGCGACGGCCTGTCGCCGGATGAGGCGGCGGTGCTGGCGGTGCTGGTCAACCCCTCGCTGCGTGCCGAGCGTGACCTCCGCGCCCTGGCCTCGGCGCAACTGCTGACGGCGGGAATCCTGCCCAATCCGCAGTTGAGCGCGGCGCTGGATATTCCCACCGGCGGCAATGACGCGAACACCGTCAATGGCCATAGCATCGGGCTCAACTGGGATGTCACCGCGCTGATCACTCGCGGGGCCAGGCAAACGGCAGCCGCGGCGGAGGTGGCCTCCGTCGATCTGGATGTGGCCTGGCAGGAATGGCAGGTAGCGCAGACCGCCAGGATGGCGCTGTTCGACCTGGTGGCGCTGCAGGCGCAGGTAGCCCAGGCGGAGCTCGTCGATCACAACCTGGCTGAGAATCTGGAGATCCTGCGACGGGCCGTGGAACAGCATGAGAAGACCGTGATGGACCTGGCCGCTGCGGAAGCCGCCAGCCAGGATGCCCATGCCATTCTGCTGGGTTTGCGGCAGGATCTGCGTCACCAGCAGCTGGTCTTGAACCAGTCCCTGGGCCTGCCGCCGGACGCCTCCGTGCGACCCGAACCGGGTGTGGTATTGCCCTCCAAGGTACGCCTCCCCTCGGAGCGGCTACTCACGGAAGCGATCGAGGAACGGCGGCTTGACCTGCTGGCGCTCAAACGCGGCTACGAGAGCCAGGAGGAAACGCTTCGGGTGGCCGTACTGGCCCAGTTCCCGAAGATCAACCTCGGTTTCAATCGCGCCAGCGACACCAGCAATGTCGACACAACGGGCTTCGGCGTCAGCATCGACCTACCGATCTTCGACCGCAACCAGGGCGGCATCGCCACCGAGCAGGCCACCCGCCAGAAACTCTACGACGAATACCTCAACCGCCTCTTCGAAGCGCGATCGCAGATCGCCATGAGTCTGGCCGACATCCAATCGCTGATGGAGCAAATTGCTGCCGCCGAATCCGCCATTCCCGTGCTGGAGAGGCTGGTCAGCACTTACCGCGATGCTCTGGAACAGGGTAACGCCGATGTCCTCAGCTACTACACGGCGGTTGGCAACCTGGCGCAGCGGCGGCTCGACCTGCTGAAACTGAAGCAGCAGTTGGCACAGAACCGGATCGCACTGGAGATCGCCGCCGGGCAGTACCTGCCTGATGAGTTACTTTCGACCGCGCCCCGTCTCTCGACTACGGAGTCTTTACCATGAAACGCTGGATTGGATACAGCCTGTCGACCGTTGCGGTGATTGCGGCTTTGTGTGCCGGCTACTTCTGGAGGCAGGCCGGCGATCCGGCGTCGCAGGCAACACCTGGCATGGAGGAAGCCGGCGGCCAGTCCGCGGCCGACGATGGTCCGGTGGTGTCGGTGCGCACCGTGGCGATCACGCAAGGGACTATTCAGCAGACGCTTACCGCCTATGGCACGGTGATCTCGCAGCCCGGTGAAGTGCGGGTGATCTCGGTGCCCTTTGAGTGCCGGGTGGTGCACGTGCTGGCGGTGGCGGGGCAGCAGGTGTCCGCCGGCGCCCCCCTGGTGGAGGTGGAACCGAGTCCGGACACAACGTTGCAGTGGGAGGAGGCGAATCATGGCGTCGCGGCAGCGAGCAAGCAGTTGCAGCAGGTCCAGCAGCGTTTCGACCAGCGCCTGGCCACCAAACAGGAGCAGTTTCAGGTGCAGCAGGACCTCCAGTCGGCACAGATCACACTTGCGAACCTGGAGAAGCGGGGGGTCGCATCCCGGCGGAACCTGGTCGCGGACCTGGACGGTATCGTCAGCAAGGTGGATGTGCAGGAGGGGCAGATCGTAACGGCCGGTGGACCGCTGGTGGAACTGGCGGTCGAGAACCGGTTCGAGGTCAAGCTGGGCATCGAGCCGGAGGAAGTCGCCTATCTGAAGGTTGACCAACCGGTCTCCCTGTTTGCTCCCGAACGGGGCTCCCCGGCCGCGACAAACGGGAAACTGCGACTGGTCACCCGACGGGTGAATCCCGACACCCGCCTGGTCGATGTCTTTGTGTCCCTGCCCCCCGATGCCGGGCTGCTGCTGGATCAGTATGTGCGCGGGCAACTGGCTATCGCTTCGGAACATGCGCTGCTGGTCCCGCGTGAAGCAGTACTTCCCGAGGAGGAGGGGTACGCCCTGTACACCATCGAGCACGATCGTGCGGTTAAGCACACCGTAGCCCTGGGATTCCAGAACGCCGGAATGGTGAGTGTGCGTGGCCACGATCTCGAGGAGGGCCAGCGCGTGGTGGTCGTGGGGAACTACGAGCTGGAGAACGGGATGGCCGTGACCGAAGCAGCG
>JBAVKA010000632.1:0-2516 GCA_049688075.1 Gammaproteobacteria bacterium
GCTGTTTCCGATGATCGCCACCCAGAGCGTCAGCCGCAGTGACAATTTTGCCGTCAGCCGCAAGAAGAACACCAAGTTGAAACACCTCGTCACCCACTCCAGGTACCGTGAATGGTTGCTCTCGAAACTGATGCGCCCGGGCGAAGCCTTCGTGGTGCTGCTGTCGCCGCTGTTCTTCATCGCGCAGATGAGCGTGCAGGGATTTCGCCGGCTCCGTTGCGGTATCACGCGCCCCGTGAACGACGCTTCCGGAGAGCCGCGCTGATCGATATCCTTTGATAATTGAGTAATCTCACCGCAGAGGCGCAAAGAACGCAAGTTGTTGTGTGTTTTCATGAAAGAACTTCTCTGCGTACTTTGCGTCTTTGCGGTGAAAACGGTATTTATGGAGGGCCATCAATTAGCACTCAGCCGGTGACCGCTGTGTTGCTAAGATAGCACTTTCATTTCCCTGCTTGCCTCGCAGAGTCCATCCTCCCCATGACCGAACGTATCCGCGAAATACCCTACAACTACACCTCTTTTTCAGACCGTGAAATCGTCATCCGCTACCTCGGGGAGGCAATGTGGGACTTGCTCAACCGGCTGCGTGCTTCCCGGGTAACCGGGCGTTCGGCGCGCATGCTGTTCGAGGTGCTCGGTGATCTGTGGGTGGTGGACCGCAATCCCTATATCCAGGACGACCTGCTGACGAACAAGAAGCGTCTGGATGCGCTGATCGGGGCGATGCATCATCGCCTCGACCAGATCGTGGCCCGGGCCGAGGGTAATACCGATGCCCTGCAGCTCGCGGCCGCCGCCCGCGAGGCCGTCAGCCGTTTCTCCGACTGGTATCCGCTCACCCGGGAGCTGCGCCGGCGGATCCGCCAGCGCCTGGGACGCATCACGCGCCGCGACAATATCGATTTCAGCGGCCTGGCGCGCGTCTCCCATGCCACCGATGCCACCGACTGGCGTGTGGAGATGCCCTGCGTGGTGATCAGCCCGGACACGGAGCAGGAGACACGCGACATCGTGCGGGCCTGCATGTCGCTCGGGCTGACGATCATTCCGCGCGGCGGCGGCACCGGCTACCATGGCGGCGCCGTGCCGCTGCACGGGGATTCCGCTGTAATCAACACGGAAAAGCTCGAAACTCTGGGAGAAATCCGCCTCAAGGAACTGCCCGGCGTGAGCGGACCGGTGGCGACGGTACGCGCCGGCGCCGGCGTGGTCACCCGCCGGGTGGGCGAACACGCCGGGCGCAACGGTTATGTATTCGCGGTGGACCCGACCTCCCAGGATGCCTCGACCATCGGCGGCAACGTCTCCATGAACGCCGGCGGAAAGAAGGCCGTCCTCTGGGGCACGGCGCTCGACAACCTGGTCTCCTGGCGCATGGTGGCACCGGACGGCAACTGGCTGGAGGTCGAACGGCTCAACCACAACCTGGGCAAGATCCATCTGCAGGAACAGGTCGAATTCCGGGTAATCCGCTACAAGAAAGGTCCCGACCAGCCGTTGCAGGAGCCGGAAATCATCCGCGTGCCGGGAAGCTCCCTGCGCAAACCCGGTCTCGGCAAGGACGTGACGGACAAGTTCCTCGCGGGCATCCCGGGCATCCAGAAGGAAGGCTGCGACGGGCTCATCACTTCGGCGGAATTCATCCTGCACCGCAAGCCGGAGTTTACGCGCACACTCTGCCTGGAGTTCTTCGGCACCGATCTGCGCCTCGCGGTCCCGGCCATCGTGGAAACCCGTCACTACCTGGATGCCCGCCCGGATGTGCTGCTGGCCGGCATGGAGCATATGGACGAACGCTATGTCCGGGCCGTCAAGTACAGCAGCAAGGCGGCGCGCAGCGAGCTGCCCAAGATGGTGCTGCTGATCGACGTGTCCGGTGACGCCGAGACGGCCGTCGCCGATGCCGCCTCGACCGTGGTGCGCATGGCCAACCAGCGCGGCGCGGAGGGCTTCATCGCTGTCAGCGCCGAGGCGCGCCAGCAGTTCTGGGTCGACCGCTCACGCACCGCGGCGATCGCCGCCCATACCAATGCCTTCAAGATCAACGAGGACGTGGTCATTCCGCTGGAGCGGCTGGATGAATACAGCGCCGGCATCGAGCGCATGAACATCGAGTATTCGACGCGCAACAAGCTCGCCATCGTCGAGGCGGTGCGCGAATTTCTCGCCAGCGATCTGGCGGCGCTGCACCACGACGGGGAATTCACCGGCAGCGAGGAGAACCGGGCGATCGTGCAGGCCAAGCAGGACGCTGCACGGGAACTGCTCGATGCACGGCAGGCGCGCTGGTCCGGCCTGCTCGATCACCTGGATGAGCCGGCTGCGGAGCATGCGCTACTGCTGGAGGCGGAGGTGCTGGCGAAGGCCCGGCCCGGCGACCGGGTGATGGACCTGCTGCTGCGCCGGGACCTGCGCATCTCCTACCGCCAGGAGGTGGCGCGGCCGCTGTCGGAGATTTTCAGCGGGCACGAGTGGACCCGACTGCTTGAGCGTCTCGAGTCCATCCATGCCGG
>JBAVKA010000633.1:0-2778 GCA_049688075.1 Gammaproteobacteria bacterium
CGTCCGGCCACACCGCCGCCGGCGCAAAGTTTCCGTCACGCTCCACGCGCAGGAGCACCAGGCCACCGACAACACCCGGAATGAGCCGGCACTGGATCGCAAGCCAGCTCTGCGTGAACACCTGGGCGTCACCCGAACCTGCGAGACCGGCCCACAGGGCGGACTCCTGACGGGCATCACCCGCTTGCGCGGCCGGGACCATTTCGGTCACGCTGGCGGATCCGGAATTTCCGAGTGCGGGTGAAGACATATGGGGCGGGGGTTCACTCAAAGGGCAGCACGACGCGCTGCCGCGTGCTGGGTTATTGCTTCAGTTCACCGTAGCGAGTCTCGTACTCGCCGACCAGCTTCTGCAGTAGCTGAGACAGGCGCTTCGCAGCGAACGGTGAGAGCACGATGCGATGGGAAAGTTCGATCTCCATGTCCTGCGGCTGGCGTTCCCAGTCGTGACTGACCCCGAAATTGAGAACTACTTCCTCACGCGTGCTCGAGGCATTGCAGAAGTTGGCGTACGAGCTCTTGACGTTGTCCGTCTTCCAGCGGACCCGTGCACCGGCGGCCGCCTGGGGAGCCGCAGTGGCACGCTGGGTCGCTGCGGCGGCGGCCTTCGTGGTGTCATCGCTTCCGGCTTTGGTCGCCATTCCGGTCTCTCCTTGTTGGGTTCATGTCAGGTCTCGCGCGTGCGCCTCGAAGGGGCCGCTTGATCCCGGGTATGGTAGCGATCGAAGACCGCTTTCCGCAACGGAAATAACCGGTTGCAGCGGGAATTTGAGACGGAGTACACGATGCGAGAACGCCCAGCCGAAGCGATGCGGAGAAATTGGCACTTCGACCCTGCCTCAGGCTGTGCGCGCCTGTATCGAGCGGCGATTCAGCAGGTCGCGGGAGCATTCGCCAGGGATAACGGCGCAAACGCGATTCGATGGTGCCCGGAGCAGGATTTGAACCTGCACGCCCTTGCGGGCTAGGGATTTTAAGTCCCTTGCGTCTACCAGTTTCGCCATCCGGGCAGTGTGAAATCGAGCGTCGCGCGATGGATGCGGCGCGTCAACCGAATCCTGTCGCGTGAAGAGTCTGGAGGCGGGGGTCGGAATCGAACCGGCGTCCACGGCTTTGCAGGCCGCTGCATGACCACTCTGCCACCCCGCCGCTGGGCGCCCCGCCTCGGGTCCGGAGTTTCCGAACCGACAGACAGGCCCTAGAAAGCGAAAAAGGGAAAGCGCGCTGCACTTTCCCCTTAGGAGGCCCCGCGCGCTTTGCGCTGCGCAAGGCTTCCCGTACGAATCTGGAGCGGGAAACGAGTCTCGAACTCGCGACCTCAACCTTGGCAAGGTTGCGCTCTACCAACTGAGCTATTCCCGCGCTGCGGTCGAGAATTATACCTGCCGGGGCGCGCCACGTGTCAACGCGGCAGCGGCCCTGCCAGCTGTCCCGTCACCGGTCTCGTCAGCGGTCCCGAAATGCACGCGGACTCGCCAGCTTGAGGTAGTAGAACATTGACGCCAGGGTCAGGACGGCTGCCAGATAGATCAGCCAGCTCCCGACCTGGAACGGCCGGAACCAGGCTCCGATCGGCTCGAAGTAAAGCAGCATCGGTATTGCGACCATCTGCGAGACGGTCTTGATCTTCCCGAGGAAATTGACTGCCACGCTCCTCGCCTCCCCCACTTTCGCCATCCACTCGCGCAGCGCCGAGATCGCAATTTCACGACCCACGATCACGGCCGCCACCAGCGCACTCACCCGATCGAGTTCCACCAGCATCATCAGCGCCGCCGCGACCATCAGCTTGTCCGCCACGGGATCGAGGAACGCTCCGAACGCCGACTGCTGATTCAGGCGCCGTGCCAGGTAGCCGTCGAGCCAGTCCGTGAGCGCCGCAGCGACGAACAGAACCGTCGCTGCCAGGTTGCGTTCAGGCATGGTCATCCAGTGCCCAGGCACGTAGTAGATGGCCATGAGCAGCGGTATGGCGATGATCCGCAGCCAGGTCAGGAAATTCGGGACATTCATGCGCATGACGCAATTCTCGCCGGAAATCGTCAGTGCAGGTCGCGATAGATGCGCTCGGCCAGGATCCGGCTGATACCCTCCACCTGCGCGAGGTCCTCGATGCTCGCGGATGCGACGCCCCGCAGCCCGCCAAACCGCTCGAGGAGCTGCCGGCGCCGCTTCGCGCCAACGCCCGGGATGCCTTCGAGCGTCGAAGTCACGCGCGCCTTGCCACGTCGGGCACGGTGGCCGGTGATCGCGAATCGATGCGCTTCGTCGCGGATTTGCTGGATGAGATGGAGTCCCGGATGGTCGCTCGGCAGCCGCATCGTGCGCTCGCTCGCCGCGAGCACAAGTTCCTCCCGACCCGGCTTGCGCTCTGGACCTTTGGCCACCCCGATCAGGTAAACGTCCGAAAGCCCGAGCTCGGCGAGCACTTCCTTCGCGACACCGACCTGCCCCTTGCCGCCATCGATCAGCACGAGATCAGGAACGACGCCCTCCCCGCGCGTCACTCTTTCGTAGCGTCGCTGCAGCGCGGAGCGCAGCGCGCCGTAGTCGTCTCCCGGAGTGACACCCGTGATGTTGTAACGCCGGTACTCGCCGTTTCGCATGCGCAGTTGATCGTAGACCACGCACGCAGCCACCGGCGCCTCGCCCATCGTGTGACTCACGTCGAAACACTCGATACGTTGCACCGCCGGCGAAAGCGCAAGCGCCTCGCGCATGGCGGCAAGCCGCGATTCCTGCGTGCCGCGCTCCCGAGTACGCTGCGCAAGCGCGAGC
>JBAVKA010000634.1:0-5287 GCA_049688075.1 Gammaproteobacteria bacterium
TGAAAAGCGATCACGCGCTTGGCGGCAACGGCCTCCGCTTCCGCCAGCAGCACTTCCTCATCAAGAAAATTGTCAAACTTGCTGCCGATGTGTTTGCTCATACTCATTTCTCCAAATTGGCTTTGCGGTCCTTCGCCAGTTGCAGATCCTCCTTCGGAATCTTCTGTGACTTCTTGATAAAGCCATGCAGCAGAACCATCGTGTCCACCGTGAACAGAATACGGCTGATACGCTGATCCAGCCGTGATCGGATCTCCCAAAGCCCGGTATCTAGCTTGCGAACGACGGGCATGCCAATGGGCCAACCATACTCATATAGCCAAAATACTCATGCGGCTTCCCTGTGATAATATTTCAGCAGCCATACGTAATATTGTTCGATAACAATATCATACAGTTCGTTTGAATATTTGCACCATACGCGCACCGTAACGGCATACCGGTATCGGTTTCCGCAGCGGTTCAAACACGGGACCGGAGGAGAGTGATGACCCAGAGGGTAGGGGCTCATATCAATGGTACGGGGTCAGCAGTATCGAAGAGGCTGCTGTGGGTGGCTTATACTGCGGGTGTGTTACTGGCGGGGTATCTGGTCTGGTCGTCAGGTATGTCCGGGCCTTTCCATTTTGATGATCACGTGACGCCGCTGAATGATCCTGCCAGTCAATCACTCTCCGCGTGGGAGCAGCACCTTCCGGATACCCTCCGACCGATTGCTAAGTTGAGTTACGCATTAGAGGCCAGCGCCGGGATTTCCAGCCAGCCTGCGCCGCGACGGGTACTCTCCCTGTTGCTGCACATGATAGCTGCCGGGTTACTGTATCTGCTCATCGCACGTTTGGAGCCTGGCGTGGCACCATTCGGTGCTGCCTTCTTGGCCATGCTGTGGTTTGCGCATCCGGTACATGCCGACAGTATCCTTTTGTTAAGCGGCCGGGGAGCAGTGCTGTCTGCGGTGTTCCTGCTGGCAGCGATGCTGACCCTGGAGCGCTCGCAATCTGTGCGTGCTGCCGTGTTGTTCATGCTGGCCTGCCTGTCGCGCGAAACTGCACTGGCGGGGTTACTACCTTTGTTTGTGCTGGTGGCCAGTCGACCCGGTGTTTCACCCCGAACGCTGCTTCGGGAACTGGCGCCCATTCTTGCCGGTAGCGTTCTTGTTTTAGGCTGGATTCTCGCCACGCCCCGCTATCTCGACCTGGCCGAATTCTCGTTTCTGGGACGGCCGCTCTGGCACAGTTTCGTCAGCCAGGTCGGTGCGGTGCCGGTGGGGCTCGAGCTTCTGCTGCAACCCTCGGGTCTTTCCATCGACTACGGCATCGCGCTTCCGACCGATGCCCGTGCGCCTCTCTTCCTGCTGGGAATGTTCTTGTACATCGCGGCTGCCATCGGTGTGTTGCTGTTTCTGCGGCGCTCGAGAACGGTCGCGCTGGGCCTCGCGCTCTGGCTGGCAGCCCTGCTACCCACGCAATCGGTGATCCCCAAGCTCGATGCATTGTCCAATCGGCCATTGAGCCTGGCGCTTGCGGGCCTGCTGATCGTGACGGCGCCGATCCTGGTCGCTGCCTGTCAGAGCACGCGTAGCGCGATGAATCGTCATGCGCTATATGTAGGGTTTGGGCAGGGGGCTAAAATCTGCGCTTTGGTGCTCGTCGCCCTGCTGGCAAGCACGACGGTACAACGTGGAAAGGTGTTCAATACAGAGTTGACCCTGTGGCAGGACGCCGCTGCGAAGTCACAAACCAGTGCACGGCCACATCTGCAATATGCCATGCTGTTAAAAGAAAATGGCCGGAAGCAGGAAGCCTGGCAAGTCCTTTCGGCTGCCCACGCCATTGATCCGTTTGATTCACGGATCGATGATTTATTGAAAATCTATCGACCCAAGGAGGCGGCACCATGAGACAAGTATGGCTGATCACGGGCGTGTTGATGCTGGGCCTGAGCGAACCGCTCGCAGCTGAGGCAATTAACTGTGTAACCATCCAGCGCTGTACGGAAGGCGTCAAGCCTCCGGCCTGTTGCAAACCGCCACCCTGCGAAATTTACGAGCAGATCAAGATGAAGCAAGCGGTCAAAGGCTTGTTCAGCAGACCCAAGATGCGGCAGCGACTGATACGGCGGGCCGGTGGAGACAATGCCAAGGCAGCGAAGATGCTAAACGATTTCGTGAACAACAAAGCCTCTAATCTGGGTAAATATTTACGCTGCTCGTGGCAGGGGCCCTATCTGCCGCCACCCAGCTTCGAAACCAATTCTTCGTGCCAGATCATTGCCAAGCTGTCGACGGGGGCCAAGCCGATGGGCAGGGAGTCGGCGCTGAGCAACATAGATACCTGCTCGGAGTTCATCGAAGCCGCCTACGACCATGAGCAAGTCCACAAGGACATCTGTTTCAACACCAACAGCACGGAGCGGGCGAACATGGGCATCACGGCCTACGCAGCTGAAGAGCGCGCTGGTTATACCAAAGAATTGCAGAGTTTGAGAGCCAGTCTTCAAGAATTCTGGAATGCCTGCAGTTCCGTAGCGGATGCGAAGACCAAGCGCCAAGTCGCAGCTGCGGGGATTTCAACTCTGAAGAAGAAGTCACCGAAGAAACCGGCTAAGTCGGCGAAGGCTGGGTGAGATCATGGTAAAACGACACCACAATATCCCGGTTTGGTTTTACCTGCCTGTCCTGTTACTCGTCGTGGCTTGTTCGAACGACGAAGCGCCGGTTCAGCCGAATAGCACGAAACAAATCTCCACACTAGATGCTGCGTCAGATTTACATGCGGGTAGCGGTTTTGATCCCATCAAAGAGTATGACGCGCAATGTTCTGTCGAAGATGATGATCAATCGCTGGAGTGTGATTGGTTGCATGCCTTGGTGGTTGCTGATGTGGTCGAAGCGCTGGAGGAGATCGAGCGCTCGCGTGATAAGCGTGGCGTTGATGAGGCCCTGGCGGCATTGAGCCTTGACGATGAGCCGGAGATCCTGATCGCGGCATGTCGCATACTGGGACGCTTCCCGGATACACCGGGGATTGCGGAAAAAGTAAAGCCATTGCTCCTCGACAGTCCTTATTTTGAAGTCCAGAAGATTTCGGCACTGGTTTTCCGCGGCAATCCCGATCAGGAGCTGGCGGCAATTGCAGGTCAGTGGTTGACGAATCACGAGGACCAGACCATGGAGGATCCCTATGACGAGCTGCCCGGCATCCCTGTGCATTTTGCCACCATGGAATTTCCGGTATATCCGGGCGCTGTAAGGTACGCGCCTGCAGATTCGGATCGATCCGTGGGCTGGTGGACACCTGACTCTCCGTCAGCGGTTACCAGCCGGCTTGGTGAGGCGCTGGGGGTTGAGGTCATAAATCGCTTTCAATGGAATGAACGCACGCAGCAGCAAATGATGAATGCCTTAAAGTCCATTGATCAATCGAAGATCGACGAAATCGAGAAGCTGAGCGAGGAGTACATCAAGACACAGGATCCCAAGATCATCGAGCGAATGGATAGCTTGCAAAAGGAGATCGCCGGGCCCATGCAGCAAATGAGTGACGATGCGGGGAAGTCCGTAGATGACGTGATCATGCCTCCCGGGTCATTAGAGTCTGAGCAGGTCTATTACCTGGTCGCGGAAGAGAAGGCTGGGCATATTGCCCGCGTGATCGTCGTCTACCGGCAACCTGCCATCAAACGCACCGTCATTCAAATGGCCTGGGATCTGAGGGACTATCCACGTGCCTGGGGTGAAGCACATTGATCCTGCCGGGTGATGAGAATTTATCTGACCTCGATTTCAGAACTAGACGACAATAAATCTGTCTTTTTTCTGAAAAGACCGGAATGCCATTTGGGATCAGAGTTTAAATTCGCACTTTAATTACCAGGTAAGTTCCTTGGGATGGCACAATTAGCGAAGCAGTATTTACTCTGAACCCAAATATTCGACCCGAATATCCAGTGCCATGATGCTGGATCTTGATCATTTCAAACAGGTGAATGGCTGTCGTCCGCAATAATTGAATCCCGCTGATTCTTAAGGATGCAATTACCTTTGAATCGCACCGTTGTCAATGATGTGGCAAGATACTGCTCGTCATGGATGGTGTCAAAACGATAATCACACTGCTCGGCGACCTGGCCACATTCCTCTGGCTCTTTCTACGTCCGCAGGGCGCACTCGCGGCAGAATACCTCTTCCTGCGGAAACAATTGGCTATGTTCCAGGAGCGGAAGGCCAAGCCTCACCGACCAGACACACCTATCCGAATTGTACTCGTGCTGCTTTCCAGGTTATTCAACTGGCGTGATGCCTTGGTTGTTGTCCAGCCCCGGACATTAGTCCGATGGCACCGTCAGGGCTTTCGCCTGTTCTGGCGCTGGAAATCACGACCAGGACGACCACCGATACCCGCCAAACTCAGGCAACTGATCCGCGAAATGGCCATGAGTAATCCGTCCTGGGGCGAGGAGCGCATTGCCAATGAATTGCTGCTCAAGCTGGGTATTCGCGTATCACCGCGTACCATACGAAAATATATGCCTAAATACCCACGGGGACATCCGCACGACGATCAACGCTGGTCGACTTTTGTTCGCAATCATGCCTCAGCCATACTGCCCTGTGACTTCTATGTCGTCATGACTGCAACGTTTCGACTGCTCTACGTCTTTATAGTCATCGAACATCAGACCCGGCGGATTGTACATTGCAATGTGACAACTAACCCAACGGCCGTATGGACGCTACAGCAACTACGGGAAGCCATCCCATCAGACCATGGCTACCGTTTTCTCATCCATGATCGCGACGGTATCTTTTCACCTCATCTTGACCAATCGATTTCACACATGGGGCTACGTGTACTGAGGACACCACCACGAAGCCCAAAAGCCAACAGTCTCTGTGAACGAGTGATCGGCACACTCCGCCGAGAATGCCTTGACTACTTTATCCCGTTAACAGAATCCCACCTGCGTTGCATCACTACAAACTGGGTGATGCATTACAACCAAGGTCGGCCCCATTCCAGTATCGGCCCAGGCATACCGGACCCACCATCCGACCTCCCTGCCTCGCCACAATTACATCGACATCGTATCTCGGATCATCTCAAGGTGGTGGTTCACCCTATTCTGAGTGGATTACATCACGAATACGGCCTGCTCCCGAAGGCAGCTTGAATAATTGCGGACCACAGCTGGACATCAGTCCACCGCGTCGAAGCGCGCGATGCATGCGCGCATCTCGCGCCTCACTTCCAGACACTGTGTTTGCGCTTTCGCGCTCGACTTCGCT
>JBAVKA010000635.1:0-1598 GCA_049688075.1 Gammaproteobacteria bacterium
AAATCACGGTAGATGACTGCCGCAATAGCATGGCTTGAATCTTCGCATTGGCCCTGGTGGCCGCTTCGAGGTTCGAACCGGCCTGATCAACGGCCGGTTGAATGTGCGGGAAAAGAGAGCTGATCTGTCCAGGTACATCCTTGCCCTGGATTGTCGCTTTCACGGCTCCACAATTGGAGTGACCCATCACCAGAATCACCTTGATGCCCAAGACTGCGGCGCCATATTCCAGACTGCCGATGATTTCAGGCGTGATCAGATTTCCTGCAACTCGGGTCACGAATATCTGCCCAATGCTCTGATCAAAAACGAGCTCGACTGGAACCCGCGAATCCGCACAGGAAAGTACAGCAGCGAACGGCTCCTGCTTTCCTTCGGTTTTTTGCTTGAGAATCGCGAGGTCTTGTTCGTGGGAAATCATGCGCCCGGATGTAAACCGTTTATTACCAGCCATTAATTTGTCTAACGCGGCGATCGGGTCGAGTCTGGACTGGGTTCGCGCCACCGACGGAGTAAGAAATCCCGAGCCACCTCCCGTGAAGGCGGCAGCAGTAGCTGTAAGTCCCATACCTAATACTTGTCGTCTCGACCATCCCTGCTCTGAAGACTTCTTCATAATCAGCTCCTCACTATCATGTCTCCATTTGTATCTAAACGATGGTTTATGACCGAGGTAGACTGCTGCCCCTGCAGCGCTTGATCGATATGCCGGGAAACAACATTGCTACGGTCTTATTCAGATACCTCTCACATCCTGATCAGAAATTAGCCATACACAGGTATTATAGATAGCTACCATGCTAAAGATACTTCCCTGCCTTGATACAGTTGAAATGGCCGCATCCCGACGGCGGGAATTGGACGTGCCCCCGGATGTCGCCGCTGCGCTCGGACAATCGGCGGTGGAAGCTTCTGCAATGGGTTACTACATCCACAGTGCCGACAGAAAAGTCGATTGGAGTCATGTGGTACAGGCTGCTTGCAATGCAAGGGTAAGCATTCCTCCAGATGCCACACTTCCTGCACTCGGGTCGATCCCATTCACTGAAACACGGGTACGAGTTACTAACGAGACGACCCTTGCGGCTTCACGTCGACTTGTCGATGCAGGAGAGAAACCCCTCGCCCTCAATTTCGCAAACGGCATTCACCCCGGTGGAGGATTCCTGGGCGGCGCAAGAGCGCAGGAGGAGGTGCTTTGCCGATCGAGTGCCCTGTATCGCACACTCGTTGGCGATGAAATGTACGCGAAACATCGCCAGCGCCCTCAGTCAGATTCCACGGATTGGGCAATCTATTCACCAAATGTTCCGGTCTTTCGTACCGATGACGGAACCACACTCGAACATCCCTGGCTACTGAGCTTCCTAACATGCGCCGCTCCATATGCCCCCGCCGTCGGTCAACCGGCAGCTGCAGATCTCTTGCGACAGCGGATACATCGTGTGCTGTCCATTGCTCATGCTTACGGACATCCGGCAGTTATTCTCGGGGCATGGGGCTGTGGAGCTTTCGGCAATGATATCCATCGCACAGCCATCGACTTTCGCCATGCCCTCGAAAATGATTTTAATGGAGTGTTCAGCGATGTGGTATTC
>JBAVKA010000636.1:0-1834 GCA_049688075.1 Gammaproteobacteria bacterium
TTCAATGGCTGGTGCCTTCCGCGTAGTGGATCTTGTTGTAGACGTTGTACTTGCCGACCGGCTTGTTCATGGGCAGGCGCTTGACTTCCTCGAGCGTCGCGGCGTCGTAGACCACCACGGCGCCGTCAGTCTCCCAGATGCTCACCAGGGCGTATTTTCCGTCGCGGGTGAATTCCACGTGCGCGGAGGTCTTGCCGGGGGCCGGGCGCAGCGTTTTGACGATCTCCAGCGTCTGCTTGTCGATGACCTGCATCGCGTCCTTATCCGGACCGGAAAACACATCCACCCAGGCGTAGCGCGAGTTTTCATGGCTGCGCATGAAAAAGCCCGGCCCGAGGGTCGTGATCTTTTTGATGGTGTTCCAGTTCGCGGTGTCGATGATGCTGACCACCCCCTCCCCGAGATTGGGTGTGGCCAGCACGGTGGCGCCATTCCAGGGCCAGGTGATGCCGGAACCGAGGTGCGGCAGGCCCGGCAGGTCCACATCGGCGATCTTGCGACCGACGATGAGGTTGACCACCTGTCCCTTGTTGCCGTCGCGCGCGGCGCCGATCAGGTGTTTATAGGACTGGTCGAAGAAGAAATCATCGAGATAATCATCGAGCCTGATGCGTCGCACGGGAAAGCGGCCCTGCTCGGCCAGTCCCTCGCCCAGGCGGTAATCGTGCACCAGTCCGCCGTAGACGGGCGGCGGGTGGTCGGCGTAGCTGATCTCCCAGACCTCCCTGATATCCTTGAGCGCGACAATGAAACTCTGACGCGGCGGCGCGGTGTAGACGGCGCTCACCCGCGAGCCCTTGCCAAAATCGTCCGTGGCCAAAATCACCTTGATCAGGCTGAGGTCGCGTGCGTCCAGCAGCACCAGGTCCTGCGGCAGGTAGTTTCCGACCAGGACGTAGCGGTCATCGGCCGACACCGCCGCATTGCGCGTATTGATGCCGGCGCGCACCTCAGCCACGGTTTCCAGCCGGTACATGTCGACCTTGCTGATCCAGCCGTCGCGCGAGGCGAAATAGACGAAGCGGCCGTCGGAGGAAAACTTCGGTCCGCCGTGCAGGGCATAGCGCGATTCGAAGCGGAAGATCGGCTCCAGTTTGTCGCCGTCCAGCACCGTGACGTGGTGATCGCCGGCCTCGACCACCAGGAACAGGTTCAGGGGATCGGCGTTGTAGACCGGCTTGACCGTCGTGGCGTTACCCTCGACCGACTCGGGTTTGTACACCACCCGGCTTGCCTTGATCTCTGCCTCACCCCACACCGGCGGACTCCTGGGAGCAGTGTAGATATACTCGACCAGCGCCGCGATCTCCTCCGGCTTCAGGACCTCCTTGAAGGCCGGCATCCGGGTGGCGGGCCGTCCCGAGGCAATGACTCCGGCCGCCGTGCCCTTCGGCGTGCGCTGCATGTTCTCGGGCAGCAGCGCCGGCCCCATGGCTCCCAGCCGGTCCGCGCCGTGGCAGCTCGCGCAGTGTTTGACAAACAGTGCGGCGGCATCCGGCGACGCAGCGGCAACCGGGCCAATCAGTGACCCTGACAGCACCGCAATCAACGACAGTCCGATCGATGTTCCATGCACCATTTTATTCTTGTCCGACAGGAATTGAACCGAAGACGCAGGTTAGGCCTTGCGTACCAGGGGAGAGCATAACAAAATAACAGTAATCGCAAGGAGGCTGTGGGAATTACCGATCTCTAAACAGGTATATACGTATTTACCCGTATATTGATACGGAGGTGCTTGGTGGTTTATGAGGTCGGATCGTCCGTTTAATCAATCATAAGAATCCGGCTGAATAATGCCGGATGTGCACGGCGTCCCTGGCATGTCTTATCC
>JBAVKA010000637.1:0-1666 GCA_049688075.1 Gammaproteobacteria bacterium
CGGTGTTGCGTAGCCGTGGCGATACCGATCTCATGGTGTCCTTTGCGGATCGGGGTCGCGTAGCGCAGGCATTGGAACATCTGGGCTTCAGGCGGGAGACCGGCGTGAGCGGTGATTTCATCAGTTATCAATCGAGCTTTACGCAAACCGTGGCCGGCGGAGCAAGTCATAGCCTGGACCTTCATTGGCGCATCAATAATTCCCAGTTGCTGGCAAGGCTCTTCACCTATGAGGAATTGCGCACGCGCGCACAGCCCTTGCCGGAACTCAGTCCCCATGCGTTCGCCGCCGGATCGGTGGATGCCCTGCTGCTGGCCTGCATGCATCGGTCCGGGCACAAGCAGGCACCCTATTATGTGGATGACGTTGCGCATTACAGCGGCGATCGACTCATATGGCTCTACGACATTCATCTGCTGGCACAAAAATTGACACCGGACGAGTGGCATACATTCATCGACCTCGCGACCCGCAAGGGATTGCGTGCCGTGTGTCTGGAAGGGCTGAGGCTGGCGCAGACCTGTTTCAGCACGCCAATCGACAGCGAAGTGATCGAAACCCTTGCACAGCCAGGAGACCCGGAATCCAGCGCGCAGTATCTGGAAAGCTCCGCCGCTCGACGGCTCTGGCTCGATTTCTGTGCCATCGATGGCTGGCAGGGCAAGCTTGGCTTTATGAGTGAACTTCTTTTCCCGTCCGCGAGCTACATGCTTGAGAAGTATCCTGATGCACGCGGCGCCGGGTTGCCCTGGCTCTATCTGCGTCGTGCAACGGGTGGGATGTTCAAATATTTGAAGGGCAGGGGCGAGTGAACTCGACAAGGCTGCGTGTCCTGCTCGGCTATGCGCTTCCCTATCGCAACGGGCTTGCGCTTTGCATCCTGTTGATGGTGACGGAAAGCGGTGTTGCACTCGCGGTGCCATGGCTGGGCGGTCGCGTCGCCGAGGGAATGCTGTCCCACCGGATTCTGAATACGGGTACCGTTCTGCTGGCGTTGCTGGCTCTCTTTGCCGTACAGGCCCTGCTCAAGTTCGGCAACGGTTATCTGCTAAGCCGCAGCGAAGAACACATCGTGGCCGACCTGCGCATCCGCATCTACGATCACCTGCAGGCGCTGCCCCTGGGATTCTACCACCAGCGTCGCCAGGGCGAGATCCTGGCCCTGCTGACCCATGATGTCGAGAACCTGAGCGATTTCATCAGCGGCACCCTGCTGAGCGTCATTCCCTTGCTGGTGACGGTGGCGGGGGCCCTGCTGTTCATGTTCCGTATCGACCCGCTGCTGGCCCTGATCGCCGCCGTGCTGGTACCGGTGTTCTATCTGATACTGAAAGTGATCGGCCGGCGCCTGCGCCCCCTCGCCAGCCTGCTGCAGGAGGCCCACGCCGGCGCGGTGGCCATCGCCGAGGAGAACCTGGGCATGCTGCCGGCCATCAAAACCTTTACCCGGGAACCCCAGGAATCGGCGCGCTACCGCCGCCAGATCGATCACATCCTCACGCTTAGTACCCGGCAACGCGCCCTCTATGCCGGGCTGGGCCCCGGCGTGCAGTTCCTGGCCGCCGCCGGCATCGTGCTGGTGCTCTGGCTGGCGGGGGAACAGGTGAGCGGCGGCAGCATGGGACCCGGCGAGCTGGTGACGTTCCTGCTCTACACCGGACTGCTG
>JBAVKA010000638.1:0-2562 GCA_049688075.1 Gammaproteobacteria bacterium
CATCGGCGCTCACTCCCGTGGACGTCCCCAGGAGAACGATCAAGGACAGCGCCGTGGCGGCCATACAGTGCACAAACCTTTTCACTGACTTGGGACTTTTTTTCTTCATCTGAGTTTACCTCCTATAGATGATTTTTTTCTGGAACCCTTCCAACCGGTTGACACCCTGTTTGTGGTTCTCGTTTCACTAACCCGGTGATTGCGAGTTATTCAACGATCGAGGCTGCTGTTCAGAATTTGTTGTCTATTTCAGCGGGCGAACCACAGCAGCGAATCGTCCAGCGTGAACACATAGATCAAGACCGCCGCCAGCATGAAGCTTACGGCTACCCACAGCCGCCATTCTTTGTGAATTCGTTTCCGATGCGGCTCCCGGTTTGCCCGATGCGTATGTTTACGTGAACCCACATTATGGTAATGGTGTTCTGTCATGTTTTTTCCCGTCTCTGTCTGCCTCCCGGCGTGAAGGTGCGATCTCGTATTACGTGCATGTTGGAGCGCCGAGCAATTCGGGCCTGCCCCACTGCACGCTAAGCGCCTCGGCCCTCATTCTAAGAACATTGCTTGCAGGTTACGGCATTAGTTCGATTTCGCCCGGCCGCCAGGTCTTGTCGAACCAAGGCTCTAAGGGTCCATACAGCCGCAGGAGGGTGTTCCACCCCTTACCCGGGATCGTCTGCACCCAGTTAGGTTCCTTGCCAGCTGGCGGTTTCGGACCGAAGAAGACATCGACCGACCCGTCAGAATTGACAAGCAGATCTTTGTCCTGGCTACTGACGCTTGGGAAGCGTACATCTGTCTGAATCATCGAGCGGGTCTGGTTACTGTAGAGGATTACAGACCAGAACCGCTTGACCGGGATGTTCGGCGGCAGGTGTAGCTTGTAGTTCTTGCCACCATCGAGCACGTTGCCGTTGTCATCGCGGGCAGCCCAGGCGTATTGCGACCCTTCGCCAACCATTTTTTCTTCCATGGCCGGGGTTACCCCGGTCGCCAGCCAGTAGTAGTAGGTGTAGGCGTCGAGGTTCAGCACGTCGGGACGCCACTGGAACTGGTAGCCCCCAACGAACGGGAGCTGCCACGCGCTGTTCGGATAGTAGAAGGTTTCCGGCTCCCTCGGGTGGAACGCGATCGTGCGCGCCATCGCGTCACCCACTCTCGCGGCCTCGGTCAGGATCTTCTTCATCCGTGCGTCGGGTGCGAAGGGCTTGCCCTTCTGGATCCCGATGGATGCGTAGTAGCCCATGCGAATCTGGTCGAGCGAGTCCGCGGGCTCCTCCTGCACGACCTCGTCGAGCAGCTCCCAGAAGCGATAGTCGGCCGGGTTTTCCATATTGAACGGTTTGCCGGAGAGGTTGGCGAAGGTCAATGGCGGTGCCGGTTTGCCAGCGTCAGCCAGTGGATAGATCTTCGCGTACTTCTTGGTCTCCTCGACCCCCGGCTTGGGGCTGCCGTCCACCAGGAAGCTGCGCCATCCAGCGAAGAGGTTGAAGGTGCGTGGCCTCACGATGAAGTAGCCCGACTCGGGCAGCGCACCCTCATAGCCCGGCGGCACGAACAGGTATTTGCCACCCTTGCCCTTGTCCGGCCCAACAATACCGAGATTGATGACGAAGCGATACCACATGTCGTTGGCCAGACCGAGCACCATGGGCGGCACTTCCATCACTATCGGGCCATTGGACAAATCCAACCAAGGCCAGGAGTAGATCGTCTGGTCATTGAAGGTCAATCCGACTGTCCGCGAATCAACGAGATCCTCCCAGATGGGAACCGTCTGGTTTATCGGGCCCAGCGTCCTCATTGCGTCGCGGTTCGCGGCCTGATTTACCGCCGGGATTGCCAGCAAGTAGGCCTGCACAGCGCGCTGGAAATCGAGGGCGTCCCAGAGCTTCTCGGCGGTGGCCTTGTCCGGGAAGCCGTCGAAGAAATGCAACGTCCCGAGACGGGTATCTACGCTGTCTGGAACCGCTATGCCGGGCGGCATGGGAGTCGAATACTTGTACTGCGGATCGGCCGGGGGGCCGCTCAGCATCTGCGCCATGGCCGGAACGGCTGCCAGCATGACCGCAACGATGATTGCCGCTGTAAATTGACTTAATGTTTTCGATCGCATTAACTTTCTCCTTGTTCATTATAAATGAGGGTCGATTCGGTGCTGCAGAGTTCCGCCCTCTGCCGGCCTACATCTTGGCGGCGTTCAAGGCCTTCTCGAGCCTAGCTTCATCGTCGTGCGATAGGGAGGCCACCATAAACTTGCCGCCGGTTTACTTCATTTCCTCGAGCACTCTGCCTTTCTTGTTCGACATCTCGGAAACGCCGATATTCACAACAGCGCTTCACTGACTGGCGGCCGGTGCGGCATCGAAACCGCCTCCCAGAGCAAGGTGAAGATTGATGCGGTTGGCCAGAAGAGCGTAACGCAACTGGATGAGCTTCGCTCGATTCTGCAACAGCCCTTCTTGAAGCTGCAGAACCGACAGCATGTCCATGGCGCCGACCGTATATTTGAGCCTCGCGATGCGTACGGACTCGGCGCGATCCGCGATCTCCCTCTCCAGG
>JBAVKA010000639.1:0-2920 GCA_049688075.1 Gammaproteobacteria bacterium
CACCTGTGTGACCGATCTCGAAGCGCACTCGCTCCAGCGCCAAGGCCGGAATCGTGATCATTTCGGCATCGAGATATTTGGGCCGCAGAGCGCTAAATATGTCGGGTTACCATGATCTATTTGAATCAGTCCGTTAGTCCAATTGTGGCCTGGGAGGGGCCTTGAGGGCTTCGTAACTGAAGCACTGGTCGAACCTGGCACGAGAACGTTCTCAACCTGTCCTCCCGAATCGGGTGCAGTTGCAGGGTGTGCAACTTGTTGCCTGCCCGATGTGCGGGTATATTCCCGCGCATCCCCTGAGCCAGTTGGCAATTGCACCTGCAAAATTGAAGGATTGAGCACATGAGCAGCTACGAGTTCGGTGGCTTTGTTTCCTTTACGCTTGCCATCATCCTCCTGTTCCTTGGCAAGTCGCTGACAGGCAGGATCGAAATCCTGCGTCGGTACAGCATTCCGGAACCGGTGATCGGCGGTTTCCTGTGCGCCGCGGCGGTGGGTGTTGCCTATTTTGTATTTGACCTGAAGGTCACCTTCACGCTGGAAGTCAGGGACTGGCTGCTGCTTTACTTTTTTGCCGCCATCGGCCTGCGCGCGGACATTCGCACCCTGATTTCGGGCGGAAAGCCGCTCGTGATCCTGCTGGTGCTGGCGACGGCATTCATCTTCCTGCAGAACCTGGCGGGCATCGGCATCGCCACCGCCTTCGGAATGGATCCCAAGGCAGGTCTCATGGTGGGTTCGATCTCCCTGACCGGCGGAGTAGGGACGGCGCTGGCCTGGGCACCCACGTTCGTCGAATCGCTCGGCATCAGCAACGCGCTCGAACTCGGCGTCGCGGCCAATACGGTTGGACTTATATCGGCCTGTGTTATCGGCGGGCCGATTGCGCGTTACCTGATTACCCGCCACAAGATCGTAACCAGCGGCGATGCGCAACTCGATATCGGCGTGGAGCACGAGAAGCAGCGCAGCACGATGGTGGATTCCTACGGCATACTCTGGGCGTGGCTGTGGCTTAACGTCGCCATGATTTTCGGGTACTTCCTCGACCAGGCGCTCGCGGCGGGAGGGTTGAAACTGCCCTTGTTTGTGTCCTGCCTGATCGGCGGCATTCTGATCGGTAATGCCCGCAACCTGATTCTGAAAAAAGATGAAGCTTACCCGGGCGCGAAGCTCGGCATCGCGCTGATCTCCGATATCAGCCTGGGTATGTTCCTGACCATGGCGCTGATGGGGCTGGAGTTGTGGGAACTGCAGGGGCTGGTGTTGTTTATCACCGTCGTCATGGTTTTCCAGATACTGCTGTCCATCCTGTTCACGCTGTTTATCGTATTCCGCTTGATGGGCAACGACTACGAGGCGAGCGTCATCAGCGCCGGTTTCGGAGGGATTACGCTGGGTTCAACCGCAACCGCTATTGTCAACATGACGGCGGTTGCCAAGCAATACGGTGCCGCCCACCGTGCGTTTATCATCGTGCCGCTGGTGTGCGGTTTTTTTATCGATCTGGTGAATGCGTTCATCATCAACTTCTTTGTCGGGCTGTAACACGTTTTGTATTTCTGGATCGATTCAACGGTAAGCTGGATTATTATCCGTCTATAGCACCTGTTCACCGCAGAGACGCAGAAGGCGCAATCGCAGGGAAAAACATGGAATTGAGACCAACAATGACGATCTCTTTCGTGTAATACAGTGGCTGTATACCAGAATCGGGGTTCACGTACGTGCCAAAATATCCAACTGCCGAGCAGGCGCGCCTCGATGAAGCCGAGCCCGGGCTGCCCGGTGACTGGAAGGCGCTCGGCCCCTACCTGAGCGAACGGGCGTGGGGCACGGTGCGCGAGGATTACAGCGCCGAGGGTCGGGCGTGGGAGTACTTCCCGCACGATCATGCGCGTTCGCGCGCCTACCGCTGGAACGAGGACGGCCTCGCCGGCATCTGCGACATCAACCAGCGGCTATGCCTCGCGCTCGCGTTCTGGAACGGGCGCGACCCGTTTCTGAAAGAGCGTATCTTCGGTCTGAGCAACAGCGAGGGCAATCACGGCGAGGACGCCAAGGAATACTGGTGGTACCTCGACGCCACACCGACCGCCTCGTGGCTGCGCTGGCGCTATCACTACCCGCAGGCGGCATTTCCGTATGAGCGGCTGCGTGAGAAGAACGCGGGACGCACCCGGGACGAGGGTGAGTTCGAGCTGCTCGACACCGGCATTTTCGACGACAATCGCTATTGGCAGATCACCGCCGACTACGCCAAGGCCGCGCCGCGTGATCTCTGTCTGCGTCTGCACATCCGCAATGCCGGACCCGAACCGGACGAGCTGCACGTGCTGCCGACATTGTGGTTCCGCAATCGCTGGTCCTGGGAGGAGGGGAGCACGCGTCCGCTGATCCGTGCTGCGACGGCAGATGCGAACGGGCAGGTCGGCGCCCGCATCGAAGAGACGCTGCTCGGCCGCTGGTGGCTCGTCGCGGGTTCCGATCCCGCAGGGCGGCCCCCCGAGCTGCTGTTCTGCGAGAACGAGACCAACACGCAGCGGCTTTTTCACAGCCCGTCGCAGACCCCTTATCCCAAAGACGGCATCAACGACCACGTCGTCAGTGGCGCACCGACGGTCAATCCCGGGCTGACCGGCACGAAGATGGCGTGCCGCTACCGTATCATGGTCGCCCCCGGCAAGACCGTCGAGTTGCGCCTGCGTCTCGCGCTCGAAGAAACCGGCATGCTGCCGGACCTCGGCGCGGATTTCGAGCAGACACTTGCCGCGCGTGAACGCGAGGCCGATGAGTTCCACGCCGCGATCAGGTCCGGGAACACGAGCGATGCCGAGGCCGTCGTGATGCGCCAGGCCTTCGCCGGGACAATCTGGAGTCAGCAGTTCTATCACTACAACGTCGCGCGCTGGCTCGACGG
>JBAVKA010000640.1:0-2537 GCA_049688075.1 Gammaproteobacteria bacterium
GACGCGGCTGCTGCAGATCACCCAGGGCAACGTAACGCGGGCGGCGGGCATCGCCAAGCGCAATCGCACCGAATTCTACAAGCTCCTGCAGCGGCATCACCTCAATCCCTCACAGTTCAAGGCGGCAACACTCGGGGCGGCGTCCGGTGATGGTTAAGCATCACGACCAGGCGGGGAATGATGTCCCTGCTGGATTCCCACTGGCGGCATGGTTATTTCCTGAAATTCCAGGTCTGTGAGTAATACGATTATTCCTGTTTTACCCGTCATTTCCATGAGCGCCGAAGTTGAAAATGTCCCAACCTGGAGACAGTCTTTCATCAATGAACCTGAATATATTGATAGTGCAATGTTTTTTTCCGTCGCCAGTGGGCGACAGATATTTACTAATAATCTCGTTAAAATCCCCGGGTATTGATTGGAATGCCTTATTGCCCTGTCAGTAAACGTTATTTGTCTGATCCACCCGTGACTTTCCCTTCTTGTTTGGCCGTTGTGCTAAGGAAACAAATCTGAACAAGCGTACTACCAGTACTGTGCTTTGACGCTTATCCCTGAAAACATTTCACGCCTTGTTTGGCGTTTAGAGGCGACGGTTTGTTACCCGCTTAAGCCTCGTAACTAAAAACTACTTAATATAATTCAATGACTTGTCGTCATTCTGGCGTGCGACAGGCACTGCCGGGCCGGCGCAGTAATGTCACACCGTCGGCTTCCGATTCAATGGCACAGTACTTGCTAAATTACTAATGTAGCGTTTCTGGTTGAAAACCCCGTCTGGCTACCTGGCGAATGATCGACCTCTTCATTCGGGCGTGTGTTCGTTTCACCACTCGTCGGTCGATTGAGCAGTACTGGATATTTTCATCGCCCGTTGACCAAGTTCACATTTAACAGGCGTCTTCAGCGTCGGTTGATTAATCAGGACTGCTAACTAACGCAGTCCACACTGAGGTATTGGCAGATATGAAATGCATAGCACTGATTCAACAAGGGATACACTCGTTTATCCGGGGTGGAGTTGTCAAATCGTTGTTCACCGTCGTGGTTGTGATGCAGCTGGTCGCTTGTGGTGGAGGCGGCGGTGGCGGAAACGCCGCATCCGGTTCGGGCAACGGCACGCTGTCCTCGAGCGGTACGACTACGGCGACCAGCAACAGCACTCCGACATCCGGCGCGGCCACTTCCTCATCCAGTACCAGCAGCCAGTCATCCACAAACGCAACGGCGAGTCTGTCCCTGAGCTGGGTTGCCCCCGTTACCCGCACCGATGGAACGCCGCTTTCACTGGCGGATATTGATGGTTACCATATCTACTATGGAAACCAGGCCGGCAGCTACCCCAATCGCGTCAAGGTAGCCGACGGTACAACGCAGCGGGTTACCTTGAAGGATCTTGCCAGCGGTACCTATTACATCGTCATGACGACCTATGATGTCGATGGTCGAGAGAGCGGTTACTCCGTGATGGTCAAGAAGACGGCGTCCTGAAAGCCCATAGCGGTGATGACGGTATGAATTTCCCTGCACTGAATCGATAGTGGCAACTCCGGTCAATGATCACAGATCCCATGCAGTCATACGTAATGATTATTGGGCATGGAAGCTCGCGGAATTACGCGGGAATGAACAACTTTCCGTGTGGTTATGTGGCCACTTCACCTTGTCCCTTCTAATCCCCCGGTCTCCCGGCCCAGCAACACCTCGCCATGCCATTCCATGCCGGCTGGTGCAACGACATCGCGTTTAACCGTTCTGACAGGCGTATTTCCCTGGAGCGCCTCGCGCAGGAACGCCAGTGGCGAGTCGAAATCCGGTGCAGTTTTCAGATAGGCAATCATCGGCAGGGAATTATCGACATACAGATAGGAGACGGTGCCTGTCCAGATCCTGGTCCCAGGGTTGGTGGTTTCCACATTGGCAGGCCAGACCCTCAATACCGTCATCCGGTCCGTGCCGTTTCCTTTCCTGACCAGCAGCAGTTTCTGATGTTCGCCGTCATGCACCTGGGAGAGGATGGGAAGACTCGCGCTTTCCGGATGCGGCGCAAGCCAGTTCAGGGCGCGCAGCACGCCGAACGCCGGCGCCGGCTGCCACCCCTGCTTGCCGAGTAATTTCTGCAGGTACGCCAGTGACCCGGCCCACTGAAAATTCAGGGGTTGGGTGTTTACCCCCTCGATGTCGATCCGGTACGCCGGCAATTCCTGCCAGTAGCCGTTGAGCCAGTCCGACAGGGTGATGATGCGAACGTCTGCGCGCCGTGCGTAGCCCGCAAGATCCTGCTGGTATCGGAATTCCACCTGCCAGGCGCCGGCCATGATCATAGCCGCAAGGGCGACTATTAGCAGTCGTTTCAGCGGCAGGGCTGGTGCCGGACGACGGTCGTAGGCAATGCCGAGCAGGGTCACCGATAACAGCCCCACGCTGGCGCCACCCAGAACATCGGAGAACCAGTGCACGCCGAGATAAAGGCGGGAAAAGGCAATGGCAATGACCGGAATGCCGGCCACGGTGTAGGGGAGCCAGCGATGTTTGAA
>JBAVKA010000641.1:0-7886 GCA_049688075.1 Gammaproteobacteria bacterium
ACTCAAGTGTTACTTGCCGGCGGCGGGCGGCGTCTCAAGCGACATGAGCCTTGACTAGGCAGTGTTCATCCATAAACACCGTTTTCACCGCAGAGACGCAATGGACGCAGAGAGATGCCTTTAACTAATACACCTTGCGCTCTTCGCCGCTTTGCGGTGAGTTCCTTATCTTTTGGGATGGACACTACGTAAATACTGACTTAACAATCATTTCGCAGGAGGTGAACGGAGATGAAAAAGCGATTCCTCAAGTCAAAACCGGTCTGCAAGGTCACCTTCGAGCTCCCCTTGCAAGCCGCGAACGGCGCGGCAAGGGTGACGCTGGTGGGCGACTTCAACGGGTGGGATCCCGTCACTACGCCAATGAAACGCCACAAGGACGGCACCTACCGCCTCATTCTCGATCTGCTCCGTGATCGGGAATACCAGTTCCGCTATCTGATCGACGGTGAACGCTGGGAAAACGACTGGGAGGCGGATAAATATCTCCCCAACCACACCGGGGACAGTGAGAATTCCGTCGTTGTGACCTGACCATGCGGAATCGGAAAACCTGTTAAAGGATCACGTCCCGTCCTTCTCCTCATGCCCTGTGTGACACGAGCGGGGCCGCCCCAGCCGCCGGAGGTCACCCTCGACCGCGGGCGCGGCGCCTGCCGCGACCTGGCGGTATTGTTCATCACGATGTGCCGCCTTCAGGGGATCGCCGCACGCTTCGTCAGCGGTTACCAGGCCCGCGCGGAAACCGAGCACCCGCGCCGTTATTTGCATGCCTGGCCGGAGGTGTACCTGCCGGGCGGCGGCTGGCGTGGCTATGATCCGGGTCATGGCGACGCCGTCGCCGGCGCCGCACCGATCGAGGGATCGTTTTACGGGGCGGGCGCCAGTTCCAGCCTGGAATACGAGCTCAATATAAAAACCCGGCCCTGAACAGACGCCAACCAGCACCAGGGGGTATAGTTAAGCTATGTCTGTAAACGCCCTATCACCGCAAAGGCGCAAAAATCACGAAGAAACGTAATGATTGACTCAATTTAAACGGCTTCGCGTTCTTTGCACCTTGGCGGTGTATGAATTTTTCATGGATGAAGAATCTGTTAGAAAACACTATGTTTTATTGCACCCAACCGGGATGAATGACCATGGCAATCCGCGTCGCCATCAACCACAAGACCGTTTACAACTTCGACCGCTCCGTGTCGGTCTCACCGCATGTCGTTAGGCTGCGGCCGGCCCCGCATGCGCGCACGCCGATCGAATCCTATTCCCTGAAGATCAGGCCGGAGCAGCATTTCATCAACTGGCAGCAGGATCCCTTTGGCAACTATCTCGCGCGCCTGGTATTTCCCGAGCCGGTCCGGGAGATGTCCTTCGAGGTGGACATCGTGGCCGAGATGGTGGTCATCAATCCGTTCGATTTCTTCGTGGAGAGCTACGCGGAACACTTCCCGTTCGCCTACCCCCCGCAACTGCTCAAGGAACTGGCGCCCTATCTGGAAATCACCGAGGACGGGCCCCGGCTGCAACAATGGCTGTCGGGTGTTGACCGTTCCCGGCAGGAAATCAATAACTTCCTGGTGGATCTCAACCAGCGGCTGGAGCGCGACATCGACTACACCATCCGCATGGAAGCCGGCATCCAGCGTTGTGAAGACACCCTGGGCAAGGCGCTGGGGTCCTGCCGGGACACCGGCTGGCTGCTGGTGCAGATCCTGCGCCATCTGGGGCTGGCAGCGCGTTTCGTCTCCGGCTACCTGGTGCAGCTGATGCCGGACGAAAAACCGCTGGAGGGACCGGCGGGAACCGATCACGACTTCACCGACCTGCACGCCTGGGCCGAGGTCTATGTGCCCGGCGCCGGCTGGCTGGGACTCGATCCAACCTCCGGCCTGTTTGCCGGAGAGGGTCACATTCCTCTGGCGTGCACTCCGAACCCGGTGAGCGCCGCGCCGATCACGGGCGCCACCGGTAAGTGCAGCGTCGAATTCCACTTCAATAACAGCGTCAGGCGCATCCACGAGGATCCGCGCGTCACCAGACCCTACACAACCGACCAGTGGGAAATGATCCAGGCGCTGGGCCGCCGGGTCGATGTCGACCTGGAGGTCGGCGATGTGCGGCTCACCCTGGGCGGTGAACCGACCTTCGTCTCCATCGATGACATGGAATCGGCGCAATGGAACAACGCCGCACTGGGCAAACACAAGCGCGACCTCGCCGGCGATCTTCTGCTGCGGCTTTGGCGACGCTTCGCACCAGGCGGCTTGCTGCATTACGGACAGGGCAAGTGGTATCCGGGTGAACCGATACCGCGCTGGTCACTCAACTGTTTCTGGCGCAGCGACGGCACGACGGTCTGGCGCAACCCCGAATTGCTGGCGCGTGACGGTAACGACTACGGTCACGGAACGGACGCGGCGCAGCGCTTTGCCGAACACCTTGCGCAGGCACTGGGACTGGCGACGCACCACCTGGTGCCCGGCTACGAGGACAGCCTTTATTACCTGTGGAAGGACGGCAACCAGCCGGTCAATGTGGACCTGCTGGAAACCGACCTGAAAAACCCGGACGAGCGGCGGCGGCTGGTTGAACTACTGGCCGGTGATCTCGGAGAGCCGGCAGGATTCGCGCTGCCGCTGCGCAAGGACGCGGAGGACGACTGGGAAAGCTGTTCCTGGACCTTCCGGCGCGGGCACATGTACCTGGTGCCCGGCGATTCTCCCATGGGCCTGCGACTGCCGCTCGATGCCCTGCCCTGGGTCGCCGAGGAAGAGCGCGACATCGAACCTGCACGGGACCTGTTCGAACCACGGCCGCCGCTTGGCGATTTTTACGGTGAGGTAACCCGTCGCTACAGCCGCTTCGATCGGAAACCGGAAGCCCACCCGGAATACCGGGAGCAGGAACCGGGCGACAACGGGGTGCAGGGACGACGCCGGATCGAGGTAATCCATACCGCCCTGTGCATCGAGGCGCGTCAGGGCTGCCTGCATGTGTTCATGCCACCGCTTACCCACCTGGAACATTATCTCGACCTGGTCTCCGCCGTTGAACTGAGCGCCGATCAGCTCGGCATGCCGGTGCGCCTGGAAGGCTATGAACCGCCGCGCGACTGGCGCCTGCGCAAGTTTGCCGTGACGCCGGACCCCGGCGTGATCGAGGTCAACATCCAGCCGGCGCACAGCTGGGATGAACTGGTCCGGAATACCGAGACCCTGTACGCCGAGGCCCGTCTCGCCCGTCTGGGAACGGAGAAATTCATGCTCGACGGGCGTCATACCGGCACCGGCGGCGGCAACCACGTCACCATCGGCGGTCCCAGCCCCGCCGACAGTCCGATCCTGCGCCGCCCCGACCTGTTGCGCAGCCTGCTAACCTACTGGCAACACCATCCGGGGCTGTCGACCCTGTTCTCGGGCCTGTTCATCGGACCGACCAGCCAGGCGCCGCGGGTGGACGAGGCCCGCGACGAGAGTCTCTACGAGTTGGAAATCGCCTTTCAGCAGATGCCGAGCGGCGAGGTGCCCGAACCCTGGCTGGTCGACCGGCTGCTGCGCAACCTGCTGGTGGATGTCAGCGGCAACACCCACCGCTCAGAGTTCTGCATCGACAAGCTCTATTCGCCCGACTCCCCCACCGGGCGGCTGGGACTGGTGGAATTCCGCGCCTTCGAAATGCCGCCCCATTCACGCATGAGCCTGGTGCAGATACTGCTGTTGCGCACGCTGATCGCGCGGTTCTGGAAGCAACCCTACCGCCACAGGCTGGTGCGCTGGGGTACGGAGCTGCACGACCGGTTCCTGTTGCCCCATTACGTCTGGGCCGATCTGAAGGATGTGGTCTGTGACCTGCAGCAGGCGGGCTACCCCTTCCAGCTCGAGTGGCTGGCACCGTTCGAGGAGTTCCGCTTCCCCCATTACGGATCGGTCTCCCTCCAGGACATCCGGCTCGACATCAACGGTGCGCTTGAGCCCTGGCCCGTGCTGGGCGAGGAAACGAGCAACCAGGGCACGGCGCGCTTCGTCGATTCATCGGTGGAGCGCGTGCAGATCAAGGTCAGCGGCCTGCGCGACGAACGCTATGTGATCGCGTGCAACGGCCGCCGGGTGCCACTACGCGGCACCGGCACGCACGGCGAATACGTGGCGGGGGTGCGCTTCCGCGCCTGGCATCCGCCGTCGGCGCTGCATCCCACCATCGGCGTGCACTCGCCACTGGTCTTCGACGTCATTGACACCTGGAACGGACGCTCCATCGGTGGGTGCACCTACCACGTGACGCACCCGGGCGGCCGTAATTACGATATCTTCCCGATCAACGCCTACGAGGCGGAAAGCCGCCGCATCAGCCGCTTCTGGAATTATGGCCACACCCCCGGGCAAATACGGCCACCGCCGCCTGCCGCGCAACTCGCCAGGTTCTATCCCGAGGGACACCCGCCGGGCCCCATGGCTCCCCCTCCGGAGGAGATCAATCCGGAATATCCCGGTACGCTCGACCTGAGATACCGATCCGGATGTAGCTGATATCCCTGACCATGGGCAAACCCGACACGACGCCACCTTGCCCTCGCTATGACGCCCCCCCGGGTGTCTTCGACGAGATGTGCACCGCCCGCGGAGAGGTGCGCACGCACTGGCGCTACCTGACCGACTCCCTCGAGGCCATGGGTCCGGAAGTATTGAGCCATCGGCAGCGCGACACGGTCCGCATGCTAAGAAGCGACGGCGCGACCTATAATATCTACGGCACCCCGGGCGGGTTGAATCATCCCTGGGGACTCGATCCCGTCCCCCTGCTGATAAGCAGCAGCGAATGGGCGAAGATCGAATCCGGACTGGCGCAGCGAGCGGAGCTGCTCAACCTGATACTCGCCGATTTTTACGGCCCCCGCACTCTGATCCGCAAAGGCCTCGTGCCGGCTGACCTGGTGTATATGCACCCCGGCTTCCTGCGTGCCTGTGTGGCCACCGCCGGCATGGCGCTGCCGCGACTGGTTCTGTACGCAGCCGATCTGACGCGCGCGCCCGACGGCAGTATCTGGGTATTCAACGACCGCACCCAGGCGCCCTCCGGCGCCGGCTACGCGCTGGAAAACCGTACCGTGATGTCCCGCCTGATACCCAGCCTGTTCCGTGATTCGCACCCGCACCGGCTGGCCTCGTTCTTCCGCCTGCTGCGTCAGTCCCTGGCGGATCTGGCGCCGGAGGGTCGGGAAAACCCGCGCGTGGTCATCATGACGCCGGGACCGCACAATGAAACCTACTTCGAGCACCTCTATCTGGCCAACTACCTGAATTACACACTGATCGAGGGCGCGTATCTCACCGTGCGTGACGGGCGGGTATGGCTAAAATCCGTCGGCGGACTCGAACCGGTGGACGTGATTCTGCGGCGCGTCGACGATCATTTCTGCGATCCACTGGAATTGCGCCCCAACTCCCTGCTCGGTGTTGCCGGGTTGCTGGAGGTCGTGCGGCGGGGCCGGGTAGCCGTGGCCAATCCGCTGGGATCCGCCGTCCTTGAGAGTCCGGGTCTGATGGCCTTTTTGCCCCGTCTGGCAAGGCATTTCCTGGGACAGGAATTGCGACTGCCCTCGGTGGCGACCTGGTGGTGCGGCCAGGCAGTCGAGCGGGATTATGTACTGGCCAATCTGCATCGACTGGTGTTGCGCTCGGCACACCGCCACGCGGGCGAGCACCCGGTCTTCGGCGAGAGTTTGAGCCAGGCGGAGCTTGCGTCGTTGCGCGAGCTCATCCGCGCCCGCCCGCATCTGTATGTCGGCCAGGAACAACACACGCCGTCCACGGCTCCCACCCTGAATAGCGGCAAGCTGGAACCACGTCCGGCGGTCCTGCGATCCTTCCTCGTTGCCCGGCAGGACACCTACGTCGTCATGCCGGGCGGGCTAACCCGCGTGGGAGCGCAAGCGGACAGCCGCATCGTCTCCAACCAGACCGGCGCCATCAGCAAGGACACCTGGGTACTCGCCTCCGAGCCCGAACAGATCGAATCGCTGCTGCCGACAGACCGGTTAACGTTCAGAGCCATTGAAGAGTCGTTACCGGGCACCACGGCGGAAAACCTCTACTGGGTGGCGCGTTATATGGTGCGCGTCGAGTCGATCATACGGCTGATACGCAACATCCACCTGCGCCGCAACGAAGTACTGCAACTCGACGATCCGGTTACGCGGACGACGCTGACGATGCTGCTCAGGGGACTCACCCATATGACCAGAACCTATCCCGGCTTTACCGGGGCAGGGAGTGGAGAACGCCTGTCGAAGCCGTTGCCTGAAATCCTGGATCTGATTACCAACAAGCGGCGAACCGGAACGCTTTCGGCCAATCTCGATGCCTTCCTCACAGCCGCCTACGCGGTGCGCGATCTGGTTTCCTCCGACGCCCGGCGGGTTATCAATGAAATCGGTGACGAGCTGGCCGGTCTGCAGGACAAAAGCGCGCATGACCTGCAGCAGCTGCAGGATGTCATGGACCGGATCATCACTGCGCTCATGGCCATCACCGGCGCGGCCGGTGAAAGCATGAGCCGGGAACTGGGCTGGCTGTTCCTCGGGCTCGGCCGCCGCATCGAGCGTTCACTGCTGCTGATCTCGCTGGTGCGTGCCGTGCTGGTGGAACACGCCACACCCGACATCGAGGCCCTGGTGCTGGAATCGTTGCTTTCTGTCGAGGAGAGCTTCGCGCTCTATCTGCGACGCTACCGTCATCGACCGACTATCGAGGCGACGCTGGATCTGCTGCTGCTGGATGAAACGAACTCACGCTCGCTGGCCTACCAGTTGAGGGAACTGCATCGCCATATCTCTTCATTGCCGGGACAGGACGGGCGTCCCCGTAAAAAGGAACTGCGCCTGATTATCGAGGCATCGACCTTGCTCAGCCTGGCGGACGCCGAAACTCTGGCGACAGCCGATGGCGCCGTGCGATCCCGTCTCGACCTTCAGCTCGCCAGCATCGGCAAGAGTCTTTACGAAACCTCGGATGCCCTGACGGAAAGCTATTTCACCCATGCCGAGATGCCTTATCAACTGCAGGACGGTGAAGTGGACTCGCGATGAAATACCGGGTGGTTCACAAATCGGAGTACTTCTATTCCGGCACCATCACGCAGTGCCACAATATTGCTCACCTCAGACCGCGCAACCTCCCGGGGCAGCAGTGCCTCTCCCATCGACTCGAGATCGATCCGCCGCCGGTTGATATCGCCGAATACGAGGATTTCTTCGGCAACCAGGTCAGCTACTTCTCCATCCAGCAGCCGCACCACAATCTGAAGATTATTGCCGTCAGCGAACTCCACCTGGATGAGCAGGCGAAACAGCTGCCACTGTATAACGACCTGGCCTGGGATGATGTACGCGCGCGGCTGGCAAATCCGCAGGAGGCCGAACTGCGCGAGAACCGGCACTATGTACTGGATTCCCCGCTGGCGGCTACCTCTCCGGCGCTTGCGAGTTATGCCGAGCCATCGTTCCCCGGCGGGCGTCCCCTGATCGATGCCGTACACGACCTGATGCAGCGGGTCCACCGTGAATTCATCTACGACCCCGGATTCACGACCATCAGGACGCCACTTTCCGAGGTCCTCGCCAATCGCCGCGGGGTCTGCCAGGACTTTGCCCATCTGGCAATCGCGTGTCTGCGCAGCCTGGGCCTCGCCGCACGCTATGTCAGCGGTTACCTGGAGACACTGCCGTCACCGGGCCAGGCAAAGCTGCAGGGCGCCGATGAATCCCATGCCTGGTTCTCGGTCTTTCTGCCCGAGACGGGCTGGATGGACTTCGATCCCACCAACAATCAGATCCCGCAGTACCAGCATATCACCACAGCCTGGGGGCGCGATTTCGGGGATGTTTCACC
>JBAVKA010000642.1:0-4158 GCA_049688075.1 Gammaproteobacteria bacterium
GCGCCGACCTCCTCGCCTGGGAACGTGCCGTCATTGCGAATAGTGCGAATGACACGGACCGCTTCGCCCTGCCGGAATCTAGCCCGCATCGCGTCCCTGACCCAGGATGGAATCGAGTGGAATGAAGATTTCCTGCGGCTCGTGCATGTGGAACACACGGAACACCTTTTCGGTACGTGCATCCGAGGTCACGAAGTCGCTGTAGGCCGATGAGAGCAGCCCGGCATAGGCGTTGTACCTCGCCGCGTACTCCTGCGGCAACTCGCCGGCTTCGGCAAGGTAGTCATGGAACCGCTGCAGGATATGCAGGCGGTTGACGTGCACCACGGCAGGGTCGAACTCGACCGAAAAATAGTCGAGAAAGTCCTCGGCACTCGACAACTCTCCAAGCTCCTCGTCCAGTTCATCTGCAAGCATGTCAGTCACCTCATTGTGTTTGCACAGACCGTGCATTGGCTAGACAGACACCGCAGTCTTGCGGGCACTGTCTTCATCAGTATCCAGCGCATCGCGCGCCACCTCGATCAGAGCGATCACACCCAGCCGGTCGCTGCTGTCGAGTTCCGCTACCTTGAGCAGGCGATCCAGCCCGCCCCCGGTATCGCCGGCGCGCAGCCTGAGATAGCCGGCTCCCTTGAGAACCATCAGGAAGAAACGCGTCAGCGTCATGGACTGCACAATCCCGACCGCCAGCTGACTCATATCCAGTGCGCGCCAGTCACTGCTGATGTTCAGCTTGCTCGCCGTCACCTCCAGCGTGAGGTCGGTAACCCGCAGGGCATCCTCGTAGCGATGCTGGTAATAGAAATAGCGGTACAGGGCGACCAGGACGGTAAGGTGGCGCGGTTCGAGGAAATAGGCGCGCATCAATCTCAGTTCGCCCTCGACCGTTCCATAGGCCTGCGCCGACTGACGCAGCAGTTCGCCAACCTCCTCCGGCAGCGGCTCGTCGAAATACAGGGATCCCCCCTCGAAATCCATGAGATCCATCACTGTACTCCTTGTGTATATTCCGCTTCAGTCCCGGCCGGGACCGGTCGGGGAGATTCCGTCTCGCAGACCTGCCTGGCCTCGCAGTCATCGCACTCATCCTCGACTGCTTCCCCGCCGGGCAGGCAGCCATGCATGCCGAGCCTGTCTTCCAGCAGGCGAATGCGGTCCAGCAGGCAGGCGATTGCGCCGGCGACCGGATCCGGAATCAGGTGATGATTCAAATCGATGCCATGCGGATTGTCGCTGGCTACCGTGTCCACCTGTACGACCTTGCCCGGGATACCGACTACCGTCTGCCGCTCGGGCACGTTGCGGATGACGACCGAATTCGCGCCGACCTTGGCGCCGGCGCCGAGTATGATCGGTCCCAGAATCTTGGCGCCTGCTCCGACAACCACCCCGTCGCCCAGCGTCGGATGACGCTTGCCCCTGCTCCAGGTCGTGCCGCCCAGGGTGACCCCGTGATACAGGGTAACGTCGTTGCCGATTTCCGCGGTTTCCCCGATGACGACACCGGCGCCGTGATCAATGAAAAAACGCAGCCCGATACGCGCGCCCGGATGAATGTCAATACTGGTCCAGATTCGCGCGAGGTATGACAGCAGGCGCGCGGCATACTTCCAGCCCCGGCGCCACATCGGATGGGCCAGGCGGTAAACCATGATGGCATGCACGCCGGGATAGGTGGTGATGACCTCGAGACGGGTACGCGCCGCCGGGTCGCGATCGAACACGCAGGCGATATCCTGCCGGATCAGGCGCAAACAACCCGGCGCCCGCCGGGCCTTGCCGGCCGGTGCGGCATCCTGCAGGTGACCCTGCAGGTGGCGTATTTCATACGGACTCACTGACACGGGGAACCCTCGCATGGCTGCTGCAGTTGTGAGTGGATTTCCAGCAGCTCGCCGCTGTTCGGCGAGCGCTTGTTGCGGGTGACGAAACCCCTCACCCACTGCAGCACCCGCTCCGCCTGCGGCCGGTCCAGGTGCACGTTGAGCCCGGCAAAGGCCTGCTGCACCGAGCGGGTGCCGGAGTGCTTGCCGAGCACGAGAGTATGCATGCGTCCCAACTCCGCGGGGTTGATTGCCTGGTAATTGCGAGGATCCTTCAACAGGCCGTCGACATGGATGCCCGCCTCGTGGGTGAAGGCCCCCTCCCCCAACAGACTTTTCTGCCAGGCGACGGGACGACCCGAGGCCTCCGCCACCAGACCGGACAATGCCGCGAACTGCAGCGGATCGATGCCGGTCTCGATGTTGTAAAGGTGTTTCAGCCCCATCACCACCTCCTCCAGCGGGGCATTTCCCGCCCGTTCACCCAGACCATGCACGGTGGTGTTCACGTGGGTGGCGCCGCCGAGGATGGCGAACAGCGTGTTTGCCGTCGCCAGGCCCAGGTCGTCGTGGGCATGCATTTCCAGCTCGATGTCGGATACGCCACGCAGGCGGCGCATCATGTCGAGCACGCCGAACGGCTCCATCACGCCGAGGGTGTCGGCAAAGCGGAAGCGTCCGGCGCCGGCCTGCTGTGCGCACTCGACAACCCGCAACAGGAAATCGCTGTCGGCGCGCGAGGCGTCCTCACCGCCGACGCACACGGCCAGACCGGCGTCGAGGGCGGCCGGCACCTGCCGGCCGATTTCGGCAAGCACCCAGTCATGGTCCCGGCCGAGCTTGTAGTGAATTTGCTGGTCGGATACCGGGATGGACAGGTCGACCATCTGCACGCCCAGCCCGGTGCACTGCCGCAGATCGGTCGCGCGTATCCGGCTCCAGACCAGCAGCTTAGCCTGCAGCCCGAGTCCGGCGATGGCGCGAATCGATTCCCGCTCCTCGGCGCCCATGGCCGGTATGCCGATCTCCAGCTCCGGAACGCCGACGCGATCCAGTTGCGCGGCGATGGCCAGGCGTTCGTCCAGTGAAAAAGCCACGCCGGCGGACTGCTCGCCGTCGCGCAGGGTGGTGTCATCGATGATGACCGAACGTTGTGTACCCGTGATCGTCATAACCGTTCCAGTTTGTCTGACCAAACATCAGCAAGCAGCGTGCCATTTTCACAAGTCACCGCGATTCATGGTGTTAACCTTTGCCAGCGGCGTGGATTGTCGTCTTTGTTACAGGCGCCACGACATCCCATGTATCGAAGGTGCCGGCCCCGGATTGGTCTGCGGGAACAGATACCGGAAAACAGACCACCCGGTCGATGCCTTAAAAAAAGGCCATCCCCGAAGGGATGGCGACTATCAGCGGAGTGCCAGGAGAAAACCGGATCAGGCATAGGCCGGAGCAAAGGCCTTTTCGGGCTCTTCCACCGGACCGCCCTCGCCCCAGTAGGGGGAGAGCCTGCGTAAGCGGGCGATGATCGGCGGCACCGCGGCAATGACGCGCTCGATCTCATCCATGGTGTTGTAGCGCGACAGCGAAAAGCGCATGGAACCGTGCGCCGCGGTATAGGGAATGTTCATGGCGCGCATGACATGTGAGGGTTCGAGCGAGCCGGAGGTGCACGCAGAGCCGCTGGAGGCGGCGATGCCCAGCTTGTTCAGCAACAGCAGGATCGCCTCGCCCTCGATGAACTCGAACGCGATATTGCTCGTGTTGGGCAGGCGGTTGTCCGGATCCCCGTTGACGAAGGCATGCGTCACCTGTTTCAGAATGCCCTCCTCGAGGCGATCGCGCAGGGCGGCCACGAAGGTGTTCTCGTAGTCCATATGTTCGAGGGCCTGTTCCGCCGCCTTGCCGAGTGCCACGATGGCGGGCGCATTTTCCGTACCCGCACGGCGTCCGCGCTCCTGGTGACCGCCGCGCAGCAGCGGGCGGTAACGCACGCCGCGGCGCAGATACAGCACGCCGATGCCCTTGGGTGCATGCAGTTTGTGACCGGACAGCGAGAGCATATCGATCCTGCTCGATTTCAGCTCCATCGGAATCTTGCCGACCGCCTGCACGGCGTCGGTATGGAACATCACGCCGGCGGCGTGCGCCATCTCCAGCACCGGGAACAGCGTGCCGCTCTCGTTGTTGGCCCACATGACGGAGACGACGGCGACGCGGTCCGACAGCAGCGACCGGTATGCCTCCAGGTCCAGCCGGCCCTTCCCGTCGACTTTCAGGTAATGCACCCTGAAGCCGTCCTTCTCCAGGTGCTCGCACAGGCTCAGCACGG
>JBAVKA010000643.1:0-2472 GCA_049688075.1 Gammaproteobacteria bacterium
GGTATTGCTGTGCGATGACGCCCAGGGTGTCTCCCTGCTGGATTATGTACCTGCGCGCGGCCAGCCGGGTTCCCGGCGGCGGGTGGTTGGCGAAGTACCGCTTGATGCCACGCAGCATGGCAGTCGCCAGCGCTTCCTGATGGCGGCTGTCGCGCAACTTCCGCTCTTCGGTCGGGTTCGAGATAAACGCGGTCTCGACCAGGACCGAGGGAATATCCGGTGATTTCAAGACGACAAATCCGGCTTGCTGGACGGTGGACTTGTGGGTCTTTCCCACCCGCTGGAGCTCGCCGAGCATATTGCCGGCGACCGTAATGCTCGCTTCGATGGTGGCGTTCTGCGAGAGATCCAGCAGCACCTCGGCCAGCAGTTGATCCTTGTCATCCAGGCTCACGCCGCCCGCCAGATCCGAAGCATTTTCCTTTTCCGCCAGCCAGCGCGCCATTTCGGAGCTGGCTCCGCGGTTCGACAGCACGAATACCGATGAGCCCTGGACGCGCTGGTCGCGGAAACTGTCCGCATGAATGGAAATAAACAGATCCGCCTTGTGCTCGCGCGCCTTGTCCATGCGCTGGCGCAGACCGATGTAATAGTCACCCTGGCGAATGAGTACCGGGCGCATGCCGGGTGTTTTCTCGATCAGCGCGTTGAGTCGCCGGGCAATGGACAACACCACGTCTTTCTCATACGTGCCATTGCGTCCGATTGCTCCGGTATCATCTCCCCCATGACCTGCATCGATCGCAATCACCAGATCGCGTGCCGGCAGCTCCTCGCTTGTCAGCGACTTCTTCACCCGGCTCTCATCGCGCGGTTTGATCGCGGGCGTCGCAGCGGGCTTTGCCGGCACGCCGGCTTTCGCCTGATTTTGTTGTGCGGGGCTGGCAGTGTAAAGATCGATGACCAGGCGGTGCCCGTAGCGCCCGCCGGGTTTGAGCGTAAAACTGCGAGGTTTCGCGGGCTGCTGCAGATCCAGGACGATACGCAAGACATGCTTCGTAAACTGCGCGGCCCGCATGCCCTTGACCAGACCGCCGGTCGTGTGGTTTCTGGTCAGCGCGGTTCCGACCGAGGCTTGCGGAACATCGATCACCAGACGCTCGGGGTTATGCAGGGTTGAGAGTTCGTAGCCCATCGGGCCGCTGCTATCGAACACAACCCGGGTATGGTCCGGTGCAGCCCACAGCCGCATGCCCTGCACCTCAAGCGGTGCGGCAAACAGCAGACTCTGGCATACGAGCCAGAGAACGAGTCCGGCAACAAGCTGTTTCACGTCGGCAATCGCCCCCACTCCCCTTCGCTCCGGGGCATATACTACACATAAATGCGGGGAAATTGCAATAAACATTATAAAAGTCTGCTAGATAGAGCAGTTACCTACAGAGGAATCAAAGCGATCCGTGATAACTGGTTGTCACCTGTCGCCTAACAGCATTGAAGTATCCCGGTGTAAACAGGCCGCGATCATCAACTCACCCGCTGCTGTGAGCGCCTGGATATGCAGTTCGCGGCCCTGATCCTGGTAAGCCAGGGAAATGACCAGATCCGCTGGTGGCAGCACGCCGTCTCCCTGCTCCGGCCATTCGACCAGCAACAGGGCAGACTCGCCCAGGAGATCCCGTATCCCGATCCATTCGAGTTCTTCCGGCGAGCCCAGCCGGTAAAGATCCAGGTGGTAAATGGTCAGATCATCAATCGGGTAAGGCTCTACCAGCGTATAGGTCGGGCTCTTGACCTTGCCGTAGTAGCCGAAACCCCGCAACAGGCCGCGCACCAGCGTGGTTTTGCCGGTCCCGAGATCCCCACGCAGGTAGATGACACCCGGACGCTTCGCGGAGCCCGACAGGCACTGTCCCAGCTCCTCCATTGCCTGCCCGTCCGGCACATACCGCGCGAGGGAAATCATGCACCGGCATTCATCACGGCGCGCAATTCGCCGATGACATCACGGGCCGTCATGCCGCGCTCGCCGTTGACGGCGGCACGATCACCCGCAAGGGCATGCAGGCACACGCCGGCCAGGGAAGCCTGCGGTGGTTCGAGTCCCTGGGCAATCAGTCCGGCGATCACCCCGCTCAGCACATCGCCCATGCCGCCCGCGGCCATACCGGGGTTGCCCGCCGCACAAACAGCGACCGGCGTGCCGGCATGATACACCAGCGTGCCGGCGCCTTTGAGCACCGCGACACCGCCGTAGGTTTCGGCCAGCGCACGCACAGCCGTGTAGCGATTTTCCTGCACCATCGCGGTTTCCTGTTTCAGCAGGCGCCCCGCCTCGCCCGGATGGGGCGTGAGCACCCAGTCCTCGCGCCGCAGCGGTTCGCAGCTCAGCAGGTTGAGTGCATCGGCATCGACAACCAGCGGCAGGGAAGACTCGAGCACCGCAGCGAGGAGACCCTGCGCCCAGCGGGAACGTCCCAGACCCGGACCGATGGTCACCACCGTGGCCCGCGCCAGTAATCGGGACAGGTC
>JBAVKA010000644.1:0-1825 GCA_049688075.1 Gammaproteobacteria bacterium
AGAGGCACCAGGAAGGGCGCGGCGCCGCGGATCACGTTGTGCAGCGGCATTTTCGCGATGATGCTGATCATATAGAGGCTCATGCCGACGGGCGGAGTGAGCAGGCCAATCATCAAGTTGAGGACGAAGACAATTCCTAGCTGAAGCGGATGGACGCCCACTGCCGTCAACGCTGGCGTGACGATCGGCGCAATAATCAGGATCGCGGCAATGGATTCCAGGAACATGCCGACGACGAGCAGCAGGACGTTAAGGATCAACAGGAGCACGAGCGGGCTCGTCGAAAGGCTCGACATCAACTGGCTCGCCATCGCGGGCACCCGGTCCACGGTCAGTACCCAGGCGAAAAGCGACGCGGTGGCCACGATGAAAAGAACGCTCGCGGTGGCCTCGACTGTCTCGATACCGGCCCGCAGGAATTTCGCCCAATCCAGCTCACCGTAGATGAAGATTCCGATCAGAATGGCATAGATCACCGTAACGCCAGCGACTTCGGTGGGTCCAAAATATCCGCTTATCAGACCTCCGATCATAAGAACGGGGGCAAGGATCGCTGGCAGTGAGATGAAGAACTTGGACGCAATAGCGCGAAGGCTCGGGGTCATCGTGTCACGCGGCAAATCCAGGAGTCGCGCGGCAATGGCGATGTGGACCATCAGGAGCAGCACGATAAGTATGGCAGGCACGATACCGGCGATAAGCAACTTGACCGCTGATACGTTTGCTGTCGTGGCGAAGATGATAATCGGAATACTCGGGGGGAATATGGGGCCCACGGTAGCCGCTGCGATGGCGATGCCGGCTGCGAACTCGGGTTTGTATCCCTGCTCCCGCATCATTCGGATCTGGATGCCACCGAGTGCGCCGATATCGGCGAGCGCTGCGCCGGAAATCCCCGAAAAGATGAGGCTGACAAGTACGCTGACCTGCGCAATGCCGCCGCGGATCCTGCCGACGAGGAGCCGGACCAGATCGAAAAGATGGCGCGTCACGCCGGTCACGCTGAACAGACTGGCCGCAAAGATGAAGAGCGGCACCGCCAGAATCGGCGTCGAATCGAGCGCATTCACCATTCTTTGCGCCAGGACGCCGACTGGCAGGCCGAACATCAGGGCGACGAGCGCTGCCGACAAGCCCAGGCAGACCGCCACAGGCAATCCGGCGATAAGAAACACAGCGAAGAGTGCGAGAAGGGCGAGCGTCACCCTCCAGGCTCCGTAAACGGAGACCGTCCGATCCGTGTTGACGGCGAAAAGAGCCAATAGAGGGTTATGGCGCCAAAGAGGACAAAACCGAGTATCGCGGGCGCATAAAAAAGCAGGTTCGGTATCCCGAGCGCGGGTGTCGCGAACTTGCCCGCTCGCTTCAGGAATGCATAGAGCGCCCAGAGGATAATTCCGCAAAAAGCCAGTGACGCCACGTCACGGACTACGGCGAGCGCGCGTTGACCGCCGCGCGGCAGCAAATTCGCAAACAGGTCCATGGCAATGTGCTTGTCGTTAACAAGCAGGTGTGGAACAGTGAGGAATACTAGCCCGAGTCCGCAAAACCGGGAGAGTTCGTCCGCCCAGGGAATGCCAAGATCGAATACGTTCCGGCACGCGACCTGAAGGACGACGAGAAAGGCGAGAAACAGGAGCAGGCCCAGCCCCAAATAGAGCGTCGCTGAGGCCGCCAATGCCAGCGGAGCGTTGACGCGCGGGTTTCTGGGCATCCATAGCCCCTGTTCTCGCCTTCAACCAGGGATGGCTAGGCCATCGAGGCGATCTGCGTGTAGATATCGCCCCACTTGTCGCCGAAGTTCTTCTCGACGTTGGCGCTCACC
>JBAVKA010000645.1:0-2633 GCA_049688075.1 Gammaproteobacteria bacterium
CTACCGCGTAAGCGGTTTAGTCCATTGCTGCAAATGCGACATAATCTCTGATTCAGATTATGTCGCGTTTGTACTGAAGTCGGACAGGTTCAGGTGGCTATTGGTGAGCAACGCACCAGAATAGCCATCCCCGTTACATACCGTGGACGACTACGCTGACAGATTTTCACCCCCTGTCTTGTATCGTAGTGATGAAGACACATTGACCCGTTAAACAACAACGTCCCCCACATCCCTGTGCAGGGTCGTCGGTATTTCTCGCCGGATTACTGGCTAGTTTCCGGTGCGGCTGGTTGTGCGGGTGCGACCGCCGGGGGAGCGTAACCATACGGAGCACCATAGGCGCCGGGATAGCCGCCATAACCATACGGACCACCATAACCGCCGTAGGGACCACCCCAACCACCATACGGATAACCACCGTAGCCATAGCCGTAGCCCCGGCCATAGCCACGGCCACGACCATAACCACTGCCGTGACCTCCACCGCTCATGCTGAAGTCGAAATCACCGGAGCCGTCACCCCAGCCGTCACCCCAGCCGTCATTACCCCAGCCACTATTCCAGGGACCACCACCGCCCCACGGACCCCCACCCCAAAAGGCCTGGGCGGCTGTGAACGGAATCGCCAGGGCACCGGCAATGACAGTGGCACACAATGTTTTGCTCAGTTTAGTCATATCTATTACCTCATCTGGTTGTTTTATATGTAATGTGGACAGCAAACATGCTTTTGCAGGAGTGCTGCAACTGGCAATGGATATGAACTCCGCAACTTGAGTGTAGCAGGTCGTTGTTCCTGATGTGTAAGGCTTTTATACCTATTGCTGAATATCCTTGTGTCCCTGATGCCGTAGATCGTAGGAGTTATTACAAAACAGACTTGCTTCGCTCGACTACACTGTGAGAAAACTTCAATTCCACAGATGGTCTCGGTTACCTCATCAGGCCACATTGCCCCTCTGCACTCCGGGGGGCGTTTTTTACTCAGAAAGACAGGCTGTTGATTTGCAGCGAATATTGACCCGGACTTTGCATGACCCGACTGGGTGAGGACTTGATCGGTTCTCCCTCCCTATCGATTCAGGCGATGCTGTCCTCGTTGCCGATCTCGATGATATGGCATCGATGGGTCAGGTGGATGAGCAACGCGTCGATATTCATCCTGTTTTATTCACACGTCTGAATTGTCGTCCCTGCACGGGATACATATTTCTATGTACTGGATTCATCGTACGTATCGGTCCATGGTTGAAGTGTAGCCACTAAGAATTTACCTTTGTCCCGGATTCGAGTCCTGACGGGTCCAGCATCTCTCTCTGAAATCATTGTGTTATGGCATTGCGGCCAAGGGATCTTAGCCCCCTGTTGCATCCATTGGCGGGTGCATCCCATGGATCGTCGGCAATTGCCAGCAAGCGACTGACCGGCTATGGAGCCGGACAGCTGAGCACTTTAGTGCCGGTCGTTAGGACTCAAGCGACGCCATAGATACGGCCATGGGCCGACAAAGCACCCAAATGTTCCGGCCCGCTTGCGGGTGTTGGTATCTCTCCCAGTTTTCCGTAAAATTGCCCTAAATTGAAGTTGGTACCCAATATATTGTGATAATCAACCATCCGGGGCACTATATGAAGACATCCGAAATGCAACTTCCACCGCACCTCTATACCAAGACCACAAGCCCTTGTGGCACGAATACCAAATTCACTATTGCGCCCGACAAGCTAGTTTCTTGGGCGGAGGAAGGGCGTGGTGACGCCATAATCGGATTGTGTCACACAGTCTATGAAAGGAAGATAGCGAGCATCAACGCGTGGGAAAGCGACCGGATGCTGCAACTGGAAGATGAATGGATGATAGCCGGAGATAGCGAGGACCTGCACAGTCGCAAGTTTGTAAACGTAAAGCGCTACCCCACGACCCGTGAGGACATCGCAAAGGAAGCAGAAATGAAACGTTCCAACGCCAAAGAACAGTTGGCCGAACATCAGATCGCTCTTGAGAAACTGGTGCAGGAAGCCAGGGTGTTCATCTCAGCCCATTATGCAGACCAGGATGAGAACGATATGCTCGCATACCTGCTTATCATTGGCGCCATTGGCTCTTTTGCCTATGTGCTACTCACCTAGCAACCAGGTCATGTTACATAAGTAAGCGACTGATCTCTATGCCAGGCGGTTGTTTGGCGGAATCAAATTCCGGCACTGATATTCCCTCGGTCCCAGGTTCGAGTCCTGGCGTGCCCTCGATCTCTCCCGAAAATAATAGCCTTATGGCATTCGGACCAGGGGATCTGAGTCCCTTGGTGCATCCCATGGAGTGCTGTCCGGCTCTGGGCTCCGGGCGAGCCGACACTTCCGAGGTCAACGGGCGAGGGGTACGGGGGGCCCACCGTAAAAAAAAACAATAGCGATAGCCTTGAAGGTCTTGTGCTTGCATGCAGGCGTAATGTAGGCAGCAATCAAGAAGCGGTCTAGTATTTCCATGCGTAGAGCCGGTTATCGACCATTCGTCTCCTTGACCTGGACGAGACGATATCGATGGGCAGAAACAGGTAGAGTAAGGATGTGGCGAGGTGGTCCAAGGTACAGCCTGTCTGTTGCCGCCCCTTTTGTCTGGCGGTGCCTCAA
>JBAVKA010000646.1:0-3822 GCA_049688075.1 Gammaproteobacteria bacterium
ACCTGGAAGATGACACCGACTGCGACGGCGTCCCGAACTCAACCGACAACTGCCCGCTGGTCTCGAATGCCGACCAGAGCGACTTCGACCTGGACGGCGCCGGCGACCAGTGTGACACGGACGGCGACGACGACACCATTGCCGATACTGCTGATCACTGTCCGCGCACCAGTCCCGGCGACGCGGTCGATCCGGATGGTTGCTCAAGACAGCAGCGCCTTGATGCAAATTGCCCATCGAAAGGTGCCTGCCGCAATCACGGGAAGTATGTCAAATGTTTCGTGAAAGAAACCCGCGCCCAGAAGTCTCGCGGACTGATCACGAAAAAGCAGAAGAAGGTGATCGTATCAACGGCTGCCAAGAGCAAAATAGGCAAGAAAAAGTGGTTCCTGGGGACGGCTGACAGGAACGACATGGGCAAGAGCAGTAAATATCCGATTGCCCCAACGGCTGGCCACTCCCGATTTCCGGTCAGGGAATAAAAAACAAACATCGCTCAATAACGAGAGGACACAGTTCATGGCTATATTGACTGATCATGAATCACATACTGGTTAATGGTTGGAAATAGTAACAAGCAGCCTGAGGAAGCAATTTTTGCATGGCTGTTTCCCGCCACTCCGAACTTTCATGAAGTATAGGATCTCCAGAGATCTGGAAGTGGTCGCTTACTGAGGCACGATAGCCGGTGTGAACGTGCTCGACACGAGCGCCACCGTCCGGAACGGACCCTCCTTTACCAGCTTTTGGAAGAATGCCATCCCGCGCTCAAGGCCCGCCTGGCTGCGCAGGCGGGTGTCTAGGAGCCTGTCGGACTTAGGCTTGATCTACTGCGCTGGCGGGAGAGCGGCCCATAGTTCCCCGCTTTTTCGTTCCATAGCACCACTATGCGCCTCAAAATCGGTAAACTCTGTCCTCGCTCTGCCACCATGCTCGCTACGATCACCCAAGTCCGACAGGCTCCTTGCACGATTTCCGGATTACACCGCAGAGACGCGGAGGACGCAGAGAAATTAACTTATGAACAACAATACAAGTAACGCCTGAAAGGGCAGCAAGGCACGGTCGAGCCCTGATGGATGATCTCCGGTGTGTACCGTCCGGCCCGTTTTGCCCATAGACTATTCGTCATTATGGTATAGCTACTGATGGCCTCAGTAATGAGCATTGGTATGCAATCATATTGTGCCGGTGAATTCGGTGTGGATAGATTTTCCGGTAACGATTTAAGTCTTTCTCTGTGTCCTCCGCGTCTCTGCGGTGAATGACTTTATTTCACATTAGGAGTGGTTATGGCGAAGTGTATTTTCTGCAGGATGGTCGACGGGGAAATCCAGCCTGATGTGGTGTACGAGGATGAGTATATCCTCGCATTTCGGGATACGAATCCCCAGTCGCCGACGCATGTGTTGCTGATACCGAAGGAGCACATCGCGACCGCCAACGATCTGGACGAGGGCAATGCCGCTATCCTCGGCAGGCTCTACCTGGCGGCCAGGCAGGTGGCGGCGGACGAGGGGATCGCGGAGCGCGGCTACCGGATGGTCATGAACTGCAACCCGGAGGCGGGCCAGTCGGTTTACCATATCCACCTGCACCTGCTGGGCGGGCGTCCGATGAACTGGCCGCCGGGCTGACCGATCGTCTCAGGATCCGATCCTGCCGTTGGCGAGTTGGGAATAGCTTGCCAGCCGGCGCTTGCTAACCGCGCCCTTGCGCATCGCCGCCTTCACGGCGCAACCGGGTTCCGACAGGTGTCGGCAATCCTGGAACCGGCATAACCCCAGGTAGGGCTGGAATTCACGAAAGCCGCGCGCCAGGTCGGCTGGAGCGGTTTCACCCAGCCTGAAATCACGCACCCCGGGAGAGTCGATCAGGTCGCCGCCCTGCGGCAGGTGGTAGAGTGTCGTGGTCGTGGTGGTATGGCGGCCCTGGCCGGAAGCATCGGAAAGTTTACCGATCTGGATGTCCAGTTCCGGCAGCAGGCGATTGATCAGCGAGGATTTGCCGACACCGGACTGGCCGACCAGTATGCTGGTCCGGTTGACCAGCGTCTGCGCCAGCTTGCCGATACCGCTATCTTCCCGCGCACTCGTCAACAGAGTCCCGTAGCCGATGGCCGCATACTCCCGCAGGGCGTCGCCCGACGCGACGGCGGACTGCGGGTCGAGCAGGTCGGATTTGTTGATCACCACCAGCGGTGTGGCGCCTGCCAGTTCGGCGGCGATCAGGTACCTGTCGATCAGGAAGGCATCGTGTGTCGGCTGCGGCGCGGCCACGATGAGGATCTGGTCGATGTTGGCGGCCAGCGCGCGGGTGCGGTTCGCGCCGTCGGCGCGCTGCAGCACCGTGTGACGCGGCTCTATTGTTTTGATGACGCCCTCCTGGGCTCCGACGGGTTCCCAGGCGACCCGGTCGCCGCTCACGACCTGTGGCAGGTTGCGCCGCGTCGAGCAGCGATACAGGCAGCCCGCGTCGTCCTCGACCAGCACGGATTTGCCGTAATTGACGATGACCAGACCGCTCCGGCGGGTAGACGGCGATGCGCCAACGCGGCCTCTGCCGATGGACTTCTCCTCGGCTACGGACGTTGCGGCGGACATGTCTGGGTGGTGAAAACCCGGGGAAGCACGGGTGTGGCGGCGGGGTCAGTCCGCCTCGGGCAGCAGGGCATCGATCCTCGCGGCGCAGATGAAGTCGTTTTCGGACAGTCCGCCGACGGCATGGGTGCTGTAGCGTACCAGGCAGCGGTTATACCCGATCTCAAGATCGGGGTGGTGATCCTCTCCATGGGCTATCCAGGCCAGCGCGTTGACGAAAGCCAGGGTCTGGTAATAGTTCTTGAAGCGGAAGGTGCGGCTGATCGATGTGTTGTCGCCGGCCAGCGTCCAGTCGGCGTGCAGCTGCTCCAGCAGCCTGCCGGCCTGTTCGCCCTCCATGGGTGGTGTCTTCTCCGTGAGGGGGGTGCAGTGCCTGGCTTGCAGATCGGTCATTGTTACCCCAGTGTCTATTTGAAATGGTAGTAGGTCTGGTTCAGGTAGGCGGCAACGTCGGTGATGTCATCGTCGAACCACTTCAGGCCGAGCGACTGTTCGCAGCGCGTCACCTGTTTATTCAGTCCGTCGAGGGTGGTGACGCGGCGGTCCGGGCGGGTATAGACACGCTCGTCGTGGCACTTCGTGCAGTTGCCGTCCACGAGCGTCTTGCCGTTGTCGAGGTTGGCGGCCGGCAGGGACGATGTTGCGGCGAGCAGGCAGATGGTGATGCTCATCACGGTGTGTGTTTTCATGTTCAGCCTCTCTGGGGTGCCTGATGCAGGGTACCGGATATGTGTGAGATGCGCACGGCGGCCGGTGGATGGGAATCATGGAATGCTGAGTACAGGGGGTCGGGCGTAAGCGTGCTGGCGTTTTCACGATACATCTTGACCAGTGCCCTGGCCAGATCGATGCCGCTCGACTGACTGACCGCATAGGCGTCGGCTTCGAACTCGTGACGGCGCGACAGCCGCGCCATCAGCGGCTGCAGGAAAAAGGTGAACGGCGGGGCCGCCAGCATGAACAGCACCAGCGCCATGTGGGGCGAGCCCTGGCTGGCGCCCAGACCGTGATAAAACCACGGCTCCGCGGCCAGCCAGCCGAGCAGGGCGAGTCCCGCCAGGCTGAAGGCGGCGGTGGTGAGCAGGCGCTTCTGGATATGCTTGAGTTTGAAATGCCCCAGTTCGTGGGCGAGTACCGCCTCGATCTCCCCGGGTTCGAGGCTGTTCAGCAGCGTGTCGAAGAAGACGATGCGCTTGTTGCGCCCGAATCCGGTGAAATAGGC
>JBAVKA010000647.1:0-3310 GCA_049688075.1 Gammaproteobacteria bacterium
ACGACACCGGCAGCGACGGCAAGCGGAGACACTCGGCTCGCCGAACTGCAGTCCAAGGTGGCGAAGCTCGGTTATGCCCTGCGCATGCGTTACCTGCAGAAGACCGCGGGTGGCAAAGTGCCCGACGTGTTCGACGCCTGGCTGCTGGACCGCGACTTCCGCAACCCGGAACGCTCCACCCTGGACGTGCGCGTGCTGCTCACCCGCGACCAGCTCTCGGACCTGCACGATGTGCTCAAGCAGGTGTTGAGCCGGGCCGAGGAGGGACTGCTCTCGCCGCAGAATTTCCTCAACGAACTGAAGAGTCTCGCCGCAACCCTCTCGCGCACCCCCGAACAGCTGGGCGCCACCACGGCCACGACGGCGGGCGAAGGCAACAGCCTCGCGGATCTGGGCTTCATGCGGGAATATATCGAGGGCCTGCCCTACACCGGCGAGGTCATGGGCCTGTCGCTGGAGGACTGGCAGAGCTGGCCGACCCGGCAGCAGGTCTCGTTCCTCAACCGTCTCGAGGAGAAGGTCAACTATTACCGCGCACTGCACGATCACACCGACCTGTGGGTGAACCTGGACGGCGGACCGATCGGCGGTGATTCGGTGTTCCCGGTTCCCCTGGAGATGCTGCCCTAACTCGTGAGCACCGAGAACACGACGGAGCCGCAGTGCAGGCGGGCGCTCATCTATCACCTGCGTGATGTGGTGAAGACCCGTGAAGCCGAAGGGGTAGCCTTCCGTCTGCGGGTTCCGAACCTGCAGATCGCCGTGGGTGAGAAAATCGCCCTGATCGGCGAATCCGGCTGCGGTAAATCGACTCTGCTCGACATGCTGGTGTTCATCCTGCAGCCCTCGGACGCCGGCGCCTTCTGCTTCCGGCCCGATGACGACGCGGAGCCCCGCGACGTGGATGCCTACTGGAAACACGGCATGCTCAACGAACTGGGCGACCTGCGCAAACGTCATATCGGCTACGTGATGCAAACCGGCGGACTGCTGCCCTACCTGACGGTGCACGATAACATGAACCTGTGCCGCAGCGTACTCGGCCTGCAGCGCGACGGGACGGTCGAACACCTGGCGGAAGAACTCGGCATTGCCGCCCATCTCGGCAAGCTGCCGGATTCCCTGTCAACGGGCGAGCGCCAGCGGGTCGCCATCGGGCGCGCCCTCGCCCACCGGCCGAGCATCGTGATTGCCGATGAACCCACCGCCTCCCTCGACCCGTATGCGGCGGAGAAAATCATGTCGCTGTTCATCGCGCTGGCGAACGAGTTCAACACCACCGTCATCCTCGCGAGCCACGCCTGGCGCCATGTCAAGGAACTCGGCCTGCGCCGGCTCGACCATAAAACGAAGCACCTCGAGGATGGCAAGCTAACCGAGACAGTGGTAAGCGGCTGACCATGGTGTTCTCTCTTGGCAAGGTGTTCCGGCTGGCGACCCGCGACTACTTCCATGAGTGGCAAATGTCGGGATGTTTCGTGCTCGCCCTGGCGGCGGTGCTCGGGCCCATGCTGGTGCTGTTCGGGCTCAAGTTCGGCATCGTCGGCGCCATGGTGGATCAGCTGATCGAGGATCCGCACAACCGTGAAATCCATCCCCTCGGCAGCGGCCATTTCGACCATGTCTGGCTGGAAGGCGTGCGCAAGCAGCCGCAGGTGGCCTTCCTGGTGCCGCGCACCCGCAGCATCGCCGCAAGCATCGAACTAAGCAGCCGCGACTCGATGCGTATCGTGCCGGTGGAACTGATCCCCTCTGATCGCGGCGATCCGCTGCTCCCGGAGGGCGGTGATCTCGTGGCCGGGCTCAACCGGATAGTGCTCTCCCAAAACTCGGCCGAGAAGCTGGGAGCCGCGGCCGGGGATACCGTCAACGGCAGTCTCGCCCGGCGGTTTCGCGGCGCCCAGGAACGGGTGCACCTGCCGCTGACCGTTGCGGCGGTCGCCCCGGCGCAGGCCTTCCCGCGGGATGGCGCCTTCGTTTCGGTGCGCCTGGTCGAGGCAATGGAGGACTTCCGCGACGGGCGGTCGGTGCCCGAACTCGGCTGGGAGGGAGAGCCGGCGGACAGCGACCGCAGTTACCCGGGGTTCCGGCTCTATGCGCGTTCCATCTATGACGTGGCAAGCCTGCGGGATGCCTTCGCCAGGCTCGGCGTCGATGTCCACACCCAGGCGGCCCAGATCGAACTGGTGCAGCGCATGGAGCGGAATCTCACCGCCATCTACTGGGCCATCGCCGTGATCGGCCTGGTGGGTTTCTCCCTCTCGCTCGGGGCCAGCCTGTGGGCCAATATTGACCGCAAGCGCAAGGAGTTGTCGGTGTTGCGTCTGGTGGGATTCTCCACCAGCGATATCGTCTGGTTCCCCATGGTGCAGGCGCTGTTCACCGCCATCCTGGGCTGGGGGCTGGCGGTGGGGATCTACCAGGCGGCGGCCTGGGTCATCAACAACATGATGGCCGCGCAGATGGAAGCGGGGCAGCAGGTGTGCCGACTGCTTCCGCTGCACTACGCCGTCGCGCTGGCGCTGACTTGCACCGCCGCCGTGGTGGCATCGGGCCTCGCGGGCCTGCGCTCCGCACGCGTCGAACCCTCCGAAGGCCTGCGCGAGCTTTAAATGATGCGCCGCCCGGTTACCAGCAATCTTTATCAACAGCCACGGAATCCACGGAAAAACATAGACAGCCCGCTAATACTTTCCAAGGAGCCAGTGGATTCCGTGGCCATTTCTACCTACATGCGTGCCCGTGTTCACACCGGCCGCGACGGCGGCGGGTGCCAGGCGCTGGGATGGGGTTTGCGCAGCAGGGCGTTGCGGATGTGCCATTCCTCGCGCGGGTCGACCGTCGCCAGCAGGATGATTTCGCGCTGCGCGCTGACGGCGATGGGCACACCATCGCGATACAGCAGGCGATGTCCCGGCTGCTGGCCGACGCGCCGGCCCGACGTGACGATGCCGGTGAGATTCAGCGGATCGGCGGCGCTGAGCGTGATGAGATCGCCCTGCCGCACCCGCTTGCGGATTTCCCGCAGCACGGAGACCGCCTCGGGCAGCGCATACTGCTCGCCCGGAAAACCCTGCACGAAACGTCCGCCACGCAGCTCGCCGCGCGCCTCCAGGCGTCTATAGGCATAGAGCAGCTCCCGCCAGGAGGGCAACCCGCCTTCCCGCTCCAGCAGCCGGCGGAAGACGACGCCGTAGCGGCGCAGCAGCACCCGCGCAATGTGTTCGGCATGGCTCAGGGCATCGTCCTCACCGGCTGCCGCGGGACGCAGCAGCGACCAGCGTCCGGCGGCGGCGAACCGCTCCGGGGG
>JBAVKA010000648.1:0-2232 GCA_049688075.1 Gammaproteobacteria bacterium
CACCGCCGAAATTCGATGGATCATTCGCAGGAACGGTGGCTGAGTAGTCAATATGAAAAGTATCCCCATTTTCACAGGTGTTGGCACAGGTCATGACTGCAGTACCTTCTGGATTGGCTGCCCAGGCGCCGGAACCCATGGGGATGTCTGCGATGCCATTCCAGGTCACACTCCAGCCTGAGAAATCAAGTGTCACATTGCCGGCACCATCATCGGAAGCGATGGTTACCGGGGCTGTGGTTTGAGACATGCCGGTGTTACCGAAGAAGTCCCATGGGTTATCAATGCCTGGTGTTTCTGAACCATCGGGTGGTCCGCCATGACTGCCAGTTGCTGGTTGAGTGGTACCCAGGATAATTCCATCAAGCGAGCCAATGGATGTCGGTATGGTATTGCCTGGAGAGACCTCCATTCCAAAAAAACTGGTTGCTATATCAAAACTGAGTACGGCATTTGTTGATAAACTGGCATGTACACCAGCAGATGCGCAGGCTAAGGCGCCTGTGACCGCCACTAGAAAACCTGTATTCTTCATTAGTCTTTCTCCTCCGAGGGATCTAAGCAAAGTGAGTTGCTTGGTATTATCTGCACTTGGCTGTAATTCCAGCGCGTGTTACCAAATCTCACGCCATATAGTACTAGTTACCGCTGAATGTACAAGTGTGAATGCATATCCCGAATATCGACCGACCAAATTCACAGTGTGTAACGATGATAGGTGGTACAAAGCAGGCGTGCAAGAAAACTTTGAAGTCGATCTGCATGATTCAATGAGAGGTGTTTGGGATCGCCAGTTTTCCTGTCAAGCGACAGCTGACATGTAAATTTTTCTGGCCTGTAATCACCTTTCGCAAAACTGGAACAGTCCGAAGTAGAAAATCTGGCCCTTTTGACTATGCCGACGGAGAGGAGACCGGAATGTATACTTTAAATTTATAAACTGTTGCCAATTGTTAAAATATCGCTGGAATCGACACTATATTCCCATGATCTGGACAAATTATGTGGATAATGCATAATCATGCCGTTTTACTGTGGCGTTAACGGTAACAATGCGGCTGTTACAATGATATGTCGTTGATTCTGAGGGATTAAGTTCTTATATGGCCGCATATCGTATTCTTGTTCTCAATGGTCCCAACCTCAACCTCCTTGGGGCACGTGAGCCAGGCCATTATGGGACCACAACGCTTGAGGAGATCTCAAACCGATTGTCCGAACTTGCCGAGGTGGAAGGGGCAGAACTGGCAAGCTTGCAAAGCAACGCCGAGCATGAGTTGATCGAGCGGGTGCAGGCTGTCCCGAAAGACGGCATTGATTTCATCATAATCAACCCGGCGGCATTCACCCATACCAGTGTCGGATTAAGGGATGCCCTGCTGGCCGTCGGGATTCCCTTCATCGAAGTGCACCTTTCGAATGTGCATGCCCGTGAGGATTTCCGCAGGCACTCCTATTTCTCGGATGTCGCCGTGGGGGTGATCTCGGGGTTGGGGCCTATCGGGTATGAGCTGGCCTTGCAAGCGGCGGTGCGGTATCTGGAGGAGCGCGAGGGGTTGTCTCTATAATGGTTACGGATTGCCTTCGGCCTCCTGCCTCACGCGACACATGTTCATCCCTTACATCGAAGCACACGGAACTACTCGAAAAAGTAATAAATAAGAAATAATAAGGCGATAAGTGATGCGTGAGGGGTAGATGCTCCAATGGTGCGTGTAGCGCGCCCTACATTGACAGGTTTCGAAATGGACATACGTAAAGTCAAGAAGCTGATCGAGCTGCTGGAGGAATCCAACATCGCGGAGATCGAGATCCACGAAGGTGAGGAGTCGGTACGGATCAGCCGCAAGTCGGAGGTCCTGCAGGCGCCCCAGTACATGCCGGCCTATGGGCCAGGGATGTACGCGGCCATGCCGTCCGCTGCGGGGGCTCCCGCAATCGGCCAGGATTCTGCTGAGGCGGTCGAAAAGCCGGCCCCGCTGGGTCATATGGTCACATCCCCCATGGTCGGCACGTTCTACGAGGCTCCCTCGCCGGGCGCCAAGCCGTTTGTCGAGGTGGGCCAGCAGGTCAACGTGGGTGACACGCTCTGCATCATCGAGGCTATGAAGATGCTGAACCAGATCGAGTCCGACAAGGCGGGCAAGATCATCGCCCGGCTGGTCGATAACGGACAGCCGGTCGAGTTTGGCCAGGATCTGTTTGTGATCAGCTGATGCTTGAGAAGGTCGT
>JBAVKA010000649.1:0-1632 GCA_049688075.1 Gammaproteobacteria bacterium
TTGAGTCGATCAGGATGGTGATATTTTTCTGGAGGATTGCCGGAAGAGGCACGGTACCGTGAGAATTCGTTTGGCGAAAATCATGGCCGGTAATCTGCGGCAACTTGTCTTAACAGCTGCTTCATGCTGCCAGTCAGTCATTATGGTGCAGCATCACCAGCCTCGGCATGCTGGACCGGTGGAAACTGGTCAAGCAGCATATCAACGGCTGTGCGGATGCGCATTTCCCACGCATCTGGATTCCTTGCCGGATATGCCTCATCATCAACTGTACCTCGCCAGATGAGTTGCTGGCTGTCGGTATGTATAAATGTCAGGGTCAGCGTACCCCTCATTTTGACCGGAACATCATAATTCACCAGAAAATCCGGTGCCATGTGGTCCAGCCTGAATCCTTTCTCACTCAACTTTGTATCGAGGTAATGGGTTAACCATTCATTCAACTGGCTGTCATGCTGGATCTCTGAACCACCGGATGTGGATTGTTCCGCCGGCATCCAGGCATAGGAGTGTAGCTGCGAAAAATCGGCATCCTCATCGTAATCGAAGGACGCCCGCATCGTCTTGCAGCCAGCGATGGAAACAAGAACGTAGGAGTCGGGTTCGACCAGGCTACAGAGCATACCCTGCATCGATGCGCAACCGGTGATGATGATAATTGGCAGTAGCCACACGTATTGAAACACTCTTTCCCCCTTTAACCGCCTCATGATTTACCGCAACTCGGCAATTTAACACTATCAAGCCGCCAACCGTTCGTAATGATAACGAGGCTGTGCAGCGGTTTCGAGACCTGTTACAGGAAGGTGCTAATCGTGGTACCAGGTCGGTTTGTAGGGAATGGTGAGGTCGTAAAGATACACACTTCCATTCTCGCTGGAAGCGCTCACCGTACGGCCATCCGGATTGTAGCGTACCTTCCATCCGCATAGCGGCGGAGATTGCAACCGCCTGAGGACATTCCCGCTGGCGGCATCCGTTATCAGCAGCCCGGCATCGAATATTCGCCCGATGGTCGCCATGTGCCGCCCATCGGGACTGTAATCAAGGGACACGACGGCACCGCTGTGCGCGACGGACCGAACCTGCAGTTCTCCTGTTGCGGAGGTCCACAGGAACAGCTTGAACCAGCCGCCACCCGCAAGCTGCTTGCCATCCGGAGAAAAACGCAGTTCAAACACCCTCCCGGGTGGGCGCTGCATTATCCTCAGAAGACGCAGTTCATGGTCGAACAAGCGGACATTTCCATCACCGCTCGACACGGCTATCGCCGAACCATCCGGTGCAACCGCAATGGATGTCACATTCGTCCCAACCTCGCCAGCCGCAAGCGGTACAAAACCGGGATAGGAGAGACTTCGTAATAGACCAGCCGAATCCCCGACGATTAACTCCCGACGAATCGGGAGCAAGGCTATGGCCGTGACATCCTGGTTGGACAGGGAGTCGACAACACGCCGGGACGAAGTATTCCATACGAAAATATCCCCGTGTTCGTCGCGGCTGACAAGACGATCCTCGTCGATCCACAGCAAATCCTTAACCGGGTGATGGTGCGCTTTCAGGACCGCAAGGCGGTAACCGGACGGCACCGACCAGATCAGCACTTCTCCCTTCAGACCGCCGCTGGCC
>JBAVKA010000650.1:0-2011 GCA_049688075.1 Gammaproteobacteria bacterium
CGCTGCAAGTTTGCCCGGATCGCCTGATTATGATCATTTATCACTACGCGGCTGATCCAGCGGGCTGAACACACCGACACCGGGGCGACTGAGTACATGGGTATAGATCATGGTCGTGGAAACATGCGCATGCCCAAGCAGTTCCTGCACTGTACGGATATCATAGTTCGCTTCCAGCAGGTGGGTTGCAAAACAATGGCGTAGCGTGTGGCAGCCCACCCGTTTATTGATGCCGCAAGCGGTTGCTGCCCGTTTAACAGCCTTTTGCAGCCCGCTTTCGTGCAGATGATGACGGCGAATTGTCCCTCCGAATGGATCCACCGCGAGGCGTCCGGAAGGAAACAGAAACTGCCACTTTAATTCGTGACCTGCGTTGGGGTACTTGCGCTGCAGTGCACCCGGTAACACAACCTCACCGAAACCTGCTGCAATATCCTGTATATGAAGTACACGAGTCGCCTCGATTTGTTCGCGCAGTCCCTCTTCAAGCATGCCGGGGAGTGGCACGTACCGGTCCTTTTTACCTTTTGCCTGGTGTACATGAATACGATGGTAGGCAATATCAACATCCTGAACCCGTAGGCGCAGCCCTTCGAGCAGACGCATACCCGTACCGTATAACAATGAAGCGATTAATTTATGTGTACCCTGAAGTGCTTCAAGCAAGGACATCACTTCGTTGCGGCTCAGTACCACCGGAAGGTTATGTGAGCGCCTTGCTCTGGTGAAGGCTTCCAGCTCCCCCAGCCTCTGCCCGAGTACTTTATCGTAGAGAAACACCAGCGCATTCAATGCCTGGTTCTGGGTGCTGGCACTGACGTGCCGCCGAATGGCCAGGTACTCAAGAAAGCGTTTTACCCCGGTGGCGCCAGATTGCTCGGGAGAAACACCCTTGCAGAAAAGGATGTAGCGGCAAATCCACTGTTCATAGGTTTGCTCAGTGCGCCAGGCATAGCCTCTGACACGGATTTCATTGGCTAATCGAACCAGCAGTTCACGATGATCGGCGCGTACCTGTTGCAGAGGGCCCTCGCCTTTGCGTTCCTTGAGGTAATTCAATTCCTCAGGCGAGAGTTGCCGTGCCGTGGTCGGGTGTTCAATATCAAGTTGTCTGGCCGAATTTTTCCAGTATTCCCAGTCCATGCCCTGGCAGGCCGCTGTTGAGAGTAATTCGCAATATAGAATCCGTATTGCATCGATACACTGGGCAAATTGCCAGCCAGAAAGCCGATTTTGTCGGCCTATCATTTCCAGATATCCGCTGACCTCCTGACCAGTAAGCGACTTGATCTTGCGTCCGGAATGGGTCTTAATAAACGCTTCAATGTGTTTTACATACCACCGTCTTTGCTTCTCGGGAATAGAGGCTTTTTGCAGGCAGTTAAGGTAGTTATCGTAAAAGCGCGCTACGGCGTCAGGGGCTGGAGAATTTGAATCAAACATATTGACCTTCCTTGTCATAATGAAAGGGCATCCTGCCCGGAGATAGCTATGTTGAGTTTTATGCTAGATCGAGTCGGTCGTTCGCACAATAGGACGATTCCGACATATACCCAATACTACGTAATCAGTCGAATACACTGTTGAACTAAACCGCTTCGCGGTAGCTGCGTACCTTTCGAGTTTTTCCTGTAGCCGGTGAGGTGAGTGTCCACACTCAGAGATGACCACTGTTGGTCATTAACTGAGGAGAAGGACGATGACAGCGTTACGGCAAAGGATGATGGATGCCATGCAGGTGCGTGGCTTTTCGGTACGGACCCATGAGAGTTATCTTGCAGCAGTCAGCGATCTTGCGCGCTATTACCATCGCCCGCCGGATCAGCTCAACGTGGATGAGCTGCAGGCGTATTTTCTGTACCTGGTCAAGGAGCGCGGATTATCCGGGGCGAGCTGCCGGCTGTACCTGAACGGGATCCGGTTTTTGTATCTTCAGGTGCTGGACTGGGAGCGATTCGATATCCCGTTGCAGGTGCCGAAGGCCGCGCAGCGGATCCCGGAGCTGTTAACC
>JBAVKA010000651.1:0-11476 GCA_049688075.1 Gammaproteobacteria bacterium
GCATTGTGGGGGTGATCAGATAAGAGGCTCTGAGGTTTGTCTCATCCAGGCTATCGAGGCGCTATCAGATCGTGGTTTTAATATCGTTCTTATAAGAAAAAATAACTGTTTGGATGAAGTTGTAGCCGAGCATGTAAGTGATATTCTGGATGAATCTTTCCCTGAGATTATGTTCGATGGGCCACACAAGTCCTTCCCGATATTTAAATATATGCATTCAGTATATCGGTTATTCCAGTTGGTCAAGCACTACAAGCCGTCAGTTATTTATTGCAACACGGGCTTGCCATGTCAATTGGCAGTACCGGTCGGAAAGTTACTGAATACACCGATCCTGTGTCATTTCCACCATCCTGTACCAAAACGCTATTTATATATATGGCTGGTTAAATTCGCGAATAAACTTGTATTTCCCAGTGAATACACGCGATCAGTTGTCGCGGATAAATGTGGCCGTGACGGGGATGTGATTTATAACGCCATTGACACAAATAAACGTTTTATACCCGTGGCTCGAAGAGACAATAGTTACAGGCAAATGCTTGGTATCGAAGAGTCGACAATAGTAGTAGGACAAGTAGGTAATTTGACGAAACATAAGCGACCAGACGTTTTAATTAGGTGCTTTGCTAATGCCAGGGATCGGGTCAGTAACTTACATCTTGTGCTGGTGGGAGATGGCTCCATGCATGCCGAACTCCAAAATCTAATCGGCAAGTTAGGTCTGAAGCGGGTAGTTACCCTCGCGGGTTATGTCCCGGATGTTTTACCCTATTATCAGCATGTGTTCGATATCAATGTGCTGGCTTCAAGCGTCGAAGGGCTTGGAATCTCTGTAATAGAAGCATCGGCATGTGCCTTGCCATCGATTGTAACCGACTGTACTGGCCTTAGGGAGGTTGTCGATGACAACACTACCGGATTAACCTTTGATAGAGATAAAACAGCCCAACTTACAGCTGGCATTGTACGCCTGGCAAATGATCCTGATTTGCGAAGTAAGCTTGCATTGGCTGCAAGAGAAAAGGCCGAGAAATATTTCAGCCTTGAACGGTATAAAGTTAGAATAGTCAGGCAAATTGAAAATCTGTGTTAATGAGCGAGGGTCTGCATATCATATTTCTGAACCGCCGTGGTACGGACCCGAATGCCCGGTCGTGTCGGAGGGGCGGCGCCGCGAGGCGTTCCCCTATCAGGATTTACATTAATTATGAAGCAGTACACTAGTTTGTTTATCGACGAGATATTCAATCTGGTAGATACTGACTTCATGTTCCATGTAGGTTCCTAATAATATAGGGTCACTCAATCTGATGTTCCTATTTGCTTGCAATGATCGTAGTGATTTCCGGTCGAAGGGTGTCCCGCTGTCCAGGAAGTAATCCGGACGAATCTTTGATATATGTTCCTCGGTTGGGAAGTTGATGCCTTTAGACATGTAAAATGAACGAATCGGGGCCTCGGCAGTAAAGAAAGGTGCCCAGTCACCAGCAACGGATTCGGCATCAGTGATCAGAGCACTGAGTTGTTTTCGGATAATTTGAGAGTCGTATGATGGGTGCAAGAGCGTGTCTGCTTGGGCTGCAATGCCTGCAGAAAGATTAACAAAGCCTAGCAATGGTATTGCCAGGCCAAGTGACTTTATTGCGCTGTCGCGGGCAGCATAGTAAACAATCAAAAGACCAAGAAGAAAAAGCGGGAGTAGCTTGTATTGTGTCGTTATGTCTATGCCAGGATCTTCTCCCATGCTGAAAGGTAAATTTATCAGGACAAGTATATTAATGGCCCTGAGTAGTAACATTGTAAAGGGAATGAATACAACGGTTATTGCTATTATTTTCGCGATTGAGAACGAAGTAAATTCAGATTCTCTCCAGGGCTTGAGGTGCAGCCACTCAACAAAAATCAGTAGGCAGGCTGGAACCAGGGCGACATAGTATCGTGGAGGATTATAATTAGGAAAAAACGAAAGGATTAATGGTGTGCCAATGATCATGGCAGCCAGTGAAAGTCGATATATGTTATTGAGCAATACAGGCTTGACCAGCAGGAGGTGAAGAATGCAACTATAAGCAAGCAGTAGTGCAAATGGCGTGAGTTCAGGCATAGGATTTAAGAGAAAACGTTCAGGTACATCGCCAAGCGTATCCCAGGATATATGCCAAAGCCACTCGTTTCTCGTGATAAAAGCCATTATCACTATCGGCAATGCGAGAGCAGAAAAGTATATGTATTTCCTTCGCCCCGCGTCCAGGGATATTACAAGGGCACATGCTATTAATGGCGGTGTAAAGTAAAGAACTGCAGTTAATTTAACCGTGAACATGGCTATCAGTGCGACTGCGACCATGATGGCGGCTGCGTTCAGTGGCTTGTTGTTTGGTATAAGGGTGGTGAGCAATATCCCCGTGTATACAAACAAAATCATGGCAGTTTCGAACAATGCACTGCGCGAGAAATAAAACAGGGCGGCATCTGTAGCCAATAAAAGGACACCTGTTAAGGCAAGCACTATACCGTATCGCCTGACAAGCAGAATCAGGGTGATTGTAAGAAATAAAGCAAAATAGATAACTGAAACGGTCCTCGCGCTTTTCAGATTTAGCTCCATTCGATTAAATGCCAGATAGTAGGCCCATTGTGTAACTGGGCTTGATTGCATCCATCCGGAATATTGATCTTCTGGATTCCAGATTTGCTTACCGAATACCAGCAGGTTCTTCGGCGCAAATGTTTTGTAACCTTCATCGATCTGGTATCCCACATCCAGGGGTATAAACCCGGGTTGAGGATCTGCATCAAGATGAATTAATCGTGGTAAAGTGACAGCAGCAATAACTACTAGGCCAATGAAAAAGTAGATATATCGTTGTTTGCTGGCTTTTTCATAATAATTTTTCATATTCAGACGACTACATGTATTTGGACATGTCTATTTCATGGGCTGGATTGAGATTCTCCGTATCTATCTGTGATATTAGAATTTCGTCACTGCGATACGGAAAGGGTCAAGTAGGAATGGTACATACTTCTGCTCAAACCGTGGTAAATAGCCAAGGAATCCACAGTCATTATTAATGAATAATCCGTGTTTCCCTGCGTGCGTCTGTGGCCATATGGACGTCATTGTGATTAACACACGTAAAGTAAGTGTAATTCGGTTAAGTAGAATAAAAGTCCTTTTCCGTAAAGTCCACAGTTATTGTGCAACCGATTGCCTCGTTACCTGACCTGTTGCCACACGAATCTTGCTGAAAACTGCCGCTACGGCGCACAAATCCTGCTGCGTTGCAAGCCGTTTTCTGTCAGTCCAACTCGAAAGACCAACCGTTACCCTGCCGCTTCCCGCCTCTGTCAGGCGGGTAAGAGGCTCGACTCAAACGGACGTGTCAACAGTCTGGGAAGTTATCTAGAGTCTGCTCATTAAGTCAGGCTGCCGGCATTTTGTAACGGAGGAGAACATCTGTCTGCCTTACTTTGCCCGCATAAGAAAGCGCTTTTTTTCCAGGCAAATGCTAAAGATGGTAGGACAAGCCCAGTTTTACACCGCACAGAAAAGACCCTCAACAGGATCAGCAGGTTCATCACCAGAAAGATGCTGTTGATCCACGCCACCGAGGTATCGGCACGCTTCGCTCGGATGCAATTCAACCGATAACCGTTTTCCCCCTGCCCGAACTTGCCTTGAATTGGAATCCTTTGCAGGTATGAGTACAGTGAGCCGCTGTTTGCCAACAGCTGCAATACACCGGGTTTGAGCCGGTACCGCTTGCATGCAGAAAGAATGTCTATATCCAGTGGAAACTCTATTAGATATGGCTCATAATTTGCGAAGAAAACATTGACACGGCGAATTGGTGGTTGCATGCATGCCGATGCAGACCAAATGATTGGAGACCAATACTTAATAACCTGACTCGAAAAAAGACCATCAATAAATAATGACATTGGCCAGCAAACCTGACAAGCGTAGAAAGCATTTTGCAACACGTTCCGCAGATGCTTTTTCTTTTGCCCCATCGGTTAGGGAAGTCGGATTGGCAACTACACCTATACCCTGCTCATCGGGAGCATCCAGGGTCATAATTTGTTTTCGACAGGGTGATCATACCTCATGATAAAGAAAGTATGTGTCATATTGCCTACATATAACGAGGCAGAAAATGTCAAGTTTGTTATACCCGGGATATTTGCGCAAGCCAGGCAACTGTCCTCTCACGAGTTACACGTTCTGGTTGTAGATGATAACTCTCCGGATGGGACGCAGGATGTTGTTTCCGGGTTGATGAAACAGTATAAAAATCTGCATTTAATTTCCGGCAAAAAGGAGGGCTTGGGAGAGGCTTACAAGCGCGGCATGGCGTATGTCAGTGCAAACCTGCGTTCTGATCTTGTTTTCGAGATGGATGCAGATGGTCAGCATGATGCGGCGTTAATCCCCTTGTTTGTAGATTTGGCTAATCATGGATTTAGTCTGGTCATCGGTTCCAGGTTCGCACCGGGTGGCTCAACACCGGATTTTTCACTTCGCAGAAAATTGATCAGTCGGGTGGGGAATTGGATGATCCGTTTCCTTGGAGGTCTCCCCAGAATTCATGACTGCACGTCAGGATTCAGGTGTATCAAGACTGATGTGCTGGAAAAATGTGAATTTGGTTTTCTGTCAACACGGGGTTATTCTTTTCAGTCTTCTTTACTGGTTGAGTTGCTGCGTAATGGCGCAAAAGTCATTGAGGTTCCGATCGTCTTTCCTGACAGGCAGTATGGCGAGTCAAAGCTGTCTATGCGGGATCAGGTGGAGTTTCTGCTAAATATTGCCAAGATTCGATTCCGTCAGTCGGAAGAATTTATCAAGTTTCTGGGTGTCGGTATTTCAGGTGTATTTGTCAATCTAGGAATTTATATATTTCTGACACGAATGATGGGTGTCCCTATCGATCTGGCACCGCCCATTGCCATCGAAGTTTCCATAATTACCAATTTCCTTTTAAATCACTATTGGACATTCACCGGTCGTAAGACAGAGACCTCATTCTTGTGGAAATTGTTCAGGTTTCACCTGGCTGCGGGTATAGCAGGAATCCTGAATTACACGGCTTTTCTGATACTCTTGAAAGTGTTTGGTTTGCACGACATTCTGTCGAATATTATTGGTATTGGATTAGGTGCGCTGGTCAACTATTTCCTGAATTCATACTGGACATGGAAACAAATAGAGGTGGATACAGGTGCTATAGATACAGGTGCTATAAAGGGTGAGCGGGTTTCTGCTGATACGACAACAGAGAGCAGGCTGTCCTAGGCCAGCGGTGGATTGATAATGATGTTCATTGAAAGCATGGATGGCCATTACAAAAACAACGTTTCTTTTATTGCATTTCTACTGGCTGCCTTGTTTGGCTTGCTTGTATTTGGTGCGATAATTATTTTTTCGATTATCAATAATACTTCTCTTGATCATGTCTCTGGTGCCTGGATAGCCATGGCGATGGATCTCAGGGATGGTGTCTTGTACCGCCCGCTCTTTGACGAATCAACGGGTTTTGGCGGTACACGAAATTTCCCATTGTTTTTTTCCCTCATTGCCATGGCAATGAGGGTACTGGGTTCGCCTGTTTTATCAGGGCATATAATCAGTTTCCTTTCAGGTATGTTGCTACTCTGGGGTTGCTACATGTTCCTGCGAAGGGTAGAGGTTAGACCGGTGTTTGCGGTGGGTTTATGTGCGCTATTGATTTCATCGTTAAGTATCAGGCACGGGTTTGAGTCAGTACGAGGGGATGTACTTCCACTGGCGCTTAATGTCCTGGGACTTGCTATATATTTAGGGAAATCCCCACGCATATTACGTGTGTACGTAACTGCATTCCTTTTTGTGATGGCTTTTGCAGCTAAACTGACTGCAGTGCATGGTGTGGCTTCGTTGTTTCTCTGGTTGCTACTGACGGGGAGGGGCAGGGAAGGATTGCATATTCTGTTGACGACTCTTGCAGGGTATGCAGCATTTCTGGGGTTTCTGTTTTTTACGACGTCAGGCAGGATTTATGAAATATTTCAGGTCTGCGCCTCCGGAGGTGCGGATATTGCCACAATCCTGAAAGCGCCAATCAAATTTGCATTTTCGATGTCGAGCAATGATCAGGAATCCATGCTCATATTGTTCTGGGCGGTCACTATTTTCTTTTACGGGCCCAAAGGTCTGCGTACATCCTTGCCGACAATTTTTATCGCTGTTACCTTGGTACTTACTGTTTTCCTGTATGGATCTCCAGGCGTAGTATTTAATCATCTTGTCGATCTTTCAGCAGCATCGGTTTTGTTTGTGGGGTATGCCGGATTCAGCACACGATCAATGATCATTCAACCTTCGACCGGTATCTATGTCGCATTGATGGTTTTTAGTATTTGTAGAAACCTCTGGATGGTCAATGAAGGGCTTGCAGATTATAAATCGGATGGAAATAAATACCCAGAGCAGCTTACAGAATTTGTTATGCAGCAAGAGGGTACCCTCTTGTCAGAGGATCCATTATTGCCCATCTTTAGTAACAAGAAGCCCTATCTGCTGGACCCGTTTATGTTACGTCTTGTGATGCAGAACGATGTAGCTATCCGGGCGACAGTTGTTAAAGAGATCAGGAGTAAAAAGTATTCTGCTATCATCTTTGTTAAGGATCCCCTTGATAATACCGCCTGGTATTCTGATACCCATTTTGGAGAAACATTCACGATCAATGTTCTTGAGCATTATCAGGAAACGGCCAGGATGGGGCAGTATGTTATCTATGCGCCACGTTGACTGCCTGATAACCGAATTCCGAAAAATGGCGGAATATATTTTTACCTGATTAGCGATACATCTCAGCCAGGCTCACTGGTTGAGCCACTGGGGTCCGTAAACCATCCCTATGGTACACTTAAAAAATCGGGGTCTACTTCCCTGCTAATGCATAGTTGATGTGATAATCTATAATTATTAAATTTTGTAGTTGGATCTGCTGCCGGAAACAAAATCCGGCATATTGTATCCTCTAATACATCTGGTAGGTAGATTATATGGTTATGCCAGATAACATATAAACGATACTGATTACTGCATTTGTTTCTTCGATAACCTTATTACAGTTTTATGTATCCATTAACAGGCCGATGTAAGACTGCAATCGATTCTTTTCACCTATACTCACTTGGCATACGGGCGGTGTCCATGTAAGACCTTCCCTAGAACAGATCGATTATTTTGCGTCGTCCAGAAATAATTTCCCGCAAATTTGACCACGGAATAAATCCCATATATAGGGCGATCCATTGGTAAAAGGGTGCCGTTAACGTGAGTAGAATTCCAATATGAAAAACCAGCCCTATAGGTATGTATATCCACCTGAGTTTCGGAAAAAATATTATCAAAAAAAATGTCGCCTGAAATGTCACAACGATTAGCTGCACGAAATAAATAAAATAGTGAAACTGTGAGAACCATAGTGCGATTGGACTATTATGACGAATTCCGTCTTGTACCAGATATGCCTGCAAGGTGAAACCATTTGCCCATCCCAGTCCTGATTGGTGCTTCCATACAACAGCAGAAAAATACATCAGTGCAAAAAAGATTTGCAGTAAGAGGATGGGCCAATAGGCGTAAGGACTATGTGTTGAAGATGCGGCAGTACTGTCAACGAGACCATTGAATCCTTTCCCCATACGGTTATCAACTGACAGGACTCTCCCGCTTGGTGATAATGCCAATGCAAACAAGATTACTGCCATAACGGCTTCACGGTGATGCAAGTCAGAGAAAGAATATATAAATGCTGTAAGAAAGATATTCCCAATTGCATAAATCAATAAGCTGATATTGGTTCTGAAGCCAACCAGTGCGGTTATACCAGTGGCAATAGTAATCCAATATATAGAGTTAACTAACCATGGCTCTGGTCTTGTTCCCCACCCAAATGGAAGCATTAATATCTTCAGTGCGGGAAGAGGTCTATAAAAATCTCCCGATAAGTAAAATGCCCCTTCTATCCCGAATCTGGAAATAAAAATAAGAAATAGTAGTGAAGTGGCAACTGCAATTATCCGCAGTATGCCAAGATCAAAATAACTCCCTTCTCTGAACAGAAACCCTAATTTTCTGTCAGCAAGAGAAGATGCGTCTATACTTCGATCAGTCGTCATAGATGAATACGCTTCAGTAGTTCTGAGGGCGCCTCTTCAGCTCCTTTTTTTGTAATGACAAGCGGGTAGTTCAGAAGGTCAATCTCAATAATATTATCGCGATTATCCAGATTACGGGTTAGAAGGTTGATGATGTTAGTATGTTCCTCATCACTATTTATGAGAGTCTTAGCTAGATTTGAGAATCGGAATAAACCAATTCCGCCACCGACAATATTTGCGGTTATCTCAGTTTCCTTACCCGAAGAGTCTCGTGCAATGACAATTGTCCTGATCGGGATATGATCTCCCTCATTTATCGTGCCTTTGTACATTGGATAATCAGTAAAAGGCCAGTACCAGCCACCCATCGGCTTACCAGTCAGTGGCAAGATGGATACATAAAACTGGAATAAGGTTATCGAAGAAACAAATGCAGTAATCAGTATCGTTTTGATGTTATCTGGCATAACCATATGATCTACCATATTTTTAGAGGGTACAATTAAGATGATTTTGTTCAGGGCAGCAGATCCAACTGCAAATTTGACCATTATAGATTATCACATCAAGTATGCATTAGCAGAGGAATAGACTCCGATTTTTCTCCGGCAGCCAAGCCTGCAACGAGGGCGGCAACAACTACGCGGTGTCTCGATCAATCGTCTGGAATTTGCCTTACATGGCCGCTCCGTTCCATTATGGTTGGCGCTTCTGTATTCTATCGTCTACGTCGGTTAAATCTGACAGGCTCCTAGAGAACAATGACAGATAACACTGGAATCAGGGTCATATATGATGGAGATTGCCCTGTTTGTACACAATATGTCCAGTATATGAGATTAAAGGAAAGTGTTGGTACTGTATCACTGCTTAATGCGCGCGAGCATCCGGAAGTTGTTGAGCAATTATCAGAGGCAGGCTTCAATCTTGATGAGGGCTTTGTAGGTGAATATGCCGGAAAAACGTATTACGGTCCAGAGTGCCTACATCTATTGGCGTTGCTTAGCACAAATTCGGGTTGTTTTAATCGAATAAACGCACTTATTTTCAGAAACCCAACCGCAACCAGGTTGCTTTATCCCGTCTTGAGGCTTGGGCGCAATACTCTGCTGAGGATACTTGGGAGGACGAAAATCAGTGGTTAGAGCTCCTAATCTCCGCGATATTGTGTACTCGAAAACCCATGCTATTTACGTAACTATGTTTGTATGAAGCACACGGTCTGACCGTCGGTAAGGCAAAGTTTTTCGAATGACCGATACCTAGTGTAGTGCTTCATTCTGTTTGGAGCTTAATCGGCGAAAGGGGCGATCGACTTCCTGTAGGATGTCGTTGGCCTTTGCCGTCCAGATGAAGGGCTTCTGATATACATTGTGCGCGTCGACATCTTCATGATGTGGCAGGAGAGAGCGTCCGGGACGGCGGTATAGACGCCGCGGCGCAGGCGCTCGGTGGTGATGTCACGGAAGAACAGTTTCACCATATTCAACCAGGAGGCCCAGGTCGGAGTGAAGTGGATATGGAAGCGCGGGTGTTTTATCGAGCCATTACACGACCATGGGGTGCTTGTGAGTGGCTTAGTTGTCACACACCAGGTGCAGTTCCTTTCCCTTGGACGTTTCCCGGTCGATCTTCTTCAGGAAGTCGAGCCATTCGAGATGACGGTGGTGCTGCTGGCAACTGGCGATCAGCTGGCCATCCAGGATGTTGTGGGCGGCGAACAGTGAGGTCGTGCCATGGCATTTGTAGTCATGCGTCATGGTGGTCGCCCGGCCCTTCTTTAGGGGCAACCCCGGCTGGGTTCGGTCCAGCCCCTGGAGCTGGCTTTTCTCATCGCAACACAGCACCAGGGCGTGTTCCGGTGGCTAGAGATAAAGCCCGACGATGTCTTCCAGTTGCTCAATGAACCGCGGATCGCGAGACACCTTGAAGGTCTCGAGGCGATGCGGTTTCAGGCCATGCGCCTGCCACACCCGCAATACCGTGGTGTCACTCACCCCGATTTCCCTGGCCGGCATGCGCCCGTGCTCCAGTGGGTCGCCGCTTTGGGCGTGGTCTGGATGGTCAACCTGACAATCTCGTCCGCATCCACCGTGGGTTTGCGCACACCGCGGGGGAGGTCATGTACGATGGCCGCCAGGCCGCCTTCGACATAGCACTCCCGCCAGTGCCCACCTGCACTCGGCTAACACCGAGTTCAGTGGCGATCGTCGTGTTTTACTTGCAGGCCGCCGCCAGCAAGATGATGCGTGCACGCCGCGTCATGCGTACACTCGATGTATTCGAGCGATCGAGTCGCCTCAGCGTCTTTTCTTCTTCACTGCTCAATATGATCATAGAGGCTATTCGCACCAGGAGTCTCTTCTGTGTCAGTTGATACTAAGGCAAAAGAGCACGATTTATAGTTCCATTAATTATGAAGCACTACACTAGATTGAAGATTTAATTCGTAGAAAAGTGTCTCTTAAGAAATAGGGTCGATTGGTCCCAAATGGTTCGACGACGTACAGTAATGAGCCAAGTCACTCGGGGTTTCTTCTGTGCGCTGCAGGCATGTCAGTTGCTGTTTTGGTAAAAAACGTGCAACTTGACCTATTCATCCGCTAATAAGATCAAACATCGTTGGCTCTATCGTGAATATTGAGTTGCACGATTGTTTGTAACTCGTCCGTTTTGGAGGGACACTACCTATAATATCCTATAAATCAAGTATTTAAATGATTGGCGCGAATGTTCAGCTAGGCATCACATGTTGAGCCGCTGGGTGGAGCTAACTATCGCCAGGATCACGAGTGCGAGGGCAATTATGGCGATGATGCAGATACAGTTCAGACGGCGATTCAATTTAAAGGCCATTCTGCCACGCCGTTGAGTACCGACGCTTCGAATGGCCCACAAACTGAGGAATTGCTTCGATTGGCTGAATATTCGTGCTAATCAGGAGGGTTTATGTTTAACTTTATGATAAATATGACGATACTTACTACAGGTAATCGCGATATGCGCGTATTCCACCAAGGCCAATAACCGTTTATGGATCTATCCATCATTGTCCCTTTGTATAATGAGGAAGCAAGTGTTCAGCCTCTTTACGAGGCCATCGTAAAGGCGGTTCAGCCTCTGGGACTGGAGTTTGAAATCCTGTTTGTCGATGATGGTAGCCGTGACAACACCATCCCCGAAGCCCTGAAACTGGCGGAGCAGGACAAGCGGCTGCGACTGATTATGTTTCGCCGTAACTATGGCCAGACACCCGCTATGGCAGCGGGGATTGACCACGCGCGCGGCAAGGTACTGGTAACCATGGATGGTGACC
>JBAVKA010000652.1:0-1662 GCA_049688075.1 Gammaproteobacteria bacterium
ATGCACAGGCGCTGTTGCTGGCCGCCGGACAACGACAGCCCGCTGTTCTTCAACTTGTTCTTGACCTCTTCCCATAATGCGGCGCTGCGCAGGGCCTTTTCCACCTGTTCGTCCATATCGCCCCTGAAGCGATTCAGCCGCAGTCCGAAGGCAACATTGTCGTAGATGCTCATGGAGAACGGATTGGGCTGCTGGAACACCATGCCGATGTAACGCCGCACCACCACCGGATCCACCTTTTTCGCGTAGATATCCTTGCTGTGATAATGGACATGTCCATCGAAACGGAATCCATCGATCAGATCGTTCATGCGATTGAGACTGCGCAATACCGTGCTCTTGCCGCAACCGGAAGGACCGATAAATCCGGTGATCTTGTTCTTCTCGATCGGCACCACGCTGTCACGTACCGCGTGAAACTTTCCGTAGTGGATACTCTTGACATGGCAGTCGATGACCACCTTGCCCTGGGGTTGAAAACGTTCCGCGACCGGCGCGCGCGCTCCAGCGATTGCGTTCATGTGCGATACCTTGACTTCATGGTCAGAACCTGGGCCGTCCCATCACCCGGGCGATGATGTTGAAGACCAGTACGATCAGCACCAGCACCAGGGATGCTGCCCAGGCCAGTTCAAGCTGATTGTCGAAGGGCATGCCCGAGAAATTGTAGATCAGAATCGACAGCGACGCGGTGGGCTCCGCGAGTTCGGAAATATAGTAATTGCTGAACAGCGCCGTGAACAGCAACGGCGCGGATTCTCCGGCCGCACCGGCGACCGCCAGGATCACCCCGGTCAATACCCCGGGCAGGCTGGTCGGCAACACCACCTTCCAGATGACCTGGCTGCGGGTGCAGCCCATGCCAAAGGCGGCGTCTTTCATGCGCTGGGGCACCTGCCTCATCGCCTCCTCGGCCGCGAGCGTCACGGTCGGCAGCATCAGCACCGCCAGGGCAATGCCGCCCGCCCAGGCCGAATAGCTGCCCATCCACAGCACCACGGTGGCGTAGGCGAACACGCCGGCAAGTATGGATGGAAAGCCGGTGAGAACCTTGGACAGGAACCGGGCAATCATTGCAACCTTGCTTTGCGGGGCGAGTATTCCCAGATGCAAGGCCGCCAGTATGCCTATGGGAACGCTCACTGCGGCGCCGATACCCACCATCACCAGGGTGCCGACAATGGCATTGCCAAATCCGCCACCCATCTCGAATCCGGCAGGTGGGAGTGCAGTCAGCGCTTCCCAGTCCAGTCGGGCGCCGCCGTGCAGCAGCAGCTTGTAGATGACCGAGAACAGGGGAATACTGGCGAGAACGGCCGCAAACCAGGTGAAGACCGTAAGCAACAGGCTTTTTATCGCCCGGATCTCGAAGAACTGCCTCTCCAGCTTCGGCAGTTTCACCGGAACAGAGTCTGCAGTCAGGTCGGTTTCGCTCATTTGACACCTTCGAACTTGCGCATGGTGTATTGTTGTATGGCCAGCCCGACCACGTTGACCAGAAACGTGATGGCGAGCAGTACCAGCGCCGCGTACAACAGCGCCCTGACTTCAATCTCCCCCGCCTCCGGAAAGTTGGAAGCGAGCAGCGAGGCCAGCGTGTTGGCAGGCGAAAACAACGACAGACTGATCTGATTGCTGTTGCCGATCAGCATGGCGAGCGCC
>JBAVKA010000653.1:0-3360 GCA_049688075.1 Gammaproteobacteria bacterium
TGGAGGCGATCAGCGAAGGCGTCTCCTTCACCAGCTTCGAGCATGCCGCCGGCGGCGATTCGCTGGTGGTGTTGCGCCCGCGGCTGCCGAAGACCGCGCGGGCGCGCGCCATCGTGCGCGCCTTCCACTATGCCGGCCGCCCGTACGATTTCGATTTCGACTTCCGCACCGACTCGGCCCTGGTCTGCACCGAGCTGGTGTCCAAGGCCTATGAGGGGGACGGCGAACTGCCGGGGCTGGAACTGCCGTCAGTTGAGGTGCTGGGCCGGCCGGTGACGCCAGCCAATCTGATCGCCCGCCAGTTCGACGAAGATTTTGGCGGTGCGCATCAGCAGTTCGACCTAGTGGCCTTCCTCGACGGACAGGAAGCGGCGGGCAATGCCGTCCCCGCGGGGCTCGATACCTTTCGCCGCAGCTGGCGGCGGCCCAAGTGGCACGTGCTGGTGCAGAACACACCGCTGTCGGGGGAGTGATCATGGCCGATCGGTTATTGGCTGCTGCACGCCATACCCCTGGTTCATGATCCGGTCGATGGGAGATCTGAAACCTTGTCGATAACAGCCTGTTCGTTCATGGCCTCCGAGTCCCTGCTTCGAAAGTCAAAGCACGTGCGACAGATTGACGCCAGATAAAGACAGGTAAACTGACGTATTTTCAATTACCTGACTGTTGCGCCTGCTTTGGCGTTGCCACGGGACGACAGGTTTGCCCTGTCCACAACTCACACGCAATCGAGGTATGTAAGTTATCTACATGAAAATAATATATATATGTAAAGTTGGCATCCTATCTGCTGCAAATGTGGCGTTTCCATCGTGCCGTCTGTTTGGCGCCAGCGTCATTGGTGACATATGACGTGGGAGGTGGTGTCCCCGGGTTATCATTTCAGCCGCCGCCGGATGGAATATTTTCACCTGCAACAGGTTGATGGAGGTTATTGATATGAGACGACTGCTAATCGTGTTGGTGTTGGCGCTGCTTGGCAGCGGCGTGGCGAGTGGCGCGGCGGACTCCGCGCGCCTGCTGGTAATCGATGTCTCGAACCAGGTCATCCAGGCGCTCAACAAGGAGCCGGACCTGGCGGCACGTAACCCCGCCGCCATGCACAAGCTGTTGAACTCCATCGTGGTGCCGCACTTCGACTTCGATGCCACGGCGAAACTGGTGCTGGGCCGCACCTGGCGGGATATGACCCCGGAACAGCAGCAGCGCTTTATCCAGGAGTTCAGCACGCACCTGATACGCATCTACGCCGGATCGCTGATGAAATTCAAGGATCAGACGATTGACTACAAACCCCTGCGCGCGCCTGCCGCCGCCGATGATGTGGCGGTGCATACCGAGGTGCAGCAGGGCAATGGACCCGTCATACCCATCGACTACCGCATGCATCTCAAGGGCGGCGACTGGAAGGTCTACGACGTTTCGATCGATGGTATCAGTCTGGTGGCCAGCAACCGGAGCAGCTATGCCGCCGAGATCCGCAAGGGCGGCATCGACACGCTGACCGCACGGCTTGCCCGCATCAACCGCGAGAGCGGCGGCTAGCCCAGCCTGAACGCGTCAACGGCGCCTCACTAATTCGTTCGTCCATAAGAAATTAACTCGCCGCAGAGACGCAAAGAACGCAAAGTTAAAAATGTTTTCGTTCTAGAATTTCTCTGTGTTCTTTGCGTCTCTGCGGCGAGAATGGTGTTTATGGATGGATACTAAATCAATAGTACCCCGGTTCGCCCGGCGGGCGGGTCCGGAAAATCTTCGCCGTCCACAGGTATTGCGCGGGATCCCGACTCACCATGTCCTCGATCAGCCGGTTCATACGCAGCGCATCCTGCGCGTCGTCTCCGGTCGGGAAATCCTGCAGCGGTTCGAGAAACTCGATACTGAATCGGCGTCGTTCGGGTGAATAGAATGCCAGCATTGGGATGACCTGCGCGCGGCAACTCCCGGCAAGTCTTCCCAGTAGCGGGATAGTCGCCTTGGGAACCCCGTAGAAGGGGATGAATACACTGTTCTTCGCGCCCCGGTCTTCGTCCGGAAAATACATGAGCCATCTGCCGCCGCGAGTGGCTTTTACCAACGGTAGCAGGCTGGCCTTATGACTGTAGCCCTCGCCACCGTAGCGGGTGCGGAAACGCATCACAATCCAGTCCATGACCGGGTTGCTGTGCAGTCGCAGCATGGCGGCCATGGCGTGGTTCTGGGACAGGCATTGCCCCGCATACTCGATGGCCAGAAAGTGCGGCGAAAGCAGGATAATGCCTTTGCCAGCGGCGACCGCCTGCTCGACAATTTCCAGTCCCTGAATACCGAACTGCCTGCGCAGGTGCTGCGGCGAGCGCACCAGCAGCTGGCCATAACCCAGCAGGATATGCGCCGCGATGCGGAAGTGTTGCCGGAGCAGACGATCACTTTCCCCACCTGACAGCTGCGGGTAGCAGAGCGACAGGTTCTTGCGCGCGATGCGCCCGGCCCTGGAATCGATGCGGTAAAGCAGCCAGCCCGCGACATCCCCGAGACCGGCCCGCAGCCGACCGGGCAGAAACGCCAGGGCAACGCTCAGCAGCGTGACGAACCAGATCGGCCAGTAGCGGGGCCGAAGGAAGCGGCGCTGGAAGACGGGCTGGTGACTGGCGTTCATGGGTGAGGGCGGAGTGTGTGGGGCTCATCCGCCGCGCATGCAACAGGATGACTAAAACATTCGCCTATCATATCCAATCCTGTCTGCCGCTGCATGAGGCCGTGGGCGGGGGCCGCAGGGGGCGGGTTCGGGCGCCTGTGCAACTCCAGGGTCATCACTCATGGTCGCTCGCACCAAGCCCCTGGCAAGGAATTGTTAACAACAGATGCGGTCAATACCCGGTGATGTGCGTTATCATTTAGTACCTTACGGGATCACGACAGCCATATTATGGCAGCATGAATATGGGTAGAATGCGCCTTGTCGATACCGGGTACGCCAGGCGAGACAACGGTGTGAAATGTTGTCAGCCTGTCATTCCATCGCGCAGATACAATGCGTTGTAATTGTTTTTTATGAGAAATTGCTCTTCGACCCTGGGGTTCTTGTGGTAATTCAACAAGTATCGGATAACCCGGCCAACGGAAAGATAATGAACAGCCTGCACGCACAAGTGGAACCGGAACCGGTGACGGCGGTTTCCGACGAGCCGGTATTCCATCCCTGTCCACCCGATCCGTCCTGCCCGTATTGCAACGGCAGCATCGACCCTGCGCAGGCGCTGGACTGGTCGTTTCTCGACGGTGTCTACTGCATCTCGCTGAAGAGCCGGGAAGACCGGGCGCTCACGGTCGCCGCCCAGTTTCACAAGACGGGCCTGTGCCGGCAGCTGCTGTTCT